>DZBD01000067.1 GCA_022729795.1 Sulfuricurvum sp. | reverse complement strand
AGAAGCTATTAAATTGTCAAATAAAATAAATTGACAAAGTTATTATAAGTGACAAAACAATATAATAAAAACTCTAATAAAACTCAAAACAAAATGACAAAAACAACAATCGCTCCGAAGATTAAAATAGGAGTTCTCTTCTTAAAGAGATTAGAAGAAATGAAAAGTGACAAAGTGACAAAAGAAATTACGTACCAAGATTTTAAGCAATACGTAAAAGAACATATTGTCAACGATTTGGTAATTAAGTATCTTACAAAGGAAGTAGTAATAGATATCATTCAGAACTTCAAACAATTTTCGGTAGACCTTGTAGCTGAAAGAGTTGTTAGCTTCCGAGTAGATGGAGATATACTATCGCTTACGAATGAAGGTTTGGACTTAGCAAACGATTTTTGTGTAGTGTTTGAAGCCACAATAAAGAATTTGGAGAACTATATTGAAGCGGAAGTAAATGACATTTTGAGCAGCATGGACGTTAAGCACTCCGGATTTACAATAACAAACAACTTCGATAAATCAAGGGGTTATGTTAAGACCGTTGTTAACCAGGAAGCTGTATTATATACAAACATTGACGGAACACGTTATGTAGTAGTATTTGGTATTGGAGTTTTCAAACTTAACAATGTCAACGAGTATCGTCTAAAGTTATCCGCTTTACAAACAATTGAAGAATAACAATGACAACATTCACGGTTAAATTCCACGGCAGGTTGAAGGGTATAAGCAAAGGTAATTTGTCGCTTGTTAAGACCGACGTCGAAGCTCCTGACAGAAGTAAGGTAGAAGAAGTGTTATTCAAAACCTATTCTGTCGTTAACGGCTTGAAAATTCGCTAATCGTATGACGCTCCGGAACAACTGCGTCAACAGTATAGTACAACTCTCACCTTGTACTGCTTCCGGAGCGTTTGTTTGTCAATCTATATCCGTTTGTCATTGTCTTTGAAGGGGAGACTATAGAGGGGATTAAGGCGAGCGATAGCGAGCGAGCGAGTAGCATTACAAAGTTAAAGTAACAATTAGAATTAATTGATAGATTTTTTATT
The DNA here is from genome assembly GCA_022729795.1 of Sulfuricurvum sp. Taxonomy (GTDB): domain Bacteria; phylum Campylobacterota; class Campylobacteria; order Campylobacterales; family Sulfurimonadaceae; genus Sulfurimonas. The sequence continues at coordinate 12,286 of DZBD01000067.1, read as the reverse complement.
TTGAAGTCCAGAAACTTTGTTTTTGTATCTAATAGGGGGTAAACACAATGAATCAAGAATATCATTATTAGCGACAGCATTCGCCGCATTAGCAATGCAAGCGGAGAATCCTCACTTTTCTCCAACGCCAGTAAATAACAAACCAATTGAGGATTGGAAAAGAAAGAAGTGTAAATCTTGCAAGAGAATTAATTCTTGTAGCGTACATCTTTACAGAACAAAACAAAACTCACAAGCAAGATAGAAGAACAGACCAAAGCGTCGACGTTGACAAAGTTACTACAATCGTAAGTTAGCAAGTATAAGAGGAAGGAGTCTATAAAACTGAAAGAGGAAAAGGTGTAGTAGAGCAACCCATAAATCTTTGAGCGACATCTCGCTTTATTAAAACAATCGTAAATAACAAAATGGCTAAACAAGTATTCCATACAAAAATCGACGAGTACGACGAAAGTCACCGTAACAGAAGAAATAGCGAAGGAGACGAGGCAATGAAAGTTGCTCCTCCTAAGATTGAAATTGAAGGATTAGGTATATTTCCACTGTACGGCATTAATACTGTCGAAAAAGATTGGAAAATCATCTCTTCTGAAACAAGGAATAGTAGTAAGTTCGTTTTACATGTCAACAAAGGAACAGTTCCGTCAAATTACTTCCCACGAGTAGACATCGAACTACATTACGATACAGAAGTGAAACGTGACAAAGTTTATAATGACATAAAGAAAGCGATAGCAGCTTCCGGAGTAGAAATTTATAAAGCATAAAATCATGAAAACATCGTTATTAGAAAAAATCGTACTTATCTTAGTTGTTTGGGCTGTATTACTTACATTCGTAGTCCCCTTCTTCTATTCACTCATTTGGGTATATTCCGCTTGGATGATCATTCCGGCAGCTATATTCATTACCTACAGAGTAATTCTGAATATCGTTATAAACCTAAAGTAATACGACCGCAAAGTGTTAGTTTAAAGCAAAACCATAAACACTGCTTTGAAGCGAACTTTAAATTCGTTACATAAATGCGGTCATAAAAGATAAGAACGGTCAGACGGCAACGCAAATCCCAATATGCTGTAGAGGAGGGGAATGACCGTTCAGGAAGACATGTAGCTCAGCGAGGTAGAGCACTTGAAAACGAAAATTTAGTTTGTTGCGTTAGTAGAGAGGCCAGCGGTTCGATTCCGTTCATGTTAACAAAATAGTTACAAAGTTATAGTTACAAAGTTATAGTTATTGAAACAAAATCGTTAAATTAAAAAATTGTAAAAATGAAAAAGCATGAATTCGTAGGTGCTGTTGCTAAATCAGCAGGTGTTACTCAAAAAGTTGTTGAAGACGTATTGTCGGCTGTTTCGGAAACCATTATCTCGGACGTTCGTGACAACGGTGACCAAATTACACTTCCTGGCGTAGGAACTTTCAAACAAAAAGTAAATGCCGCTCGTGAAGGTATTAATCCTCTCTCGAAAGAAAAGATTAAAATCAAACGTTCTGTAACGCTTGGTTTCAAATCACTTCCTTCAATCAAAGTTGTAGGATAACAACCTGAAGTATAACAACGTAAAAGAGGAGGGATGTAATTTATGTTCTTCCTCTTTTTTTAATCAAACAATCATGCAAGCGATTTTAGTACAAGAAGATTTACCTAAAATGTTAGTTGTAAATCCAGACATTGAAAAATGTGGATTAAACAAGTATCTCCTGAAACCTTTCAAAAAAGGGGAGATTGTAAAAGTTAACGAACACCAACTTCCGGCAACCAACAAAATGTCAACCAACAACTTCCGGAAGAATTATGTAAGTATAATCAGAAAGGATGAAAACGGAGAATGGAATTTGATTTATACGTTCAATTGGAAGTATTTCAACAAAATAGGAAAGAAATAATATGAAAACAAGAACTACTCCGCTATTCATCTCGAAACTGCAAGAGAACGAGATATTCGTATTTGGAAGCAATTTAAGCGGACTTCATTACGGAGGTGCAGCTTTTACAGCTCAGCGGTTATACGGTGCTAAAAAAGGTATCGGAATAGGTATACAAGGAAGAAGCTATGCTATACCAACAATCAAGCATAACATATCCGGAGTTCTCCTTTTAGATGAAATAAGTATACACGTAAGAACTTTTGTAGAATATGCAAAAACGCAACCTGATAAAACTTTCTTAGTTACAGAAATAGGTTGCGGCATTGCAGGGTTCGTTCCCTCCGAAATAGCAGCGTTATTCGAAAAAGTCGGAGTTGTAGAAGTAGAGAATATCCATCTTCCGGCAAGTTTTTGGAATAAAATAAAACATTGACAAATGGTTAAAAGTCATTATTGTGTATATGATTGCGAAACTGGCGGTTTATTCGAAAAGGAAAATCCTATAACTCAATTCGCTTGCGTCATCTTAGATTATGCTACCCTAAAGGAAATTGACAGATTCGAAACATATGTCAAGCCGTATAACGATTTAAAGATTGAGCAAGCTGCGTTAGACCACACGATGGTTACAATGTCGGATATTAAGAAAAAGGGAATAGACGTTGAAGATTTTGTTGAGGCTTTAGATAAATTTCTTAAGAATTATAATGCCTCAAAGAAAAAACCTGAGATGGGTCGATTAGTGCCCGTAGGACAGAATGTTACTTTCGATAATCGTTTCCTTACATATGCTTTCAAACTGTGTAAAAAGAGTTGGAAAGAATGCGTACAAGACAACTTTATCGACACCTATCCTTTAGCTAAATTGTCTTGGGGAATAAAGGGTGACGAGAAACTAAATTTAGGAGCAAATTGCGAAAGAGCAAAGATTACTATTACAGATGCACACGGTGCAATGAACGACGTAGAAGCTACAGCGGAACTATTACGGTTCTTTGCTAAAAAGCTCCGCTCAAAGAAAGGAGATTCAAGCGAAACTTCAACAAGAAAATCCGGAGTAGAATTTTTTGAATTTAAATGTATAAAATAAATTGTCATGGAAAAAGGTAAAATCGTCATTGTCGCTACTCAAAACGACAAAGTAACAAAGTATCTCAAACGTCTTGAAAAAGAAGGAGAGATTGTGGTTAAACAAGCCGAACAATCAGTTGTAGATTATTTCGAAAAGTCTCAAGTAGAGATAGAAAATTTCAAAGAAGAACAATGCTCTTCGACTCTCATGTCGTTCCTTTGGTTAGATGAAAATCGCAACGAAGCTAAAATGAAACACGAGAAGTTAATTCATCGATTAGTTGAACACTTTGAAATTAAAGGCGGTCATGAAGAAGTGGTTAAATACAATTATACAGTATCTCAGATTCACCAAGCCACAGGATTAAGCAACTCCGAAGCAACCGACCTCTTGAAAATGTTAGAATCTTTCGGATTGGTTATATTCATGAAAAGTCATATCGTTCATTTTACGGTAAACGAAGAAGCTATTACAGAAATTTACAAACAGAACATTCAGAGTATCTCCAAAAGGCTTCTGATAGAATTGTCGAAGTACGATTCGTTTGTAAAATCTAAAGGAAAAGAAAACACTTTGTATCCAAACTTAAAAGAAAATATACTTTCTATATTGGAACCAAAAATTTAAGTTATGATAGATAACGGAATAACTCTCCTACAGTCTCCTGCTCATCACCTCGAGTGTTTAGAGATTGTAGGAGAAGTAATTGAAATGCTTGACGAAAGAGGTATTAATGAGTTGCTATCCGGAAGCGGTGGCGACTTAGATTATGTTATAAAGAACATGCTGAATGATACTTACCAAGTAATGTTTACAGGTAATAGTCAAACGGATTTTGCTCCTAAATACATAGATAGGCTATCGACAGCATTCGAAGAAACTTTGAGGCAAAAGAACTTGACGTATTTCATCACTTCCGTATTACCAGACTTTCAATTAAATTGGCATCATATTGAGTGGGGAGACCTCGTTCATAACCATAAGAAGCTGTGCGTGGAAGCGGCAAGAGATCATGGCAAGTCGGAAGCGGTTGGGACTGAGGTAGTTATGTACGACGGAAGGGTGAAAAAAGTTGAAAATGTCAAGGTTGGAGAACTATTAATGGGAGTTGATTCAAAACCTCGAAAAGTAACATCTGTTTATCGTGGAAAAGATGAACACATGTACAAAATCAAGCAAAGTAAGGGTGATGACTATGTTGTAAATAGTAAGCATATCTGCACTATGATAGAAGTAGGCAAAGGAGATTGCTTAGAAGAAAGAAGTAAGAGGATTATCGACATAGATATTCCCACTCTTCTGTCCTATTCTAAGAACAAGTTATACGAACGTATCAGGGGGTTCAAGGTCGCTTGGGAAATGCCTAAAAAGAAAGTTTTTATTGACCCTTATTTCTTAGGATTATGGTTAGGTGACGGATGTACCGAAAAACTAATAATTTGCAAACCTTACCAAGCTATCTCAGATTATTGCGACGAGTATGCCGCTGAATTAGGAATGTCTTGTGACCACGAGAGTTGGAACGAAAACATGCAATGTTTATCAGAACATATAATGTACGAAGGAAGATTAACAGGAAAACATGGTTTTAGAAACATTAGTAATTCAAAATTATCAAGGTATTTCCGAACGTATAAATTATTCGGTCATAAACATATTCCAGATGTTTACCTATACAACTCAAAAGAAGTTCGAATGAAGCTTCTTGCAGGATTGTTAGATACAGACGGAGACTTATGGCAGAACGGTTATCATATAGGAAGTATTCACAAAGAACTTGCTTACCAAATACGTTATTTAGCAAACAGCCTTGGATTCAGAACTCACATTAGCGGAGGAACGAAGTTTGACAAACGTTTAGGAAGAGACTATGAGTTTTGGGGTGTTTCTATTTCCGGCAAAATCGACGAAATTCCCGTAAGGTTAAAACATAAGGCGATAGAATACGATTGGGAAACAAAACAATCTAACAAAGATTGGGGTACTATCGACGGCATAACTCCAAGCGTTGTATCTTCGATTAAGATTGAAGATGTAGGAGAGGGTGAATACGTTTCAATAACCACAGATGGTGACAAACGCTTTTTGTTGGGAGACGGAACGGTTACGCATAATTCCTATTATTTCTCTAATGCTTACGCAGCTTGGCAGCTTTACAAGTATTCAAAACAAAACCTCAACCCATTCTCCAAACGTCCAACAGCGAGCAGCTCAAACAGGGGGTATCTATTTTCGTTTTCATTACAGCAAGCCGTAGACCTTTTGGAGATATTAAAATCTACAATAGAGGGTAATGATATTTTAAGAGAACGATTATTTCCGGAATCAATAGCTCAGGGTGCTTGGGCAAGTACGAATATCGTTTGTAAAAACGGTGCTCGTCTTACAGTTAAGGGTTTTGGTTCTTCGGTTCGTGGAGCTCACCCATATTGGATTGTAGCAGATGATGGGTTGAAAGATAACGTCATTTACAGTACAATGCAGCGTCAAAAGTCTATTGACTACTTCCATTCTGTGATTATGAATATGTTAGTTCCTGGCGGCCAAATAGTTGTTGTAGGAACACCTTTCCATGCAAGCGACTTGTATGGAGATTTAAAAGGTAAAACAGGTTGGTTCGTTATTGAATATCCCGCATTATTTCCGGACGGAAGAATACTTTGGTCGAATCGTTGGGGATTCAGGGAACTTATGGAGAAAAGGGAAACTCAAGGGAACATAATCTTCTCAAGAGAAAACCTTTGTAGGCCAATTACGAATGAAGCTTCTATATTTCCGTTGTCAATACTCGAGCGTTGTACTGTTAGAATGGAGAATTATAGGCTTGTAAATAACATCAAAGATTTTCCTATTAGATTTGACCGTGTAGTCGTAGGAAGCGACTTTTCTATATCAGCTAATGTTGGAGCAGACTGGTCGGTGCATAGCGTTTGGGGTGTTGTTGAGGATACAGGAGAACGTTGGTTGTTACATTTAGATAGAACTAAAGGAAGAACATTTTATGAACAGATGTTAACTTTAAAGAATTTGAATCAAAGGTTCTCTCCGGATGTAATGGTAATGGAGCAAAACGTATTCCAACAAATATTCGTACAAGAGTCCGACCGTGCGGGATTACCTGTAGTTGGTCATACAACCGGAATTGACAAATACGATTTAAAAACAGGATGGGCTGGCTTAGCTATCTTAATGGAGCGTGGTAAAATAAAAATACCTATCGGTGATGAACAATCTAAAAATGCGAGAGATTTAATCTTTGCTGACTTAGGTTCTGTTGCATTTACAGATAAGGGACTTTGTTCCGTTGGAGACCACGATGATATTAGTTCTTCGTTCTGGTTAGCAAGTTTAGGTATAAGCAAAATTTCTACAGGGTTTAAATATTCATTCTTAGGTTAAATAAACGTGAAAAGATACAAGAATATGGAATACGCAATATGCATAGTAACAAGAGGTAGAGTAGACGAACAATTTACTCTCCGTAGCTTATCGAAAGATATGCGGAAGTTAGTAACAATCATTTGTCATCCTGGCGAATTAAAACAACATAAAAGCAATTACGGTAAACAAGTCCTGGATATTATTGAATACGGTTCTGATTGTCAGGAAATAGGTCACGTAAGAGATTGGGTTATGAACTATTACAAGGAATTAGATTGTAAGTATGTAATATTCTTGGATGACAACCTTTCCTTTGGAGCGAGGTATTCCGCTGTTAACCGTAAAGTCAGAATGTCAAATAAATTATTGACAGTCAAAAACAACTTCAATGAAGAAGAGCAAGACTACATATACGTTGAAATGTTTTCTTGGATTGTAGACCAATTAGATGATTACGATTACGGAGTTGCTGGAATATCGTGTCGACAAGGTAATAACAGGAAAACCGAAAGAGAGGAAGAAAATACAAGGATTTTTGCTTGTTGGGGGATATCGGTAGAAAAGTTCTTCTCATTGAAATATCGATTTAAGGACAATCCTTTGAAGGAAGATTTCTATATACAGTTAGGCTTCCTGACTAACGGAATAAAAACTATCTGTAATAATATGTTCACCTTTGATAAAGTTAAGGGAGCAAATGCAAACGGAGGTTGTTCTATTTTCAGAACGTTCGAATATTCTAACAATTCTTCAAGAATACTTAAAGAATACTTTCCGGACTTCGTAACAATAACGGAAAAGGATTCTAACAATTGGAAAGGATTCGAGGGGCGAAAACGCTTGGAAGTTATTATCAGATGGAAAAAAGCATATGAATCGAGTTTTAAATAACAATATGAAAGTAAAAGTAGTAAACAAATCAGAAAATACGTTGCCGGAATATGCAACCAAATTATCGGCAGGATTAGATATCCGTGCTAACGAGCGTGTAACCGTATTTCCAACGGACAGAAAGATGGTTAAAACAGGTTTATTCGTTGAACTTCCGGAGGGATACGAAATACAAATTCGTCCACGTTCCGGATTAGCGTTCAAACAAGGTATTACGGTGTTGAATTCGCCAGGAACTATTGACGCCGATTACCGTGGAGAAATTGGAGTAATTCTGATTAATCATGGAGACGAGCCGTTTGTTGTAGAAAAAGGAGAACGTATTTGTCAAATGGTTCTTGCTAAACACGATACAATAGATTGGGAAGAAGTTGAAGAACTTTCTACAACCGAGCGTGGTGAAGGAGGATTCGGTCACACAGGTAAATAGAGAATTTCAGGTACTCATATTATTGACAAAGTTATTATTGACAAATAACGCAAATACTAAATAATATGAGTACCGAAGATTTGAAATTAGAAAATGTAAAGAACAAGCTCCGGAAGTTAATGAAACTTTATGAAGGAGCAAAAGCTATTAATTCTGAAGGAGAAGCGAACAACGCAGCTGCGGCAATACAACGACTTCTTACAGAATACAATCTACAGCTCAGCGACGTACACAAAGAAGAGAAAAGTAGCGTATTAGAAGAAACGATGTCTTCCTATACTTACAAGTCTATCGGAGGAAAATAGGAATATCGTTTAATGTACGTTATTTGTAAATGGAACTTCTGTATGTGTTTTATTCAAGGAAAAGGCTCTTCTAACAGGATGTTAGTTTTAGGAAAGGAAGAAAACATGATAACTGTAAAATGGTTACATAAACTCCTTTGCGAAAAGTTTGTTGAGTTAGGAAAGAAAAATTACAAGGATAACGACATATTCCATATCGGTCTCGATACGTATCTCAGAAGATATTTAATGGGTTGCGCCGACGGATTAGATGTTAAATTCCGTACCGAAGCGGCAGAGGAAAAGAAAGCTGACGAAATACTTAGTAGCAAAATTACAGCACTCGTAGTCCGCAATAACGCTGCTATTGAAGAATTTGTAGCTTCAAAGTATAAAGTAGGAAAAGGTGCTAAAATGCAAACAAAGTACGACTCTTGTTATCGTCAGGGTCATAATGACGGAAAGAACGCTTCTATAAACAAAGCGGTTGGAGATTCTAAAGTAAATCAAGCAAACAAAGTTAAAATGTTAAATTAGTACAATTATGGTAACTTGTGTAATCTGCGGAAAGGAAATTGAAGAATCTAAAGAAAATAAAATAAAGTGGGAAAATTTTAAAAACAGTATCAAAAATGAATAAAGAAGTAAAAGAGGAAACAAGCGGTGAGTGTATCAACGTCGACATTTTCCAACCTAAAGAAGGAAAGTTCCCTATCGGTCGTTATAACGGAATAATCTGCAAATTGCAGCTTGCGGAGGGCATTAAATTCGTCCCTTATGGTTCTACTTGCTATTGTGAGATTTTAGAAACAAAACCGAAATGCTTGATTGTCAAAGTTCTGGAAGTTATCAAGTCTCCGGAAGTTAACAGGTTCGAAGCACAACAGAAAATCGACGAGCTGAAACAAAAGCTCGATTCTAGCAAGGTTAAAAAAGAAAAGAAACAAAAGCGAAATTTCCCATTCCTTTCAAAGAACGAAAAGTAGTAATGACAAAAGAGGATTTCATATTAGACATACTTCAGAAGTTAGAAAATAATTTCGGTTGTATATCTTTTTCTTATAAGCACTTTGTTGATAATAAAGTAGCTTGGTATTGGATAGCTATCGATGATTACGAAGTTTACAAAACAAACCGTAATTTTTCAGTTCTAACAAACGCTTGGCATAAAATATCTAAACAAAGGGATATGAAATTAGTATTTTGTTGTCAATCAGTACAAGATAAATTTATAGAAGAACTTTACAATAACAATAATTTAATAATGAACGTATGAGAACAATAGTTTTAAGATTCTTCGGTATTTGCGCTTTTTGTTTAATAGCAGCTGTCGCAATAGTATTATTCGTACCTAAACAAGAAGAAATTCGCTTACTCAGAGTTTACGAAGTTTGCAGCGATATCCAATGTTACGAGTTAGAAATCAACGGAGATACAATTACAGCTTGCAGTTTGAAGTAGTATGAAAAACAAAAAGAAACAACAAAAAGCGGTTGTTAAACCAAAGGTAGTTTTTGTCAATAAAACGGAAGCTGAAATCGAAGCTATAAACAAAAAGACCTCGAATTACATAAACTTGATATATGCATTGTCAATGGTGCAGGAAACGTTAATCGTAGATGTAGAACAAATGCAAAAATCTATTGACGGTTACAAATATAATATTAAGAACAGGATTATCAACATTAAGGATAATGCTATTAGTTTGAGAGCCGAAGTAGCTAAGAAGACGGACGCTGAGTTTGCAACCACTTTAGGAGATGAGAGTGAAAAGATTTGGGATATGTTAGTAGAAATGTACAGTAAGCAAATTCGTTCGATTCAGGTTCCCGCAACTTTATGTTTTTATATCGTGGGATGGTGCAATGGAAGCACATGGTAGCACTTGCAGCCAAGATACCTGTTCGATTCAGGTTCCCGCAACTATACAGTTGTTTGTTCAGAGCAGACTTCATATCCCATACATAGTCAATATCAAATAAATGAAAAACTTTTTTTTTGCTCATTATAATATCGTTTACATCTCTATTCCTTTCTGCGGAAAATACTTGGATTAAAGCAAGTTTAGCTACTTTTGACTTTGGAGATAGCTATGGTGAATGGGAAATTTGCAATTTAGATATCAAAATCGATACTGAACAAAAAAAATTATTGTTATTTATTAATATGCACATATGAATTTTACTATATTTTGACATATATAAAACAAAAATATATGAAAAATATAACGATTCTTGTTAGAACAGTAAAAAAATGAAAGTAATTTTTGACGGTAATTATTTATACCATCGCTCCTTTTCAGTATTCGCAACATACTACAAAGACCAAGACATGAGCGAAGTACTTTCTAATCCGGAACTACAGCAAGTTCTAATCCGGAAGTGCGTTACAGACCTTTGCGCTACAGTAAATAAATTACGTACAGTGGACGAAGTAATCGTTGTTATAGACAGCAGGAGCTGGCGTTACAATCATCATGCTAATTACAAATACAAGGCTACAAAAGTCGCTAAAGATTATCAAAAGGAATTCGAAGAAGTTTTAAACAAATTCGAAGCCTTGCTCCGGAAAAGAGGTTTAATAGTTTCAAGAGTTCCGGGCACAGAGGGTGACGATTTGCTTTATATGTGGAGTAGCTATTACGAAACAATAGAAGACGAACAAGTTGTTATAGTTTCAGCAGACGCTGATATACGGCAACTAATTACGGAAAAGATTTCTGTATTGAATAGCAACTCGAAGAATCTGAAGATGTATTGCACCGAAGATAACGAAGAATATTGGAACGAATACTTCGATAACTTTCTCGAAGTACAAGTTGTAGACCCTATGTTCATTTTAATAGGAAAAGCGATTTTAGGGGATAGCGGTGACAACATACCTACAATCAAAAAAGGATTTGGAGAAAAGTCATTCGAAAAATTCTATCAAACTTTGAATACTAAAATAATGCAAACGTTCATGAATAACAACATAAATAAATTAGCAGAGTACCTTTCAAAGAATTTCTGTAAGTTTACAAACGAACTTCCTTTAGATACAGTTACAGAGGCAATAAAGTTTAATCTACAATTAGCATGGTTGGATATTAAGGTATATCAGGAATTTGAAGGAGAAGAATTTGTTGATTCTATTTTAGATTCAATATATACGGAAATGGGTTCATACAGTTATAATAAGTCATTCTCATTAGAAAATTTTTACGGAATGTTATTAAAATAAACTTATGGATATCAGGGAAACTATCTTAGGAGCAAGATCTCAACATCAACAAAATATAATAAAAGGTTTTGTAAGCAACGAAACTCCGGATGATATTGAAAAAGCTATCAATCGTCAGGTTGGAGATGTTCATTCGAACGGCAAATGGGTTTGGACACAACTTCCTTCCGGAAAGTACGATTGGCGTGTAATTACTGTTAAGAAGCAAGTTTCCGATAAAGCTCCTGAAAAGAAAGAAGATTCTTCTAAACAAGCTCCTACTCAAAAGGTTCAGACTGACTCTATCGCCTCACTCGAAAGCAAAGTTCCTGGTCATCTAATCATGAAAGAACGCAAGGAATTCGTGGACGCTAAATTAGATTTAGAAGATTGGGAAAAAGAAAAAATAACTCCGCAAAATAAAAGCGGTTATGACGCTGCTCAAAAATCATTAGCGGAAGCTGCAAAGAAGTATCGCGAAGCGTTGAATGTAAAACTTCAGGACTCTAAAATTCAAAGTGCAATGAAGACTAAATTAAAAGACAACGAAGATAAAAAATAACCGCAATGCACGAAAAGATAATCGAACTGTTAAACAACAGAATACAACAAGAAGAGCTCAGCGCACGTATTTACAAAGCAATGTCGGTTTGGTTAAACTACAACGGCTTCGCAGGAGCAGCTAAATTATGGCAAAAATATTCTGATGAGGAAGTTAAGCGTTCCGAAATAACGTATAACTATTTGTTAGATTTAGACATAATGCCGGCAGTAGATTCTTTACAAAAACCTCAAACGGCATTCGAATCCTTAGAACAAATTATTCAGCTCAGTTACAAGCACGAATTAGACATTACATCTCAATGTAACAGACTCGCTAAGAATTCATATGAAGTGGGAGATTTTCAGACTTTACAGCTTGCACAATCATACTTAAAAGAACAAGTAGAAGAACAAGCTAAAACTAAATATTGGATTGACCGTTTGAAAGCATTCGGAAATTCGAAAGAAGCTCTCAGATTATTAGACAACGAAATGGGTGAAATTTAACAAAATAAGTATATGGAAATTATAAAATTTTTCAAGGACGCTAAAGGTTTATGGCACGTAAATAATACGATAATGCCTTCCGGAAAATTAGCTTTGAGACAA
>DZBD01000066.1 GCA_022729795.1 Sulfuricurvum sp. | reverse complement strand
TTTGGCATTGAGTTTGAAAATATTTTTTTTTCCGTAGCGGTTGTACAGATAGATTGCAAAAGAAGACAAAGAAAAAAATATGATGACCGGTCTGATGGAAGAGTAGAAAATGTCTTCAAATAAAGTCCCTTTGGCGGGGAACTCTTTGCCGTCATAAAAAAATGAAGAGAGAGTGATATCTATCTGCGGAAAAAGAATAAAAAAAAGTGAAAAAATTAAAAATAAAGCCCAAAGATATAACATTATTGTGCGTCCTTGATGGAGATATAAAGTGGAGATGCGCCGATTTGCAAGATTTCATCCGTGATTAATTTGCCCTCTTTTGAGAACACTTCAAAGCGCTCTTCATTTTTTAAGGTTGAGGGTTTGAGCGACCAGTGGATTTGTAAAAGTTTTTCATCCACCAAGCATTGCAATATATAGTAGCTTCTAAGAATATCCATACGTAAAAACTGAGCGTTTTTGAGAGTATGAACCATAAATTTATAGGCATCATATGCAGAGCGTTTTCGTATCCCCTCTCTGTTGTCTACAAGTCCGTATCCGGGTGCAATGAGTTGGTGCCAAGAGAGAGAATCGACCTGCTGAGAGGCAAAAGCCAAAAAATGGTAACGGAGCATAAAATCGGTATAGCTATTTTCATCCACGCACTCATGCTCACTCGTCGGGGCATAGGGTGCCGTCCCCGTAACAGGCCAGTTGGTTTCCGTAATATGCAAGAGGTTTTTTGTTTTGGGACTCAACCAGACCATTGTGCTCAGCAAGGCTATTTTATCGCTGAGATCAAATCCCATCTGCATATTCTCAGGTGCGCCCCGTCTGTCAACGTAGAGGAGTGCAGAAATTCCATCATAGCGGTATTTGAAAAAATTAAAAAGAGTGTGTGCGGTAAAATGGTACTCAAAATCTATCACTCCGCTTCCGATAAGCTTGGCATGTGGAAACTCTTTTTCTCTTAAATTATAAGCAGTTTGATAAAAACGGTTGTATTCATCCACGCTGAAAAATCCCCACTTTGCACGGTTTATCGTGGAGCCTATTTCGTACATATCCACATGCCCCTCAAGAGCAACAAAAAGTGTTCTTAAATCTTTTTCAAGGAGTTGTAAGTCTTCCACATGTTCCCTATCTTGGAGGACTTTGAGAATAATTTTTTTATTTCCACATGCCAAGATAAAATCTTTGAGTTGCTCTAAGGTGCTCATCTCCCAGAGCTTAAAACGGAGCAAAACTCTTTCAACTCCAAGTTCGTCTAAGAGCTCTAAAGTGAGTTTGGGTTCTTTTTGAAAATCTACGCCCATGCTGAAAAAAGTAGAGGAATGTATCTCTTTTCTTTTGATAAAGGGGATCATTGTGAGCGCAGCCGGGAGTACAAATAAAGCTGTAAAAACTGTTTTAACTAAAGAAAAAAACTCATTCTTTCTCATCTTTTTTTTGTAGGCTTTGTCACGAAGTTGGGAAGGTTGATCGGAAAAATCATCCCAGATAAATGGTTTATTCACAAGAAGCTCCCTGTATTTTCATCGTGATTATAGCGATTTTAGGATAAAATCGACAATCAATTTTGAGAGGGATGTGTACAATGCAATTTTTGAAGCTACTTGTTTTTTCGTTTTTCTTGCTCTTTGAGCTTCAAGCCTTTACTCTGCAACAAGCGCAAAAATACAGCGACCAAAATATTTCCGGCTGGGTAATGTCCGAAAAACTCGACGGTATCAGAGCGTATTGGGACGGCAAAAAGCTCCAAACAAGAAAAGGGCAAGAGATACATGCGCCTGCTTGGTTTATCAAAAATCTTCCCCCTTTTGAACTCGACGGTGAATTATGGACGAAGCGAGGAGATTTTGAAAATATCCAATCCATAGTAATGGATGAGATTCCGCACCTCCAAAAATGGGGTGAAATACACTACATGCTCTTTGAAGTTCCACATGCCAAGGGTGACTTTCATGCAAGGCTTCAAAAAGCAGCAGAGTTTATCGATGCAAACCATTTGGAACATCTTCAGATAATAGAGCAAATCCCTTGTAAAAATCAAACACAATTAGACGGCTATTTGGAAAGTATTTTAGCGCATGGCGGTGAGGGTGTGATGGTAAAAGATGGCTCCAAAGAGTATTTTGAGGGTAGAAGCAGCTCGATTTTGAAGGTGAAAAAAGCGGACGATATGGAAGCAAAAGTGATTGGCTACAAAAAAGGCAAACCGAAATTTGCCTCTTATTTACATGAGAGAAAAGATTAATGGTACAATTTGTCATGAAAAAAGTATTGAATGAAAAACTAAAATCACTCGATAACATAGAATTTGCATATCTCTTTGGCTCGTATGCAAGGGAGCAGGAGAGAGAAAAAAGTGATGTAGATATTGCCGTTTTTTTTAAACAAAACACGCTAGATGCAAGGCTTGAACTTTGTTATGAACTTAGTCGGTTGATAAAAAAAGAGGTAGATTTAGTTGTTTTAAATGATGTTAAAAATCTTTTTCTTTTAGAAGCAGTTTTTAAAGAGGGAAAATTACTTAAAGATAGCCCGCTGAGAGTTGATTTTGAACTCAGCAAAGAACATGACATTCTTGACTATAAAGAGCTTAAAAGAGTTATAAATGCAGCTTAGAATTGAAAAGAAAATAGCAAAAATCAACTACTATCTTACTCTTTTAGAGAGTTATAAATCTGATTGTAAAGAGCGTTTTTTACAGGATCCGATGTACGAGGGGGCTTTACTTCATTATCTTTATTTGGTAAGTGACGGCTCAATCGTGCTGGCAGAAATACTTATTAAGTATAAAAAATTGGAGCCGGCACAAAGCTACTATGAGGCTATCGATATTTTAGGAGAAAACGGTTTACTGCCAAGAGAGTTTGCCTACAACTTTGCAAAAATAGCTTCCTTTAGAAATTTTTTGGCACATGATTATGAAAAAGTAGATTATCTAGTTATTTGCGAGGATGTATTGGCAAAACTTGATGAAATACGAGAGTACTTAGCTTATGTCAAAGAGGCGATTTAGTTGAATATTTTAATCGTACGCACCGATAAACTCGGTGATTTTATTACCGCACTTCCTGCGATATATGTTCTCAAACAGCATAACCCGCAAAACAGAATCATCGCTTGTGTAGCGCCTTTAAACAGAGAATTAGCCTTGGGGTGTGGATTTATAGATGAGGTGATTGTCGATGATAACTCCGGCATGTGGAACTTTGTAAAAAAGCTTCGGCATGTGGAAGCCGACGTCTCAATTACACTCTTCTCAAACACCAGAGTCGCCCTTGCTCAGTTTTTGGCACGCATTCCCATCCGCATAGCACCGGCTACAAAAATAGCGCAGATTTTTTACACACACCGAGTCAAACAAAGAAGAAGCGAAGTGAAAATGGCGGAGTTTGAGTACAACTTAGAGCTTACAAAAACGCTTTTTCCCGACATAAATTTAGAGTATAAAAAACCGCTTTTAGAGTTTAGCGATGCCAAAGAAGTATATGTAAAATTTTGTAAAGAGTTCAATATCACAAAAGAGGTCATAGCCTTCCACGTAGGCTTCGGTGGAAGTAGCGATGCGAACTGGAACTTAGACGAGTACGAAATTTTGATCAGAGAAGTTTTGCGTCAAGGCAAATATCAAGTAGTCCTCACTTTCGGACCCGATGAGAGCACCTTATGTGAAAATATGAAAAACAGACTAAAAAATGAAAATGCCATCTTCTATATCTCAAAAGAAGGCATAGTTGACTTCGCGAAACTTATCAGTAACTTCAAGCTTTTTGTAAGCACATCCACAGGAACATATCATTTAGCATCTTTAGTGGGCTGCCCGACCATGACATTTTTTGCAGATAGTTTGTTTGCAAGTTCTGCTCGTTGGAAGGGTATCGGCGACGAGAAATTGCAACAGCATTTTATGATTCCACATGCCGAGGATGAGAAAAAATTTATGTTTGAAGATGTATGCAAGGCACTCAAAGAGCTTTAATCTTTTGGTCTATAACTTCCAAAATCCTCAGGCAATGTTTGATTGGAATCGTGAAACAGCCTAGCGTACACAAGGTTTCCCGTCTCCGGTGTCACATGTGTCAAATCTCCAAAATACAGCGCGGTATCGTTAATAGAATTGTGTGAGACAAAATCATAAAAAGAGATTCTTTCTTGTAGATACTGCTTCAGTAAAGCAAGGTTGGTGCTTAAATTTTTATCTTTTTGTACCTCCTCGAGTAGCCCGCCATAAATTGGGGTGAGATAGATAAAGAGCTTGCTATTGTTTTTCTCGGCAATTGCAATAATTTGTTCCAAATATTCAATTCTCTTTTGACTTATCGCAGAGTATTGAATTGTTTTGATAAAGCCGAGTTCTTTCAAAATATCCGCATGGGAATATATTTTTTCCTTCTTATGAGTATTTTGAGGAGCATAGTATGTAAATATTTCAGAGGCACCGTTTGCCGCACCGTGGATGTCGAACCGTGCTTTTTCATTTTTATTTTTGAGATGATTTTTGAGGGTTTTGTAAGAGGCTCTTAAAGCATCGATGGATAAAAAATTAGAGAGATAGTTTTGTGTTGCTACAGAACTGTTGATAAAGTTCAAATCCTTGTTTTTCAAAAAATATTTATTGGTTTCGAGTTCTTTGTTAAAAGTATAAAAATCCAGTCCGATAATGAGATTTTTTGGAAGTTTCTCTAAACGCTCAAGAAGCAGTATAAAACCTAAATGGTCTTCTATTGTTGCAGTGCCTACTCCACCGTTGTAGGTAGTGCCGCCGAGATATTTGCTTACGACCAAAGGATTTGTAGCATACACGCGACTGCTTCCTAGGATGATGTTGTCATATCTTGGTGATGATTTGAGTTTCGAGACTTTTTCTACTCTGTCATCACGTGCGAGTTTGTCGGGTATATTTAGAAGATTGAATTCCGTCATAGAATAGGGGTCTATCACATAATTAACGGCTAATATCAGCGCGACAATGAGAGTCGGTAGAATGAAAAAAAGTTTGATCCATTTTCTGTGTTTCAAAGCAGAGTCCTAAAAATTAAAATATAAAAATTCACTTACCTTATTCATATCGAGTATGGAATACGCCAAGATGAGAGTAGTAAATAAAAGGTATTTTTTATTGGGTTTGAAATTTTTTGACAGCTCTGAAGAGTTTTTGAAAAAAAATGTAAGGATGATTGCAAAAAGGAGCCATCCGAAAATATCTTTGTCTGCATAAATATTTTGCAGCCAAGGACCAAAGCCCACACCCAGAAAATGAAGCTTCTCTTGCCAGTGGTAGTCGAGCATAAATTCTCCAAACAACATCGCCTTTAAAACACGCAAGGCATCGTCCCACTCTTTTGCCCGAAAGAAAATCCAGGTGATATTAATAAAGTTAAAGGTGATAAACCAAGCTACAATCCTTGGCATGTGGAAATTGAAATTTTTCCAAATATGGTTGATTATCAAAGCAATAGCGTGTAAAAATCCCCAAAACACAAAGGTCCATCCCGCTCCGTGCCAGATACCGCCGAGGATAAAGGTTGCCAATAAATTGTTATAGGTTCTGAAATTTCCTTTTTTGTTTCCGCCTAAAGGGATATAAATATAATCCTTTAAAAAGCGGGAGAGGGTAATATGCCATCTTCTCCAAAAATCTTGGATGCTTGTGGCTTTGTACGGGGAGTTGAAGTTGATAGGGAGTTTGATGTTAAACAACAAAGCCGCTCCTATTGCCATGTCGGTGTATCCGCTAAAATCAAAGTAAAGCTGGAAAGTGTAAGAGAGGGATGTTGCCCAAGCCTCCACCATGTTTAAAACTTCCGCCTTGTCAAAGCCGTTGGTTGCGTAGGTCGCAAAATAATCTGCAATTACCACTTTTTTAAACAAACCTATCGAGAAGATAAAAAGTCCCGCGGCTATGTTTTTGTAGTTTTTTGCCAAGTTCCATTTGTTTGCAAACTGAGGCATCATCTCATTGTGGTGCACAATCGGTCCGGCAATGAGCTGAGGAAAGAAAGTGACAAACAAAGCATAATTCAAAAAATCATACTCTTTTGTTTCATTCTTAAAACTGTCCACGAGATAGGCAATTTGTTGGAAGGTAAAAAAGCTGATTGCCAAAGGAAGTGCCAAATGCAAAAGCGAAATGGAACTGCCCGAAGCCAAATTGAAATTTTCTATAAAAAAGTCGCTGTATTTAAAATAGCCCAGCAGAGCTATATTGGCTGTTATCCCAAAGACAAGAAGCGTTTTTTTGCTTACTTTTACTTTTTGAAAGTTCTCGTTTAAGCTGTTTCCGATGACATAGTTAAAGAGCATCGAGGTGAGAATGAGGGGAAGGTAACCGATATTCCACCAAGAGTAAAAAAACAAAGATACAAAAACCAAAAAACCTTTTGCACCTGTGGCAAGCCTCTTGTTCAAAAGATAAAAATAGATAAAAAAGCTTAAAGGCAAAAAGAAAAAGATGAATTCGTAGGAGTTAAAAAGCATGGATTATTTTTTTCCTTTGAGTCTTCTTTTGAGTCTTATTTTTGCCTTGAGTTTTGCGTCATGGAAAAGAATCTCTTCAATTGCAAGTTTTTCGTCAAGTGCTGCAAGTTTTGCGTATGTTTTGGCTATGGTGGTCAAATCCTCTTCGTTGAACCAGAGTTTGTTGAAGTTCTTCAAACCCTCATAAGCGCCGATGGAGCGGAATTTCATACGGTTAATATCTACAAGGGAAAATTCATAGGTGTCACCGTTTTTTTTGATGAGAATATTGCCGCCCGAATAATCCACATGCCAAACACCTTTTTGGTGAATTTCAAAGCTAAACTTCGCAAACTCTTCTAAAACTTTCTTTTTATAGAGCGGTTGGTCATCTCTGATATGCGCAATCGTAAAATCGTAATCAAATTTTTTGGAGATAAAAAAACTCTCTTGTAAAAGCCCAAAACTAAAAAACTCAATATAGCCGATTGCCTCGGGAGTCGCAACACCCAAATCATGAAGTTTTTGTGCATTGTGAAAAGCCTTGTATGCTTTGGATTTTCGAATATTTGCATACACAAATTGATTTAAAAGATTGGGAACACGAAACGCCTTGACGACTGTTTCTATCCCTTGTAGAGGAATGACTTTAAGTTCATTTCTTGCCAAATGGATTGTTCCTGTATTTTGTGCAAAAACGGCTTTCATATTGAAAAGCGTGTCTTGAAAGTTTTTGTATTTTTCGTTGATTTCAAATTTGTATGACATGGTTACTTTAGCTACTTTGTGGTAAGATTAAATAAAAATTATAGAGTTTATATGCAAAAAAATATTACTGCCACGATTATAACATTAAATGAAAAAAAGCACATCAGGGATGTGATTTTAAACGTTCAGCGTCTTTGTAGCGAGGTAATCGTTGTAGATTCTTTTAGTTCAGACGAGACTTGCCAAATTGCAGAGGAGTTGGGCGCAAAAGTGATTCAGCAAAAATACCTAGGTGACGGGGGACAAAAAGCGTTTTGTGAGCAGTTTGCGACAAACGAGTGGATACTTAGTATTGATGCGGATGAGCGGCTTGAAGATGAGGCTATTGAATATTTGGAAAAATTTGATTTTCAAAGCGGCACTTTTGATGCCTACTCTTTTCGCCGTAAAAGCTTTATTGGCAAAAAGTTTATCAAGCAGTGGTATCCCGATCGTGTTGTACGTCTCTACAAAAAGTCGGCATGTGGATATAACACCAAAGGGGAACACGGTGCAGTTATCTGCGATAATGTTAAAGATTTGGATATTGATATGCTCCATTACTCTTTTGAAAACTTCGGCGTACTTGTCAGCAAGGCAGATAGATTTGCCGTGAATCTGGCAAAAGTGCGATTTAATGAGGGGAAACGTGCCTCTTGGTATGACCCGTTTGTACATGGTTTTGGTGCATTTTTTAAAGGCTTAATTTTAAAAGGGGGCATTTTCGGCGGTCTGCATGAATGGCATGTGGCATTTGCATCTGCTTATAATAGTTATATGAAATATGTGGTGATGTTGGAGATGGCCCAAAATGAGAAATAAAAATATTTTAGAGCTTTGCCTCTCCCCTGATTTAGGCGGTTTAGAGCTTTATATGGTAAGAGCTTCCCATTTTTTAGATGACAAAACAAAGGTAATAAGTGTCATAAATGAAGCGGGAAAGCTCGAACAGTACTACAAAGACACAGCTTTTAAATACGAAAAAATCAAAAGATATTCTACTCTTCTCTCTTTTTTTACTGCAAAAAAATTAGCACAAATTATTGATGAAAATCAGATAGAAGTTGTTCATCTACACTGGACGAAAGATATCCCCGTAGCTGTTTTGGCAAAACTTTTTTCCAAACAAAAACCAAAATTAGTTCAAACGAGAAATATGACGATGACTCGGTTTAAAGATGATTTTTACCATAGATTTTTATATAAACATATGGACTTAATCTTGCCTGTAACTCATCAGGTAAAAGAGCAGTTAGAGAGATTTATCCCCGTAGATATTCGCCCTAAAGTGGAAGTGCTTTATATGGGAGCAGAGACTCCTGAATTTATAGATGATGCACAAAAGCAAAAGCTTCGCACCGAGTATGGTTTGGGTGATATCTTTACTGTTGGGATAGTCGGACGGATAGAAGAGGGAAAAGGGCAGTACTTGGTAATAGATGCCGTAAAAAAACTTCTTCATGAAGGCATAAATGTTCAAGCTTTGATAGTCGGACATGCGATGAGTGAAGAGTATCTGCAGAGTTTAAATGAGGGTGTCAAAAAAGAGAATCTTGAAGAAAAGATTATCTTCAGCGGTTTTACAAGAGAAGCCCAAAAACTGATGCAGCTGTTTGACTGTTTAGTTTTAGCGACGGATAGAGAGACTTTCGGACTCGTTCTTATAGAAGCTATGGCATGTGGAATCTGTGTCATAGGTACAGATAATGCAGGACCGCTTGAAATAATAGACAACAAAGAAAGCGGACTCTTATTCAAAAAACGAGACAGCGATGATCTGGCTGAAAAAATCAAGCTTTTAGTAAATGATGAAGAGTTAAAAGAGAGACTTGGAACAGTAGCAAAAGAGAAAGCTTTGAGAGTTTTTGATAGCACGAAGCAGTTTGAGAAATTATTTACTATTTTGAGGGCTTTGTAGTTGAGAGTAAGTGTTATCATCCCTCTTTATAAAGATTTGCAAGCTTTAAAGATAGTTTTACAAGCGCTTCAAAGACAGACTTATAAAAATTTTGAAGTAATTATTGCAGAAGATGATGATTCGCTTGAGACACCTCTTTTTTTAAAAAACTATTCTGATTTAGAGATTGTTCATATTTCACAGCCAGATACGGGAAGAAACAAGGTGATAATCCAAAACAAGGCTATCTGCAAAGCAAGAGGGGAATATCTGATTTTTATCGACGGTGATATCGTCCCTTTTGAGCATTTTATAGAATACAGTCTCAAATTAGCAAAGCCAAAGCATATTTTATCGGGCAGAAGAGTCAACCTGAATGAATCCTTGACGCAAAAAATAAAAAATTCCGAACTTGATATTCAAGATATTGAAAAAAATTATTTGAGTTTTTTGTTGCAAAACAGAAATGACAGACATGCAAGAGTAGAACAAGGGATTCAGCTGAGTCCTGAAGGATTTTTGTATAAATATTTTCTCTCTAAACGTAAAAGAAATACAGAGATCCTAGGGTGTAATTTTTCTTGTTTTAAAGAGGATATGCTCTCAATCAACGGTTTTGACGAGGAGTACCATCCGCTTGCAACTCTAGCAGACGATACGGATCTTAGTTGGAGATTTAAAGGGATGGGCTATACCCTTGTTTCTTCTAAAAATATAGCAAATTGCTTTCATTTATGGCATAAGATAGATACATCAAATCGTATTTTTGATCCAAGTAGAGGCATCACACTTTTTCAAAATAATCAAAAGAATAGACAGTTTATCTGTAAAAATGGGTTCGATAAATATTACGGGAAGCACGATGTATAATCGGAATATAATCTTTGTTATCAATTCCCCTAAAATAGAAATTAAATAAAAAGGACTTTCCTTGGTTCTCACGGCGTGATGAGCAGTTTTTTGGATTCACTTTGATAAAATATTTTTTTTAATTTTATATAGTTTTCAGAAGTGTCAAAATCTTGTTCAATTTTTTTTCTGGCATTTATCCCCATCTGGACTCTTGAATTTATATTAGTCACTAGTTCTTGAATTTTATTCATCCATTCATCTTCATTTTTTATGAGGTAACCAGTTTGAGAATCTATGATTATTTCACTGTTAACGCCTACGTCTGAGCCAATAGATGCGATTGCAATAGAGCCATATTGTATTAACTTAAATCCACATTTACCTCTTGTCCAAGGGCTGTCTATAAGGGGCATTAATCCTATATCTATTTTTTGTAAATCTTTAACCTCGCTTTCTTTTGCCCAATAAATAAAATCATAGGGAAAGTCAAACTTTTCAGGTGGTTTTCTATCGCAAATAAATAAAAATTTAATATTATTATTATCACTTAATATCTTTTTGATTGCATCAAGAAGCTGATCAGAAAAGTTTACATAATTTCCACTTGTTCCTGTCCAGCCTAGAGTTATAATGTCTTTTTTTTCAGTTGAAGGTGTAAACTTTGAAGTATCTATAGTTGTTGGTACTATAAATGTATTTGGATTATATTGTTTTGAAAAGTGTGCCAAATAATTATTGCCACAGATTACATTTTTTGATAGTTTAATAAGAGATATTATTTTTTCTTCATTTTGTACAAAAAGTGCATCATCAAAATCAAAAATAATATTTGGATTTAGTTTGGCCATCATATGCTCAAAATTTGTACTTTTTTTCTTATCTGAGCTCATAGGTCTCTGCATAAATAGAATATCATATTGTGTTACATTTAATATAAGTTTTAAAAATCTCACTCTTTTTATTATAGATCGCAAAAACTTAGGAATTTTTTTATTATTGTATTCAGAATAAAAAATTTCACATTCGAAATCATTTTTTAAATAAGGTAAATATGCAGAAACTCTAAAGCGAGAAGATGCTTCGTTTTCATTTTTAATAATAAACAGTATTCTCTTTTTCATTGGCATTCTCTTTTTAGTATTTGTAGTGAAATTTTCCATAGTTATTTATGAGAAAATCTTTAAAACCTAGGAATATTGATAAAATTTTTTTTAATTTATCATCTTCCCTTGTTAATATTTTCCAAGAATTTCTATATATATATTGATATAAAGAAGTTCTCATTTTGTACTCCTTAAATTCATTCCCATATAGTTTAGAAACATAGAAGTGATTTCTTGTAATATAGTATCGTCTTACATAATTATGTTGTGATTTTGTTTTATCTTTACGAGATATCTTTTGATTGATTTCTCCTAAGCTATGTTTTAATGGCACATTTTTAAGAAATAAAACTTTATATCCATTCTTTTTAGCCCTTAAACAATATTCAAAATCAACTTCATCTATGAATAATTTGTCTTCAAATTTTCCAATCAAACTATAAATATTTAAATTAATTAAACTACCGGATGTTATGGTTTTGTCTGTTTCTAATATCTCGCAGTTCATATTGATATTTTCGCAGTTTAGTTCGGAGTTTGGTGTCATAACTGCAATCTCTGAAGTGATACAAGTGTTGCAAGATCGGATGTATAATTCAAAATCACAAAAATAACTATCTTGGTCCATGGTTAATATCCATTGATAATTTAATTCTTTTGCACTTTTGCATGCAATATTAAGTGCAGTTGCTATCCCTAAGTTTTCTCCATTAGAAATATATTCGAAGTTTGAAATTATTTTTTTTAACTCTTGCATAAAAAAAGTATTATCTACTTCAGAATTGTCAACAATTATTAATTTATCTACATAATGTGAATACGATAGTATATTGTGAATTAATTTTAGCTCAGGATTATATAAAATCACTGTTGCACATATAGGATGTATTTTTTGAAGTAAAAGCATATGTATAACCTTTTTTTAATCTAATGATATTTATTTAATATATACGTCTCAAAATACTCTTCACATCTTTTGGCAAATAATGCGACCGATTCATAGTTTCTTGTTTCTTGCTCTTGAATATATTCTAGCATCAGAGGTCGAGTTTGAAGAGCATAGTCAATATCCTCTTCTCCATAGGCAATCCCGTAGGTATCTTTGCTATTTGGATGCCATTCATCTTTAGAAACATTTAGGTCGGGCACTACAATACTGATGCAGCCGCATAAGGAAGCATAGGTGGAATAATAGGTATAAGGATCATAGGAGTAGAATTTTTCTGTCTCGTTAAAAATTCTATTCATCTCCTCGTGGGTGAGATTATCTATTTGGATGGAATTGTTTAAGTCATGTATGAGAGGCTTTTCTTTTGCTTTTCTTATCATGTAGCAGCTGCCGGCTCTTTGTCCGTAATTCTGTTGTTGATATATATCTTTCATAATGTACTTGACAATCAAAATATTTTCTTCATTAATTTCTATGCCTGAACCGCTGCACTCTGCTCCATATCCAAAGAGTAATTCATTCTTAGTAAAGTTTACTCTTCCTGTATGAAATCCCGGTTTATGAAGGAGCCATCGCACAATATGCTTTGCATTGAGGGGATTGCCGTCTACGATTTCAGGATACACAACAATAGCGTCTTTTAAATCTTTGGCGCTTGCTATGGGGGTATGAAAGTGTTTGTGTACTTTTGTGATAAAAGGTCTGCGGTTGATGTATTTTCGTCTATAAAATTTTATAATTCTAGAGATACTCTTGAATGGTCTTTGAGAATTATAAAAAGGTGTTCCTTCAATCCATATTTTTGCATCATGCCCTTGCATATTGAGGATATGGCATAATTGAAACAAAACAATAACACCGCCGCTGTCAATATTAAAGTTATGTGTATAAATAATATATTTTTGGCTCATAAAGTTTCTTCAAAATAGGTGATGATTGTTTGAATAATATATTTGAGGGTCTGAGAATCAAGACCGTAATACAAAGGAAGTCGAAGCAGTCTTTCGCTCTCTTGCGTAGTATGTCGGTCGATGCCATGATATCTGCTAAATTGTAATCCCGCAGGAGAGGAGTGCAGAGGAATATAATGAAATACCGCTAAGATATTTTTTTGTTTGAGGTATTCCAAAAGTTCTGTTCTCATTCCGAGATTGCTTACCTTAATATAAAACATATGTGCATTTTGAATACACTCTTTTGGAATAATCGGCAATTCGATGTGCCCTTGATTTTCTAGTACTTTGAGTTTTTCATAATAGCTTTGCCAGCTTTGAAGTCTGTTTTGATTGATCTCCTCTGCTTTTTCAAGCTGACCCCAGAGAAATGCTGCACTTACATCGTTTGGCAGGTAACTGCTTCCAATATCTACCCATGAATATTTATCTACCATTCCTCTAAAAAAAAGACTTCTGT
>DZBD01000065.1 GCA_022729795.1 Sulfuricurvum sp. | reverse complement strand
AAATAGATACTTTATAAACAAGCAAATTAGGACTACTAAAAATAAGTCTTTTCGTTTATAATGGGGAATAATTATAGATTTCAGGAGTACGCTATGTTACATTTGCAAGATATGCGAAGAGAGTATAAACAAAACGAGCTAGATGAGATAAGTGTCGATGAAACGCCTTTTACGCAGTTTCAAAAGTGGTTTCAAGAAGTGCTCAATGCCCAAGTTTTAGAGCCAAATGCCATGATTTTGGCAACTTCGAGTTTGGACAATATACCAAATATACGCGCCGTTCTTTTAAAGATTTTTGATGAAAAAGGGTTTGTTTTTTTTACAAATTACCAATCTGATAAAGCAAAAGAGATAGAGCAAAATCCAAATGTGGCACTGGAATTTTTATGGCTTGATCTTGAGAGACAGGTTCGAATCATCGGAAAATGTGAAAAAATTTCGTATGCCGAGTCCTTTGCATACTTCACAAAACGCTCTCGCGGGAGTCAAATTGGTGCGTGGGCAAGTCACCAAAGCAGCATTATAAGTTCAAGAGATTTGCTCTCCATGGCACTGCTAAAGATGAAAGAAAAATTTAAAAACGGCGAAATTCCACTCCCTGATTTTTGGGGAGGCTACAGAGTCGTGCCTTCAAAAGTAGAGTTTTGGCAAGGCAGAGAAAGCCGCCTCCACGATAGAATACTTTACACAAGAAACGGCGATAAATGGGAAATCTCACGATTGGCTCCTTAAAAATAAAGATGAACCGACAAAGAACTTCTACGAATCTCTTTGTCAAACTCTTATAATACTAGAGATGCCCACAATAACTATTTGATTACACTCTTGTTGTTTTTAAATATTAGAACCGAAATTACTAAAACCATAACTAAAAGAAGCAATCTTTGGTCTGCAAAAAGTCTAATATATCTTTAAATTTTTAATAAATTGCTTGCTATTTTTACTCACTACCAACTTGGCATCGCTTTGTAAAATAATATAGGCAAGGGGCTTTGAGGCTAAAAAGCTGTAAGCTTGTTCTTTTGGCATGACACTTACGGCGGTTGTGTATGCATCCAAATCACTGCTTGAAATATCTGAGATAAGGGTTATGGAACTAAAATTTTGCTCTGATTTTTTTGATTTTGGATTTATGAGGTGGTTGTTTTTTACGGATTTTACATATCTGTTGTAGTTTCCGCTCGTACTGATGCCTGTTTCGTCTTTGAGCGTATCAAAACTTGCAAGAAAATTCTCGGCATGTGGATTTTGAATATTGGTATGGCATTCACCAAGACAGCGTATATCTCCGCTTGCAGCTATAACGGCTTGTACGATATTTTTACTTTTAAAATAGTGTGCTACTTTATCAACCCCGAAACCTTTACCCATTCCGCCTAGGTCTATTGTGGTGTTTTGGTCTAAAAACGCTTCGCTTTTGTTAAAATGCAAACCCTTCAAATCTACATTTGCCTCTTTAAGTTCTTTGGCATGTGGAATTCTCTCTTGCTCCCCGAATCGATACAAACCTTTCGTAATCGAACCGATAGCGATGTTAAAATAACCGTTTGTTTCTTGATAGTATTTTTGACTCAGTTGCAGTGCTTCAAAAAGATTCTCATCAAGATTGGTTTTTTTCTCGTGATTGAGTTTAGATACTAAGGCTTTTTTCTTGTAAGATGAGAGTGACATTTCTACATCCGAGATGATTGCAAACCCTTTTTGTATGTGAATTTTATTCTCTTGGGCTGTGGAGATAGAGATAAAAGTCCCCATCATCACTTTTGTCCTGCTAAATAACTGTTCTGCGTCCAATCCAAGATGCGCTAAAAAAACTAGTATGAGATATTTAAAAAAAATGGCTGACTCCTATCTTCTTTTTGAATTGTAAAAGTGTAACATAATAGATAAAATGTAACCGTTGTGTCATTACAACGGAATAAAAATAGAGTATAATAAGCGTAAATTTT
Organism: Sulfuricurvum sp.; assembly: GCA_022729795.1. Classification (GTDB taxonomy): domain Bacteria; phylum Campylobacterota; class Campylobacteria; order Campylobacterales; family Sulfurimonadaceae; genus Sulfurimonas. The sequence continues at coordinate 11,574 of DZBD01000065.1, read as the reverse complement.
AAGTAAAGATGGTTTTGAATGTACAAAAAAACATTATATTTGCTTCTCTTTTTACTACTGGTAAGTGGATGTTCTTCTAACCGATATCAAAAATTGGAAGTCTCTGCAACTACCTGGATTGGGTATACACCACTTTTTTATGCCAAAGAAAAGGGGTGGTTAGAGCCTTTAAATATTAAGCTTCTACACGTCAGTTCACTCAGTGAAAACATGTATCTCTATCAAGCCGGAAATGCAGATGCTTATGTAGGAACTCAGTATGAGTATGACGTGCTGGTCAAAAATGACGCTTCTCTTATCCCTGTTATGCTCTTTGACCGTTCTAACGGCGGAGATGTTGTGATGAGTAATGTATCGATTGAGGAGCTACAAAAAAATACAGACGCTATCGATGTCTATTTAGAAATGGATTCTATTAATCATACCCTGCTCAAAGATTTTATTCAAAAATATGGTCTCCAAGATAAAACAATCAATTATATCAATCGTGACCAAGCATTTATATCAACTCTTAGTACAAAAGATATCAACAAGGCAACCATAATCGTTACCTATATCCCATATGATACGGAACTCGAAAAACACGGTTTTTTCAGCATTGCATCAACAAAAGATAATTTAAATCTTTTGGTAGTAGACGCTCTTTTTACTAGGCAAAAAATGTTTCATGAACATAAAGCACAGTTTATTGCATTAAAAAAATTAGTGGATACTGCTGTTGAAGTGCTTGAAAAAAATCCATATGAATTTTATAAAACCATCAAACCGTATATGATGGAGTTGAGCTATGAAGAGTTCACTCAATCTCTTGAAGATATCATCTGGTTGAATAAAAATCTCTCCACAGAGCTAAAAAGTCGTATGGAAGAATCTCATTTTCCTACAAACGGTCTCATTTAAAGATGCTTTTAACGATTCAAAAATTTACGTTTATAATATTTGTTGTACTACTTCTAGTTATTTATACAATTTTCACAAGACATTATTTAGCTCAAAGAGAAGAAACTGCATCCGTCATCTTGAAAAGTCTCAAAAACGATATGTCCGAACTCAGCTATATCCTTTCTAAAAATATTACGGACAAAACTACCATTGGAAGTAACCGTGCAATTTTAGACAGAACTTCATCAAATAATGATTTTATTGCGGCTATTTTGATAGCAGACGAAAATGGTATTATAATAACAACGGATCCTCATTACAATAAAATCCCCCCAACAGGGGAAATCTTTCATGATGATACTCTTGGTGCCTACAATACCTTTGTATTAAAAAAGGGTATTGAAGGAAAAATTAGATTTTATCAAGGCAAAACATTACACACATTGAGAATTATTTTTCTCTTTGACAACGATGAAATACAGCTCCATTTTCATGAAACACAACTCTCCTATATAATCTATTTTGGATTTATACCTGTGGTTATATTATTGTTATCTTGGCTAATTTCACGCTATTTTGTCTCTATTCCTTTAGAAAAATTGCGCCAGTTTGCTTATTATCAAAGCGATATTCCTAAGCCGTTTAAACTCAAAGAGCTTGAAGCAATCCGTTCATCCATGGTTCAAACATTTGCAAGACTCGATGAAGAGCAAAAAGAGCTTTACAATATGGCAAGAACCGATCGTCTCAGCGGGCTTGCAAACCGCAATGCACTGAATGAGTATGCTGAGCGTTTAATAGCAGACTCTTCCAACGCTCATAAAGAATTTTCATTTTTATTCTTGGATATTGACCATTTTAAAGCCATTAATGATGAACTTGGTCATATCGTAGGTGACGAACTTTTAAAAAGCGTATCTTCAAAGATAAAAAGCGTGATTCCATCCAATGATTTTGTTGCTCGTGTGGGAGGTGATGAATTTGTTATCATTTTACACCAATACTCTTCACTGACACAACTGACAACTATTATAGACAGAGTGCAACAAACAATAGAAGAGCAATGGATAGTTGAGAATAATTCTATCCATATATCCAGCAGTGTAGGGATTGCCTTGTATCCTAAAGACGGAGCAGATATTACCTCTCTTATGCAGCACTCCAGCATGGCGATGTATGAGGCAAAGAAAAAAGGTCGCGCTCAGTATTATTTTTTCACACAAGAACTGAACAAAAAAGTTCAAGACACCATTGCCCTTGACAAAGCAATGCGTCAGGCACTTGAAAACAACGAGTACGAGCTTTATTATCAACCAAAAGCTGACGTACTCACAGGCGATCTAGTAGGCGCAGAAGCATTAATAAGATGGATAAGTCCGACACTGGGGATAATTCCGCCTAGTGTTTTTATTCCGCTTGCCGAAGAGAACGGCTTTATCGTCGAACTCGGAGATTGGGTATTGAAAGAGGCAATTTACCAACAGATAAAATTCAAAAATAAGGGGATAGATATCTCCGTATCTATAAATGTAGCCGCAAAACAGATTCTTCATCCAAATTTTGAGTATAAATTTACGACTCTCCTTCATAAAAGCCAAGTGAATGTCTCAAAAATTGATATTGAAATTACCGAATATCTCTTTTTGGAGCATAATATAAGCAATCTACAAGTTTTGCATTTTATCCATGATAGCGGCGTAGAAATATCACTCGATGATTTTGGGACGGGTTATTCATCACTCTCCTACTTAAAGAAATTTCCGATTGATACTTTGAAAATTGACAAAGTATTTTTAGACGATTATAACACTCCCGACGGTGCCGTATTTGTTGAAACAATCGTGAAGATGGGGCAAACTCTCAATATGAAAGTAATCGCAGAGGGTGTGGAAGTGCAAGAACAGGTTGCCTATCTCAAAAGTATCGGTTGCAATACTTACCAAGGTTACTACTGCTCCAAACCCCTCTGCGTAAAAGATTTCGAGAAACTCTATCAAGCACACGGTAAAACGATTTAAAGAACGTGTATTATTTTATGTTTATAAGTTAAAAAATATGATATCATAATAATGAAACAAAAAAATCTAAGGGGAACATTTCATGAATATTTCAAAATTAATCGTATCTTTTATTGTAAGCACAAGTTTGTTTACAGAGGTTTTGTCGGCTCAGATGGTCTCTACGGAGGCATCTTTTGAACACGCAAAAAGCGTGTCTTCCAAAGAAAAACTCCATCAAATTATTTCCCGCGAGGATGTAAAAAAAGAGTTTGAGCAAATGGGTGTGGATTCAAAAGTCATTCAAGCAAGAGTTGCTTCTATGACGGACTCGGAAGCATCTCAAATTGCCTATAAAATTGACACTTTACCCGCCGGTGGAGATGCTGGGGCATCGCTAGTCGGTGCTATTGTGTTTATATTTATTGTCTTACTTATTACCGATATTATCGGAGTAACAAAAGTTTTTAACTTTACAAAACCTATCACCAATAGGTAAAATGAAGCCGAGACAATATTGTTTTTCACTTTTCATAACAGTCACATTTTTGCTCTTAAGTGGCTGTGCTTCCAAAAATCCTTTACCTGTAGATCATAATTACTCCTCAGCGCTCATCAATGTTCCTTTTATCTCTCCACGCAGCGAGCTTTGCGGTTCCACATCCATTGAGATGCTCTCTTTATATTGGCAATCAAGAAGTTCTTATACTCCACGTCTTAGTCTTCGTGAACTCAATGAGAGGACTTGGATTCCGGATAAAGGGGGCACGCTGCAAATAGAACTCGTTGCCGCGGCAAGAGCAAACGCTCTTTTAGCTTATCCGCTGGAACCTTCATTGGATGCACTTTTTCGTGAACTAGATGCCAATCATCCCGTCATTGTCTTGGTAAATCGCGGTTTTTCATGGTATCCGCTTTGGCACTACGCTCCCGTTACCGGATACGATGCAAAAACGCAAACTATTTGGATGCACTTTTTTGACACGCCAAATGAGGCAATGCCTCTTGGCACATTTGCAGCATTGTGGCAAAGAAGCGGTAATTGGGGAATTGTACTTTTGCCTCCCGAGCAATTACCGGCATCTGCATGGGCAAAAAAGTTTTTGTCTTGTGCCTATGATTTTGAAAAAATCGGGATGACAAAAGAGGCCATTACGGCATATAAAACTGCTCTTATACGCTGGCCGGAAGATATAGGCATTCTTTTTGCACTTGGAAATGCTTATTATAATTCCCGTCAAATAGCTCATGCCGAGCAAATTTATCGCAAAATATTAGATATCGACTCTACTTACCCTTTTGCTCTGAATAATCTGGCTGATTTATTGTACCGTACAAATAGATCAGAAGAAGCTCTTCGATTGCTAGATACATTAGATACAAATGTAAGCCAAGATACACAGATACAATCCATGATAAACGCAACACGACAAGAGATTTTTAGCTCAAAGCACAAGTAGCCCCTAATTTGATTACCCTTGCAATAGCACTTTATTGATTACCTTCGCTACATCGTCACTCCACAAAAGTTCTTTGTGACTCAAATTGTCAAGTTCTTCGTAGTGAACTAAATTTTTAACGTATCTTTTGAGATTTCTAGCATTTTGTACATAGGTAATTTCGTCACTTTTGCTTACAAAAATATATGTTTTTGCATCGATATGCTCTACAAGTTTGGTGTTGTCACACTTGTATCGCAAGAGCCACAAGGGATTTATACCGTGCTTTTGCTTGGCTAGATTGGCAAAACTATCAAAACAACCAACCAAAAATACTCCAAGAACTTTTTGTTTTTTGCCCACATAAGAAGCTACACACGAACCAAGGGAAAACCCTAATACATAAAAATCACCGTAATTTTTTTGGACGATTTGGGCTATTTTGAGTCCATCGTTTAAAATATTTTTCTCACTCACCACTCCGCCGCTTTTTCCGTAAGAGCGGTAGTTGAAGGTAATGATTGCGGCATGTGGAAATGTTTGCGAGAGCTTCTTTATCAGCCCCACAGTATCGTGCGAACGTCCTCCAAAAAAAAGAAGTGTAGCGCGGAAATCTTTTGGCTTATACATAATGCCCTCAAGTTCGATTCCCTCATCTGTTTTTATACTCAACAGCTCAAAGCTTTCATCTAATTTTTCTTCTCTATAATACGTAGGAGAAAAAATTGCAAAATGCTGCCACTGATAAAATACAAAAAAAAGGATTGCAAAAGTTATAAGTAAAAAAACTGCATATATCATGATTTATTTATCCTCAAATCGCTCTATTTTACGAGATTATTATAGCATTTTCGGTACAATTGCGCATTAAAATAGAGGCAATCATCCATGCAGGCTTTTGGAAAATTTTCAACAAACCACGATATAGAATATCTGACAGAACATTATGTTTACATCCCCCAAGACGAAGAGCTTATCGATATTCAACAGCTTGAGACTCTTCTTAAAAACAAGCGCAAAACAGTAGCTGGAACGCTCTTTTTTTACAATCCTACTATGGCTCCCGTAGGATACGACACACTCACAAGATTAGCCGATCAGGGTTATGTTTTTGACAATAATTACTGTGAACTTAATTTGGACGAGATGTCCCATCTTTTAGCAAATGCGACCAAAAAAGAGTATAAGGGGAAATTGTTAGAGCTAAAATATCTCTTCAATCTTAATCGTGCCAATATTGAACCTACCCCTATTCTTGAAGAATTTGAGAGCGATTTAGACAGATATACAAGCAACCAACTCACACGCTATGATAAAAATATGAATTATCAGGATTATCTTAACATACGTCTCAGCGGCAAATTTGTTTTTTTCGGCTGTGGACACAAACACGACAGACACCACAAAAGTATCATTGCCTACGCTAGAAATATCGCGGCTCAGGCTGAAAAACTAGGCAAAGAGATAAGTTTTATGTATGATAATACGCTTGATGAAAAAGAGAGCAAAGAGACTGCGTATTTTTTATCTCCTCTAGCAACGGGAAAGCTTCGAATTGTACGTGCTAACGCCTTTAAAAACGCATTTAGAACCAATCCCCCTACTATTCAAAGAATCACGAACAGCTAAAAATAACTAAAGTTTTTTCGCCCATCTGGCGAAAAATCTTGCAGGTGCAAGCTTCTCGTTTATCTTTGTACCGCTGAGTATCTCATCACGCAGCATCTTTGCCAAATAAGGTGCCAAAACAAATCCATAACCACCGCTTCCGTTTATCATAGAAAGATTCGGATAATATAAGTACTGGGCATAGTCGGGTGTTTTTATTTTCTTATTTCCACATGCCAAGGTCTCGGATGAGAGCACCAAACTCCCTACAAGCGGAATATAGTCAAAAGAACCTGAACGCAAACCCGTATAATCTTTGAGAATTTCTATCCCTTCAAGATGAAGAGTCCGTGAAGCTTTTTCAAGCAGTTCAGCTCTTCCCTCTTCTATATCATAAGTAAGAGAATTTTTTTGGGGATGATAATGAACATTGTGCGTAGCACCGATAGCCAAAACGCCCTCTTTGCTTGGAGAGATAGAGACAAACTGATGGATGGAATAGGGATTTTGAGTGCTTGTTTTGATATCGATACGATGCCCCCAAACCCCGCGAAGCTTAATATAAGGCTCTTGAATCAGTATTTCATATGCACCCGTTGCCAAAACCACATGCTTGGCGCTATACTCATCATTGATAATCCACATGCCATCATCGTAAATCAGACTTTGTACTTTTTGCTTGATAAAATCTGCACCTTTCGTCATTGCCTCACACATCGCCTGTGCATTTACAACGCCCGCTTGGAGACAAATATTTTCTTGGTTCTTGGCATGTGGAATGAGAGTTTGCAAAAGTTCTTCAGAGGATGTTTGTAATGTTAATAAACTGTTTTGCTTATACAATCTAAGTATTTGAGAATCTTCTTCATCTTGGGCAATATGCAATAATGGGGCTTTACTCAGTAAATGTGGAAAATTTTTCTCATAAAAATCCATGCTGTACACAAAAGCTTCATGGATAAGCTCTTTAAGCTCTCCCGCCTTTGAAAACTTAGGAGAGATAAAAGCACCAGCCGCCCCGCTTCCGCCACTTGCGATACCGTTCATATCAAAAACGGCTACACTTTTTTTTGCGTTAGTAAGCTCATAGGCGACACTACAGCCATTAATTCCCCCGCCGATAACAGCTACATCATACATACAAACCCTACTTTTTTGAGCAGTATTATAACGCTTTACTTACGGATGTGCGCACGCTCGGGCTGATTTTGAGCCTTTCTATGGGTATCGGTCGACCTGTTTTCTCACATATACCGTAAGTCCCTTCCTTAATGCGTGCCAATGCTACATTAACCTCGGCTAGTTCTGCTATAAGATTACTTAAAAGCTTTTGATCTGTTTTATTGTCGATTTCCAGCTCAGTCTTATCCCCGATATCCCCAATTTCATCTTCGTATGCCAAAATATCAATCTCTGTTTCAAGAATTTTGATATTTTTTTCAATCCTTTTTTTCTCTGCTTCAAGCAGTACTTCAAAATACTGAAAATCTATATCCTTTCGAGAACTCATACTCACTCCTTTTTTAAAAAAAATTTTATTTGTTAAAGTGACTCAACAACTCATTGCTTGGAATATTTGTTAAGTCAGCGTGAAGATTTATTTTCATCGTTTTTTTCACTGCAGGTGCAAGTAATTCTATAATTTGATTATTAATTGCTTTTGGTGCAGCAAAACACCACTCTTTATAATGATATTCCTGTAAAAAATTCGATATCTGATCTGCAATCTCCTCAATGCGGCGACGTTCTCCCTCTAGCACGAGATTATGATCTTCATAGCTACCGCTCACGCCTACACCTTGAAAATTTCCTTTTTGATCGGAAACTTTTTCGCTGAGTCTTTGGTGCGTCAACAAACTGTCAACGTTTTGAAGAGTCTCAAGGGACTCTCTTCCTAGAGGATCTTTTTTGAGAGAGAAAAGTTTAAAATGCTGTAAATCAGCAACAATAATAAGTTTGAGAGACATCACAACTCCTTTTTTTTTAATATTTTATATATAAAATAAATAATTTTTATTTATTTCACTAAGCCATTCTATTTATGAGGGATTTTTCTTATTTAAAGTAATAGTCAACAGCCCATCTTTATACTCTTTTTGCAATGAACTAGCATCTGCATCACTCGGCAAAGCAACCTCATGTCTGTAACTGCCGGCGTAACGTTCATGACGATAGTAGTTTGTAGTGTTGTCATCTTTTTCTTCTGAGATTTTTGCACTTACATACAATCTACCGTTTTCTACTTTAGTTTCAATGGCATCTTTGAGTGAACCGGGAATTTCCATAGTTATAATGTATTTTCCATTTTGTTCTTTCATATCAAGGGGTGGAATACGATAAGATTTTAAAGTAAATTTATCATAAAAGGGCATCATCCCAAAGTAATTTTCTATCTCTTTGAAGCTCTTTTGCATTTTACGTTGCAAACGCTCCATCTCTTCAAAAGGATTTTCATTTTCATCAAAAACTAACGGAGCTCTATGATACAAATATACAAGAGGTTCGTTTTTGATTTTCGGACGGTATATATCATATATGTAATACCCCTCTATTGCTATCACCGCTATAATTAACAGCAGAATAAGCTTTAAATAATTTTCTTTCACTTTTTCTCCTTTATTTTATATTAATTTACATATAAATTAATATAAGATGTTATTTATATACGTAAAAGAATTGTATCAGAAAAAAGATAAAGAAATATAAAAAAATATTTATTGTTATAAAATAATGAAATTAATGGCACAAAAGTGCCATGGTGTTAAATGGAGATTTCTTTAATATCTGCGATTTTGAGAATACTTTTATAAATAGATGCTACTAAAGATTTTCTGTTGTTTCTAATAGCTTCATCTTCTGCATTTACCATTACCTCTTCAAAGAAAATATCAAGTTCCGGTTTGAGTCCCAAAAGTGCGTCTAATTCCTCTTCATAAGACTCATATCCACATGCCGAGACTTCGTTATATCTTACAAAGAGATTCTCTTCGGCTTTGTGTTCAAAGAGTTTGGCATCTATAGGCATCTCTTTGGATAAATCGATATCTTTGGTGATATTTGCAACACGTTTAAACGTAGAGAACGCTTCGCTAAAACCTTCGCTTTGTACCATAATACTCAAAGCTTCTATCTTTTTACCCATTTTGAGAAGCTCTCTCTCGCCTGAAGCCAAAACGGCTTCGATAATAGAAGGATTTACCTTAAAATACTGCTTGACACGCTCTAGGAAAAACGCTTCAAGTTTACTCATCTCAAAAGCATCATAATCTTTTGCAAGAAGAGTCAAAGTTTTTACGATATCAAACTCCAGATTGTGCTCTTTTGTGATTCTTATAAGTCCGTTTACGGCACGACGAAGCGCAAAAGGGTCACGAGAACCTGTCGGAATTTGGTTTATGCTAAAGAGTCCTAAAAGCGTATCGAGCTTTAAGCTCATCGCAACAATTGCACTCATGGCACTTGATGGAAGCGCACTCTCTTCACCGTCGGGAAGATATTGCTCTTTAATAGCCTCTGCCACCGCATCACTCTCACCGAGCGCTTTTGCATAGTAACATCCCATAATTCCCTGAAGTTCGGTAAACTCATACACCATCTCACTCATAAGATCCGCTTTTGCAAGAGATACGGCACGGTTGAGAGTCTCTTTGTCCGTATCTTGGGGCTGATAAATATCAAAAAGCGTATTTGCTATTTGGAGTTCTCTTTGTATCTTTTGAGCAACAGAGCCAAGACCTTTCATAAAAGTAACCTTTTCCAAGCCTTCCGTTGAGAGCCCTTTTTTTAAGTCGTTTTCATAAAAGAAAAGTGCATCTGCCAAACGGGGACGCAAAACTCTCTCGTTCCCTTCGATTACCTTTGAAAAATCTTCCGTAAGTGCGTTGGAGACCACGACAAATTTATTGACAAGTTTACCCTTTTCAAACACGGGAAAGTATCTCTGATGTTCTTTCATGGAAGTGATAATCACCTCCGGAGGAAGTTTTAAAAATGCTGCATCAAACGAGCCCAAAAGTGCAGTCGGATGTTCCGTAATTGCCACAACTTCATCGAGTAAATCTGCATCAATTTCTATTTTTATAGAGTTTACGCTCTCAAGCAAGGCAAAATGAGTGAGAATATTTTCACGTCTCGTGTCTTGAAAAAGTGTTACGCCTCCATTTTTAAGCGTTGTAAAATAGTGTTTTGCACCCTCAATCTCTACGGCATCAAAGTTACTGATTCTGTGAACAAAAGTCTGTTTTGCCGAACGAACGCCAAAAAGCTCTACATCCACCAAAGCATCGTCCAACAGTACGTTTATCCAACGAATAGGTCGGATAAAACTCTCTTCAGAACTTCCCCATCGCATAGATTTTCCAAAATCCAAAGACTTTATCCACATGCCGAGCATTGGGGATAAAAGTTCGGAAGAAGGTTTTCCCGCAATATGTTTTTTATAGTAAAGAACTGCTTTACCGTCCTTTTGTGCCTCGGCAATATCTTCGATATTGACACCGCACTTTTTAGCAAAACCGATTACAGCGGGTGTCGGCTCACCGTTTTTATAGGCAATAGCAATAGGTGCTCCAAAAAATTCCTCCATAGAGTCATCCTGATGCATTTTGAACTCTCTATGCCAAATAACCAAACGACGAGGTGTGTAGTAAAATTCAAACTCCCCTAAAAGGGAATTTTTTTCCAAAATATCTGCATATTTTTTTTCAATATTTTTTAGCTCTTTTAAAAGTGGGACAGCAGGAAGCTCTTCTACGCCGATTTCAATCAGTAAGGATTTAAACATATAACACTCTTTTTATTTTTAATTATTGCAGCGATTTTATCTTTTATTTGGTTAAAGAGTGCTGTTTTACGTCAAGCAAAATCAAATAAAACGGTGCACAATTCCAAGAATTTTAGAGGGGAAAACAATATGCAAAAAATTTTCCGTCCAAAACTTTTCAGCCTCCTCAAACAGGGGATTTAAAACTCGGAGCACTTCTAAAATATTTTCCGCATCCCTTAATAGTCGGCTTTACTAGCGGGATTGCTGTGGTGATTTTTTCTACTCAAATCAAAGATGCTTTGGGTCTGCAAATAGAGAAACTTCCCTCAGAATTTTTAGAAAAATGGCACTTGTATTTTTTTGGTATACAAGAGACCATAAAAACATTAAAAAATGCCGGTGTCATTATTATAATGCCGGGGACAAACGATGAAGTATTTAGGGATTTACAAAAACACCGTATCGTGGCTTTGATGGGGGAAGAGAACATTCTCAAATCATTCCCAAAAGCCTTGTTTCACGCTAAAAATATACTCGCGTCTGAAAATAATTAATTTTTTCTTAAATAAGATAAATATACTCGGCTTTATGTTTATCTAAAAGTTTTTATAGTTACAATACCACCACAAAATTTTAAAACAAAAGGAATCCACATGCCGACAATCAATAAATACGTAGATATCGATACAGTAGAAAGAGAAGCTAAAAAAGACTTAATTGACCGTCATTCACCATTCATTACAGTAATGGGTGATGCAAAAAAAGGGGAAATGCTTTCAGTGAATGTTAAAATGGGTAACGAATACACGCATCCGGATGATTTTGATCACTATATCGAAAGCATCACACTTTTTAACGGTGAAACAAAATTAGCAATGGCTAC
>DZBD01000064.1 GCA_022729795.1 Sulfuricurvum sp. | reverse complement strand
ATATTTTTTTACACGTGGGGAGTGGAATTTATATTATGGATTTATTTGGGGTAAAAGAGAGTCTTTAGATTTTTTTGATATAATGCGAGGCTTTAAATAATATATTATCACGTAGGAATTAACTAATGCTACTGTTTACTCCTGGTCCAACACCAGTCCCACAAAATGTTCGTAATGCTATGTCACATGAAACAATGCACCATCGTACTCCCGAATTTGAAGCTATCTTTGAAAAAACAAGAAAATACCTTTTTAATCTTTTTAGTACCGAAGAGGTAATTATGCTTTCTTCAAGCGGAACAGGTGCTATGGAAGCAGCTGTTAGCAACTTATGCCACAACACACTTTTGAATGTAAACTCAGGAAAATTTGGTGAGCGTTTTGGGAAAATTGCAGTTGCAAATGGACTTGCAAAAGTTGAGATTAAGAATGAGTGGGATACGGCTGTTAGTGTTGAGGCTATTGTTGAGGCTGTTAAAAATAATTCTAATATAGATGCTATTGCAGTGCAAATAAGCGAATCTGCAGGTGGACTTCGTCACCCAGTTGAAGAAATTGCCAAAGCGGTGAAAGAGATTAATCCAAAAATTATGATAATAGCCGATGGCATTACGGCTGTCGGAGTTGAAAAGATAGATATTTCAAATATTGACTGCCTTATTGCAGGAAGTCAAAAAGCTCTTATGTTGCCTCCGGGACTTTCTATTTTAGGTCTTAGTAAAATGGCACTGGAGAAGATTGGGAGTGGAAAAGGCTATTATTTCAATCTTGCAACAGAGATAAAATCTCAAAGAAAAAATACTACTGCTTGGACTGCTGCCACGACATTAATAATCGGTTTGTTGGAAATTTTTGAAACGATTGACAGAGATGGCGGATTAGAGAAACTTTATAAAGATACAGCTATTAGAGCAGAGGCAGTTCAAGCCGCTCTTGAGGCAATCGGTCTGCACATATATCCAAAAACTCCTGCAAAATCTATGACAACTGTTGACGATGTTGATGCTTCGGCGATAAGAAAAATGTTGAAAAGCGAGTTCAGTGTTAATGTGGCGGGTGGACAAGACCATTTAGAGGGTAAGATTTTCCGTATAAACCAAATGGGGCTTATCCCTGCGTATGAGATAGTATGGGTTGTTAATAGTGTTGAGCTCGTACTCAATAAGCTTGGCCGAAGAAAGTATGACGGAACCGCTTCAAGAGTATTTAATGAAATTTTTTTCAAAGTCGCAATATGATACTAGAGCATGAGATCCCATATGGCACAAAACTCTATTTTGGTGAATCTGCTAAAATAAAAAGAAATATTGAAAATATTGCAAGCGATATTTTATATGCAAATGGCTTTGAAGAGATAGTTACTCCTATATTCTCATATCATCAACATTTGAGTATTGCAAATGAAAGAGAACTAGTTCGAGTTAATGATGTCCAAAATAACAATATGAGCTTAAGAGCAGACTCTACAATAGACGTTGTTAGAATTATTGATAAAAGACTTGGACAAAATACAGAACATAAGAAATGGTTTTATATCCAGCCTGTTTTTCGTTATCCATCAATTGAGCAGTATCAAGTCGGTGTGGAATTTATGGATGAAAAAAGTTTATCCAGTGTTATGAATTTGGCAGTAGATATTTTTCATAAACTTAAGGTCAAACCCTTGATTCAAGTATCAAATATGAGAATACCAATATTACTGACAGCAATGTTTGATGAACTAACAATAGATGATTTTCGCCATATAAATATAGAAAAATTTTTAAATTTAAAAATAGATTGGATTGATAAACTTGTTTATCTTCAGCATGTGGAACAGGTAAATGAACTTTTAGTCATCGTTCCACAAGAGATAAAAAATGAACTTCTTAAGATGAAAGAATTATGTACAGAAATGTCATGTGATAATAGTGTCTTAGCACCTATGTACTATGCTGAAATGCTTTACTATGATGAATTGTTTTTCAGATGTATTGAAAACAATGAAGTTTATGCAAGAGGCGGTAGATATAAAAATTCGGAAACGACTTCTGTAGGATTTGCTATATATACAGATACGTTATGTGAAGCACTAACAAAATAGAGATTGGGAAAAAAGGCAAAGAATGAAAGCAGATTTAGTTGTGGGTATTCAGTGGGGAGATGAAGGAAAAGGGAAGATTGTAGACAATCTGGCTCAAAAATATGATATGGTTTGCAGAAGCCAAGGTGGTCATAATGCAGGACATACTATATGGGTTGACGGTGTGAAATTTGCACTGCATCTTATCCCATCCGGCGTATTAAATCCTAGGGCAATTAATGTAATCGGCAATGGTGTAGTTTTATCTCCGGAAGCTATTATTAAAGAGATGAAACAATTCGATAAATTAGAGGGACGACTTTTTATTTCAGATAAAGCACATTTAAATCTTCCTTATCATGCATTAATCGATCAAGCGCGTGAGAGACTAAAGGGTGATAAAGCTATAGGAACGACAGGAAAAGGGATAGGACCTGCCTATTCAGATAAAATAAATCGTGTCGGAATGAGAGTAGGTGAGCTTTTGAAACCGGAAAAACTATGTATTTCCATTTTAGAATATTTTGAACAAAATAAAGATATATTAAAAATACTTGAAATTGAAACACCAAACGAAAAAGAGCTATTAAATGAACTGCAAGACTACAAAACAAAGCTTGCTCCGTTTATTACAAATACAGCCAATATGATTTGGAAGGCACTTGATGAAGATAATAAAAAAGTCTTATTAGAAGGCGCGCAAGGGACTATGCTGGATATAGACCATGGCACATATCCTTATGTTACATCTTCATCAACAGTAAGTGCAGGTGCATGTACAGGACTCGGACTAAACCCTAAAGATATCGGAAAAATTACAGGAATAGTGAAAGCATATTGTACCCGTGTGGGAAATGGTCCATTTCCAAGTGAAGACTTAGGTGAAGATGGAGCTACTCTTCGTAAGCAAGGACATGAGTTTGGTACAACAACGGGTCGTGCTCGCCGTTGTGGGTGGTTTGATGCAGTCGCCTGCAGATATGCAAGTCGTTTGAATGGATGTGATGAACTTGCTCTAATGAAGCTTGATGTTCTTGACGGATTCAAAGAGATTAAGGTTTGTATAGCCTACATCGTTGATGGCAAAGAGATAGACTATCTTCCGGAAAATCTAGAAGGAGCTATTCCTGTTTATAAAGTTTTTAAAGGTTGGGAAAAGTCTGTCGGCGCAAGAACTTTAGATGAACTTCCACCTGAGGCAAGAGATTATATTGCTTATTTAGAAGAGATAACTAAAACAAAAGTAGGTATTATATCTACTTCTCCAGAGAGAGATGATACCATAATGCTATCATGAAGGATATCTCATGCGAACTCGTTTTAGCTCCTTAGTTACTTTGAAAAAAAGTACTCTTGAGCGTAGTGAGCGAGTTATGCAAAGAGCGAATGCCGATTTAAACAGTGCAAATATAGCACTTCAATTATCTTATGACTCTTTAGAAAATATAAAATCACCAACAAGTGGCAGTATCACGGATTTAGTAGCCTCAAGAGTTCTTATGTCATCCGCAAGAGATTCTATAACACATAATAAAGCATGGATAGCATTTGCTACAAGTCAAGTGATTCAAGCAAAAGAGCAACTCAAGCTTGATATGATAGCATTTGAAAAATTTAAGTATTTAGAACTTGAAGAGATGAAAGTAATCATAAAACAAAAACAAATTCAAGAAGCAAAAGATTTAGATGAAGTTGCTTTAATGACCTATGGTAGAAAGGGAAAAAAATGAAAATAATACTTTTATTTATTTTATCACTATCTCCCATTTTTGGCTTACAAACGAGTGAAAAACTTTTTGAATGTACAGAAATATTTAAAGAGAGAAAAAGTGAATTATTAGTTGAATTAGAAAGAATTGATGAACAAAAGCAGGCTCTTGGTGCTCTAAAAACTGCTACTGAAGAACTTTTGAAGAATAAAGAAACAAAATTGAATGAAAAAGAAGAGATAGTTAATAAAAAATTGGAAGAAATATCAAAAAAAGAGGAGTCAGTTAAAAAAACACTTGCAGCAAATGAAGAGATTTTAAAAAAAATTAAAGAGATAAAGATGGACAAAATAGCTCAAACGTTTGCAAAAATGAAACCTGTCGCCGCTGCAAAAATACTTGCAGGAATGGACAGTAATGAGTCCACTGCTATATTAAGTTCATTAAAGCCAAAAACTGTAGGTCAAATTTTAACAAAAATGGATGAAAAAAAAGCATCTGAATTGACTAGGCATCTAAGTAAATAATCAGAAGAAAATCCGCTCTAATCAGATCTTTACCTTACATATTGTAAAATGACAAAATTTATTTTAACAAGTAGGGTCCAAGACATGAAAATATCACTTAAAGCTATATCCCATATATCCAATAAAATAGCGATTGATTTAAATAAGAGTGGTGTTGTTACAATGACAAAAGGACTTGAGGTCGTAGCGCATGAAGCAGAAAAAATACTTATTGACAATGTGCAAAAAGAGATGGCATTAGAAGAAAAAGTACATGCTATTTGTGATGAAAATGAGGAAGAAATCGATTTTATGCTAGTTGATGAGAGACAGTTGTTCTTCATGATTAAGAAGAAGCTAGCTCCTGAATTTGGCATTATTTTGAACTATGAAGAAAGATATTCAGACTTATCTCATAAAATTTTGGATGAGCTTTATGAAGAAGATTTAATCCACTTTGATGTCACGGAAAATAGAATAAAAAATATTATATATAACGCAATAACATCTTTTTTAGCAGATAGTTCAGAACTTGAAGATGCTATTATGAATAAAATCAGAACGTATAAAAAGAAATATATCCCCGGAACAGATGAATATGAAATCTTATACGAAAAACTTTACAGAGAAGAACTTATGAAAAGAGGAATGGAATAATGAATAACACAAAAAAAGTTTGGATTTATCTTGAAAATGGTATTTTTTTAGAAGCTAAGAGTTTTGGTGCTCATGACACCAGTGTTGGCGAGATAGTATTTAATACTTCGCTAACCGGTTATCAAGAAATAGTCTCGGATCCGTCATATGCAGGACAATTTATTACCTTTACAATGCCGGAGATTGGAAATGTTGGAGTAAATACACAAGATATGGAAAGTGCGCACGCTTATGCAAAAGGGATGATAGTTAGAAATTATCAGGATAAGCACTCAAATTTTAGAGCAGAGGGTTCTCTAGGCGATTTTTTGATAGAGCAAAATATTATGGGAATTTGCAATATTGATACGAGATACTTGACAAAAATGATTCGAAAAGAGGGTGCTATGATGATGGTTGCATCTACGAAGATCAGTGACAAGGATGAACTTAAAAAAATTCTAGAAAATTCGCCACGGATAGAAGATATTAATTATATTGAGCAGGTAAGTACTAAAAAAAGTTACAAACACACAACTTCTATCTACAATAATGAAAAGTTTGAATATGAAAAAGCTCACAAATCAGAAGCAAAAATAGCAGTCATAGATTTTGGTGTAAAAAGAAATATTTTAAATGAACTAGTAAATGCAAAGATGGATGTCGAAGTGCTTCCAAATGATTTTAGTGCAGATGAATTAATTAACCGTTATAAAGTAAAAGATTTAGATGGTGTATTTTTATCGAATGGTCCCGGTGACCCACTCGTTCTAAAAAAAGAACAAGAGCAGATAAAAAAATTAATTGATGCTAAAATTCCTATGTTTGGAATATGTTTGGGACATCAACTACTCTCCATTTCACACGGTTATGATACTTATAAGTTAAAATTTGGACATCATGGCGGAAACCATCCTGTGAAAAATTTAAAAACGGGTCTTGTAGAGATTACTGCTCAGAATCATAATTATAATGTCCCAGATAATATTATTGAAATCGCCAGTGTAACACATACAAATCTTTTTGATAATACTATAGAGGGCTTGAAGTATAATGATTCTCCGATTTTTTCAGTACAGCACCATCCTGAATCAAGCCCTGGTCCAAAAGAAAGTAGATATATATTTAACGAATTTTTATCTTTAATTAAAAGATAATGTAAACACCTTTCATATAAGGTGCTTGTATTATATAAAACTTTTACTTCCAAATCAGTACCTTAAGAATAAATAAAACTACTAAAGTATACAGAAAAATAATAAATTGTTACAAAAGTGTTAAGTTTAAGATTAGTTAAACATTTGTCTTGATAATATACAACGTTAATTAGTCTAATTAATTTATTTTACTTTAATTAGTCATAATTGCTTTGAATCTTTAAGGAGGCTATACATGGAGAATCGTCCATTAGAGTACGACTATACTGTTGCGAAGATGTTTATGCTTACCACAATTCTTACGGGAATTGTCGGTATGCTCATTGGGGTCATTTTAGCATTTGAGCTTGCTTTTCCAGGGATTAATACAATCCTAGGTGATGGTTTAGCTGAATATACTAATTTCAGTCGTCTTCGTCCACTGCATACTGATGCAGTTATATTTGGTTTTACATTAAGTGGTGTTTTTGCTACTTGGTATTATGTAGGTCAGCGTGTATTAAAAGTGTCAATGGCTGAGTCAGGCTTTTTGATGTTTATCGGTAAGCTGCACTTCACGTTATACGTAGTTGGCGTTATTGCTGTAATTGTGTCATTGCTTGCAGGTGTTACTACTTCAAAAGAGTATGCTGAATTTGAATGGCCGATTGATATTGCTATTGTTGTCGTATGGGTTTTATGGGGTATGAGTATATTTGGTTTGATTGGTATTCGCCGTGAAAAATCATTATATATTTCTGTATGGTATTATATTGCTACTTTCTTAGGTATAGCTATGCTGTATCTCTTTAACAATATGGAAATTCCAACAATGCTAGCAGCTTCTCCAGCAGGCGAAACAGGTTTTGGTGCATGGTACCATTCAGTTTCTATGTATTCAGGTACGAATGATGCTCTTGTTCAATGGTGGTATGGTCATAATGCAGTTGCATTTGGTTTTACAGTGCCTATAGTTGCTATGATTTATTACTTTTTACCAAAAGAATCAGGTCAAGCAATTTATTCGTATAAATTATCATTGCTTTCTTTTTGGGGATTAATGTTTGTATATTTATGGGCTGGCGGACACCACTTGTTATTCTCAACAGTTCCTGACTGGGTACAAACAATGGGATCTATTTTTTCTGTAGTACTTATTTTACCTTCTTGGGGTTCTGCAATCAATATGCTTCTTACAATGAAAGGTGAATGGCAACAAGTTGCAGCATCTCCATTGATTAAGTTTATGGTTTTAGCTTCAACATTTTATATGTTTTCTACTCTTGAAGGTCCAATTCAAGCGATTAAATCTGTAAATGCTATTGCTCACTTTACTGACTGGATTGTTGGTCACGTACATGATGGTGTTCTTGGATGGGTTGGTTTTATGATTATGGCCGCACTTTTCCACATGGCTCCACGTGTGTTTAAACGTGAATTGTATTCTAAGTCTTTAATGGCTACGCAATTCTGGATTCAGACTTTAGGTGTTGTTTTGTATTTCACTTCTATGTGGATTGCAGGTATTACTCAAGGTATGATGTGGCGTGCTCACGATGAATTCGGTAACTTAGCTTATTCATTCATCGATACGGTTACAGTACTTCATCCTTATTATACTATTCGTGGCGTAGGCGGTTTATTGTACTTGGTTGGTTTCTTAATGTTTGCTTATAACATCTACAAAACAATGACTTCAGGTCGTAGAGTAGAAGAAAATGAACTTCAGTCAGCATCGCCTATGGGCGCTTAATAGAAAGGATTAAATATGTTTCATTGGTTAGAAAAACATCCGTTCTTTTTTGCGGTAGGTGTGTTCTTAGCAATTGCTTTTGCAGGTTTAGTAGAAATTCTTCCAAACTTTGCTCAAGCATCTCGTCCTGTAATCGGTACGGCTCCATATTCTACTTTAGAATTGGCAGGTCGTCAAGTTTATATTAAAAATAGCTGTAATGCTTGTCATTCACAATTAATCCGTCCGTTTAAATCAGAAACTGACCGCTACGGTCATTACTCTTTAAGCGGTGAATACGCATATGATAGACCTTTCCTTTGGGGTTCAAAAAGAACCGGTCCAGATTTGATGAGGGTCGGTAATTATAGAACTACCGACTGGCATGAAAATCATATGAAAGATCCAACCGGTGTTGTTCCGGGTTCAATTATGCCTGCATACAACTGGATGTTTACTAATAATGCTGATATTAATACTGCTTATGCAGAACAATTAACGGTAGCTCAGTTCTTTTCAGTTCCTTATAACAAACCTGTACCGATGAAAGACGGTTCTACGAAAATTGTTAAAATGGGTGCAAGTGTTGCAGAGGCAAATGCTGATGCATTGGCTGAAGCAAAAGTAATTGCAGCAGATATGAAAGATCAAAATATTAAAGATGCAATAGCTCGTGGAGAAATTCCTGAAATCGTAGCAATTATTGCATATTTAAATAGTCTGAAATAGTCGAGGTTTGTAAGTGAATATTGCTGAACTTCAAGCTTATGGATATTTTGCATTAACAATATTTATGGTTGTTATTCTTTATAGCTATATATATCATCTATATAGTAAAAAGAAGAATGCAGATGGATGTGACTACGAAAACTATAGCAATATGGCATTAAAAGATGATGTAACTGATACCCCGGTATCAGCTATATCTGATGATAAAGAGAAATAGGAGAGATATATGAATAAGATTTATCTTTGGGGAATTATCATTACAGCTGCGATGCTTGGTTTTACGTATATGTCATTTGATTTCAAGCACGGCTTGAGTGATATTGTAAACCAATTAGCTGTTGCCGGTGCGATAGCACTTGTATTAATTACAGTTTTTGTAGTTATCAAGTACGTTCGTCAAATGCAAGTAGATACGGCTACTGGTGAACTTGCTGATGAAAATTGGGATGGAATAGGTGAGTACAAGAATGAATTGCCGATGGGTTGGTCAATTATGTTTCTTGGAACTATGGTTTGGGGTATGTGGTATTTTACTATCGGTTATCCTGTAAATGCGTATTCACAAATAGGTGAATACAATGAAGATTCGAAAATATTGAATGACAAATTTGAAGCAGAACACAAATCTATTTCCGGTGAAAGACTTGTAGAGATGGGTGAGTCCGTATTCTTGGCAGAGTGTAAAGTGTGTCACGGTATTAGTGCTGACGGCATTAACGGCATGGCCGC
Organism: Sulfuricurvum sp.; assembly: GCA_022729795.1. Lineage (GTDB taxonomy): Bacteria > Campylobacterota > Campylobacteria > Campylobacterales > Sulfurimonadaceae > Sulfurimonas. The sequence continues at coordinate 4,706 of DZBD01000064.1, read as the reverse complement.
AAATCTTAATGTTAGAATTGAAGCAAAAAGTGTGAAGTATGCTATAGAAAACGGTGCTAATAATCATTTGTTAGGTACTGAAATGCCTATGCCTGATCGTAATGGACTATTCAATAATAATACAGGTGCTTTAATTACCGATGCCGAGATTGATGCTGTAGCATCATATGTTGCTAACGGTATGACCGGCGCCGGTGCTGACGTATTTGCAGGCACATGTGCTGCTTGTCACGGTGAAGACGGTAAAGGGATGGAATTTGTAGCTCCAAGCATAGCAACATTTACTCCAGAACTTGTTGTAAATGTTCTTAATCACGGCAAAAAAGCTGCAATCGGCGAAATGCCTAAGTTTGATAGACTTAATGCTAAACAAAAAGAAGCTGTTGGTGCATACATCACTAGCTTAAGCAAATAAGGAGTCAGGTATGAATGAAAATAGAAGCGTATTTTCCCTTGACGGCATAACAGGTATGTTAATTGCGACTGTATTACTCTTAAGTATTCTCGCGGGTCTTACGATTTGGGGACTTAGTGTTCAAAATGCAAGTGCAAATAATTTTTACGATATTAAAGATGAGCAATCAGTTAGAATGATTAGTACAGAAAATACTAAGCATTTAGTTGATGTAAAGTAAGGGGTAAGAGATGGATAAGATTTTATCATGGGGCATGGTCATCATGGCCGTATACACTCTTTATGCGGTATTAACACCTAATCACCTTTTTATCGGTTAGGAAATTTCATTGAAATTTTCAAGAGGGCTAGCGGCCCTCATCCTCATCGTATCTTTTCAATCATCATTATTAGCAGAATATTTATATAAAGATGAAGTTATTTTTAACCAAAGTTTTAGTGCAGAGATTGAAAAAGTAGGCTTAGAACTCCATGAAAAAACAGGGATAGCACTAAGACTTGTAATGCTTAGAGAATTGTCGCACGGGCAAAGTATAGTTGAATATGAAAAAGAGTTAATGAAAAACTTTACTGAACCTACGATTTTGCTTACCTTTTCAGAATTAGACACACAAGTGGATATATTAGCAAATTCTCCTTCTTTATATGAGTATTTTGACAAAAGACAAGTTTTAAGCCCTGTGGCTTCACATGTACAAGCTTTCATTATGGCAGTATTTTACAGCGACAGTATTGATAGTTTTAAAGAAATTATAACAAGTTCAGGCGGTAGTATCTTGCCGCTGCTAGCACAAAAAGCAAAAGATAATGAGCAACTTGGGAAATATTCCGGCTCTATGTTTAACGGATATATAGACATAGCAGAGCAAATTGCTGCAAGCAAAAATATAGTTCTTGATAGTGCGGTAGGCGATTCAAATAAATACAGTATTCTTTTGGTTAAAACATTATTTTATGGTATTTTGTTTTATGGTATATTTATGTACATAAAAAGAAAATTATATATAAGAAGGCAAAAAATTGAACAAAAGTAAAGGTAGAATTTGGCCATATGCAATAGGTGGCTCCATTGTAATGGTATTTGGATTTTGTGTTGCTACTATAATGGTTACAGGAAGTGTTCCGGTTGAGAAAAGTGATGCTTATATGATGGCTTATCAAGAAGCCGATGCACAAGCAAATGCATTGATTGAAGCTCGCATAGCATTTGATAAAAAATATAAAATTGAGTACGTCACCGATGGAATCAGCGCAGATAGCTGTGATATCAAATACAAAGTGACTGATCTCAATTCTAGTGCCGTGAATAATGCACTCATTAATATTGTTCTTACTAGACCAGATGTTCATATGTATGATCAGAATCTAAATAACCCGATTGTGCAAGATGGAATATATACCTTCACGAATGTGAAGCTTCCGGAAAAAGGAAGATGGGATATTATGGCAAAGGTTAGTGTTGCCGATGTAACAAGATATTTTAATATAAAGGCTGATACTAGAATTAAAGAAGCAGTTGAATATTAACAGAATGCTATTATGAATGAAACCACAATAGTTTTACCCTCGGCTCGTGCCATTAGGCATGAGCAACTTCATATAAAAAATCAAACACTATTTTTACCGAATCACATCACTATGTCAGAGTTTATAAGCAAGCTTTGCATCGTTAAAGATTTTAAAATAGCCGATGATGACAGCAGAATTTTGCTTCTTTTAGAAGCCTCTGATTTTAACACATTTTCCAAACTTCAAATAGAGCGTAATTTCTTTACATTTACGAAAAACTCTACCTACATTTTTAAGTTTTTTGAAGAACTAAGCGCTGAAATGTACGATATTAGCAAGCTTGACACCTCAGACATCTATGCCGAATATGAAGAGCACATAAGCATACTTCAAGAGTTATATAAAAGATACGAAACCCTTTGCAGTGAGAGAAAAATTTTAGACAGAATTTTTCTGCCGAAACTCTACACTTTTAATGAAACGTATGTAAAAATAAACAAAAATATAGAAGTCCATATTGAAGGACATCTTACAAATTTTGAGCTAGAACTTTTAGAAAAATGCTGCGAATTTGCCAACGTAAATTTGATTTTAAACACTTCTTCTTTTAACACTAAAATGCAAAGTAAATTTTTTGACCTTGGCATGGAGGTAGAAAAAAATTACACCTATACAATCTCTTTAAACTCAAAAAAAGTAATAGATAAAACAGCAATACTCAAAAATAAAACTATCGTCTGTGAATCATTCAGCGAATCCATTTTGCAAGTTGCTTTTATAAAACACAAGATTTATGAGTTTGTAAAAAAGGGTTTTAACGCCCAAAATATTGCCGTTATTTTGCCTGATGAGACGATGGCGGAGGTTTTGCGTAGCTTTGATAGCGAGTCGAACTTTAACTTTGCTATGGGCGAACCCTTTTCTAAAACTCCAAGTTATGAAAAACTCAGTTCCACATGCCAAGCTATTGAGCAAGATTCCCGTGAAAATAGTGCAAGACTCTCTCGTGTTGGCGATGCGCTTTACGCAGAACTTTTTGGCATCTATTATAAAAAAGCCCAAGAAGTTGATATAAATGCTTTTTTAGACAGATATAAAGAGAGCATCGCCTCAAAGAGAGAGCGTAAAATTTACGAAGAAGAGTTATATAGTTTTAAAAATGTTTTGTCTTTCATGCGTGATATGAGCGTCAAATCACTCATGAGCGTTTTTTTACAAAGACTCGCCGCAAGGACGCTTGATGATGTCAGAGGCGGTAAAATTACCGTGATGGGAGTATTAGAGACGCGAGGAGTAGCATTTGAGGGAGTGGTCATTGTGGACTTTAGCGACTCCAACGTTCCAAAACGAAGCGACAAAGATATGTTTTTAAACACGCAAATAAGAGAAATCGCTTCCCTGCCGACAATGAGCGACAGAGAAAACCTTCAAAAACATTACTATCAAATGCTTTTAAACCGCTCCAAAGAGGTGGCAATTTGCTATGTGAAATCGAGCCAAAGCAGCGCTTCGAGGTTTTTAAAACAGTTAAATATTCATGAGAATATCCCGCACCACGAACTTGAATATGCAGATATTTTATTTGAGCGTTCACTTCCACATGCCAAGGACGATGACAAGATTGTGAGCGAGTACAACTTCAGGGAGAAAAAACTCTCCGCCACAAAGCTAAAAACCTTCCTCACCTGCAAAAGAAAGTTTTACTATAAATACATACAAAACATAAATAACCATGAAATTCCAAAAGATATGCCGCAGGAGTGGGAAATAGGAACAGCCGTTCACTCCGCACTCAAAGAGTTGTACAGTAAAAAAAAGAGCTACAAAGGCACAGAAGAGTTAAAAAAAGATTTGCACAAAGAATTAGACTCGGCATGTGGAAAGAGCGAGTTAGATAAATATTTAATAAGTCTGCAAAAAAGAAAAATGAATGATTTTTGCGAAAATGAAGTGCAAAGGTTTAAAGATTCTTGGCATGTGGAACTTTGCGAAAAAAACTTAGAGTGTGAGTTTGCAGGTCTTACTCTCAGCGGCGTAATCGACAGAATCGATAAAAGAAAGGATGAAATTTTTGTCCTTGACTACAAAACAGGCTCTTACCCGATGTACACAGCCAAAAATTTTACAGAGGCAACGGACTTTCAACTGGAGTTTTACTATCTTTTATCAAAACAACTAGGCAAAGTCGCAGGATGCGGATACTACGACCTCAATGAGTCAAAAATAGTTCCAGAGCCGTTTTTAGAGGAGAAATTAGCCATTTTAGAGTCCAACATAAAAGACATTTTACTGCACGAAACGCACGAGTTTGACAAGTGCGAAGATTTGAAAAACTGCCAATATTGTGAATATAAGATTATGTGCGGACGGGAATCTTAAGGTTTTTTTAGATAGAACAAAAAAGGCTATAAATATTATCTATATATAAAAAAACTATATACAAACTTTATATATAAAAAGCTATAATAAATCAGATTATTTGCAAAACTCAGATTGCTTCGTCGTTCCTCCTCGCAATGACGGTGATTTTTTCTCGATGACGATCATTGCGAACGAAGAGGTTGTCATTGCGAACAAAGAGGTCGTCATTGCGAACAAAGAGGTCGTCATTGCGAACGAAGAGGTCGTCATTGCGAACAAAGAGGTCGTCATTGCGAACAAAGAGGTCGTCATTGCGAACAAAGAGGTTGTCATTGCGAACAAAGAGGTCGTCATTGCGAGCAAAGCGGTCGTCATTGCGAACGAAGAGGTCGTCATTGCGAACAAAGAGGTCGTCATTGCG
>DZBD01000063.1 GCA_022729795.1 Sulfuricurvum sp. | reverse complement strand
CACGATTTTTATGAATGGGACGGGGATATTTTGATTTTGAACATTTTGGGAACGCCTGCTGCAAAGAGGGATGTTGTAGGCAAACCAAAAGGCAATCAGCTCAAAGTCAGCGTCAAAGCGCAGCCGCAAAACGGCAAGGCGACGGACTATATGGTCGGTTTTTTGGCAAACGAGTTTGGCGTGAGTGCTTCTGCCATCGAGGTGGTTTACGGCAGAGAGAGCATCCATAAACAGTTGCGTATCAAAGCACCCAAAAGTGTTCCAAAGGGAATAAAAGAGAATAATTATGCAAAACAGTGACTCTAAACAGAGATATTGACACCATTTGACAATCAAATTATTACTGAATTACAAGCTAATCCTTTTGTAGATATTTTGTAAAAATGTAGTAAAATGAGATAGAAAATAATTAATGAGGGGTTTTTATGCCATTTGAACTCAAAGATTTACAAGAACACAACTCTGAACTCCTAAATCTCTTAACGCAGCATTTACCGGATATGCTGTGGGTGAAGGATTTGGAGGGCAAATACGTTTATGCCAATCAAGCTATTTGCGATGGTTTGCTTATGGCCAAAGATGTCAATGAACCTATCGGCAAAGGGGATGTTTTTTTTGCTTTGCGTGAGAGAGAAGCGCATCAGGATAAGCCTGATTGGCATACTTTTGGAGAATTATGTTTTAACAGTGACATAGATGTTATAGAGCAAAATAAAGCCATGAAGTTTGAAGAGTATGGTAATGTCAAAGGTAAGCTCATGTACTTGGAAGTGTATAAAGCTCCTTTTTACAATAAAAAAGGGGAGATTATCGGTACTGTCGGTGCAGGACGTGATATAACGCAGCTCAAAAAAATACAGTCAGATTTACAAAGAAGCCTCAAAAAACTTGATGACCAAAGAGAAGCGCTTGATTATCAGGCAAATCATGACAAACTCACGGATTTGCCTAATCGTGTTCTTTTTTTAGACAGGCTGTATCAGTCGATTATTTTAGCGCAAAGAAACAAGCAAAAAGTAGCCCTTTTGTTTATTGACCTCGATCATTTCAAAGAGATAAACGACTCATTCGGACATGACATCGGGGATAAAATATTACTTGAATTTACAAAAAGGATTCATACGAAAATCTTGCCCACCGATACTCTCTCAAGACTTGGCGGAGATGAGTTTTGCGTGATTTTAAATGACATTAACGATGTTGAAACTATCTCAATTTTTATAAGTGAAATCGTGGAAGTATGCAAGGGTGCATTTATGGTTGACACTCAGGTTTTATATGTCAGCATGAGCATTGGTGTGGCTGTGTATCCAAATGACGGTGAGAGTGCAAGAACACTTTTAAAAAATGCGGATACAGCAATGTACAAAGCAAAAGACAACGGCAGAAACACCTATGCTTTTTATGATGAAGAGATGTCAAGCAAAGCTATGGAGAGAATTTATTTAGAGACAGAACTCAGAAAAGCATTTGTAAATGACCACTTATGTGTCTATTTTCAACCACAAATGAACGCTCTAACAAATGAACTTATCGGCATGGAAGCTCTCGTTCGATGGGAACATCCCACTATGGGACTTATATTTCCAAACAAATTTATTCCCCTTGCCGAGGCAGCTGGTCTTATAGTAGAACTTGACAGAATTGTCATTACAAAGGCAATCGCCCAATATAAAAAATGGAAACTTGCAGGCTACAAACCCGGTAAAATCTCCATCAATCTAACAGCTAAACAGCTTGAAGAGGATGATTTTATCAGCTTTTTAACTACTTTGTTTGCGTCAAAAAAATGTATTCATGAGAATATAGAGTTTGAAGTAACAGAGAGTCAAATCATGAAAAATCCCGAAAAATCAATAGCCATTTTAAAGCAAATCAATGAGTTGGGAATTTCTATTGCTATTGATGATTTTGGAACAGGATACTCTTCGCTTGCATACTTAAAAAAATTGCCGATTAATAAACTTAAAATTGACAAATCGTTTATAGATGATTTGCCAAATAATTCTGATGATGTAATTATTACTAAGAGTATTATAAGTTTATGTGAAAACTTAAATCTAAGTGTTTTGGCAGAAGGGGTGGAAACAATTGAACAAAGAGATTTTTTACTTGAAAATGGATGCCATCTTATTCAGGGCTATCTTTACTCAAAAGCGGTTAATGCGCAAGATATGACAAAAATACTTCAAGCAAAGGTTTAAAAATATAAAATTTACAAGACCATAAACAGTTGCGTATCAAAGCACCCAAAAAAGTTCCAAAAGGAGTCGCACTTGCTTGAAAAACTGCAAAATGTTTCCATGACATTCCACATGCCAAGATACCGCAATAAAAAATTTTGATATAATCACTCCACTAAATTATTAATTCCCTCAAGGGAACAAAAGAGAATACTTATGCAAAAAATTGAGCCTATGACATTGTTTGGATACAACAAGCTCCAAGCAGAAATAAAAGATTTGAAATCAGTCAAGAGACCTGCCGTTGTAAAGGCTATTGAAGAAGCTCTTGAACATGGAGATTTGAAAGAAAATGCGGAATATCATGCTGCAAAAGAGGAGCAAAAACAGATAGATAACCGTTTGGCAGACTTGGCTCAGCTCATTGCGAATGCAAAACTGGTGGATCCAAGCGAACTTGAACATGCGCGTATAAGCTTTGGTTCTACCGTAGTTGTTTGTGATTTGAATACGGATGAAGAGATGACATACACGATAGTGGGAAGTTGCGAATCTAATCCCGATATCGGACTAATCTCTTTTAGTTCACCTTTGGCAAAACAGCTTCTTGGGCACGAAGAGGGAGATGATTTTAAAGTGAAACTTCCGGGCGGTGAAAAAAAGTTTGAAATTATAGAAGTGAGATATCAGGAGATTGTCTTTGAATGCATTTAATGTAGGTATTATCGGTGTAAGCGGATATACAGGGCTGGAGCTAGTCAAAATACTTATAAAACATCCTCGGTTTAATATCTCTTATGTGGCAAATTCCGAAGGCGGAATGAGACTGAGCGAGCTACACCCTTCTTTGAGAGGAGTGTACGATTGTGATGTGCAAAAAGCGGATGTGGATGCTGCGGCGCAAAACTGTGCTCTTGTTTTTTTAGCATTGCCTCATCAAACTGCAATGGCTTTTGTAAAACCGCTCTTGGCATGTGGAATTAAAGTGGTGGATTTATCTGCGGACTACAGACTTCCTTTGGATATTTACGAAACATTTTATTGTGCTCATACCGATGTAGAAAACTTAGAAAATGCAGTGTACGGTCTTCCTGAATTGTTTCGAGATGAGCTTATGTCTGCTTCTCTTACGGCAAATCCCGGCTGTTTTCCTACCTCTGCAATTTTGGGAATACTCCCTTTTATGAAGTACAGAATTGCGGGTACGCCGGTAATAATTGATGCAAAAACAGGAGTGAGCGGAGCAGGGAAAAAGCTGAGCGACGTAACCCATTTCGTGAATGTAAACGACAACCTTTTTGCTTATAATCCACTGATGCACAGACACGCTCCCGAGATTGCGCAAAAATTGAATATCCCTTTTGATGAGGTCAATTTTGTACCCCATTTGGTTCCGCTTACAAGAGGGATGATATCTTCTATTTATCTTCAAGTTTCCGATGATTTTGATGCACATGAAGTGCTAAAAGAGTACTATAAAGATGAGCCTTTTGTCCGCATCTCCAAAAATCCCGTAGATATGAAAAATGTTGCGGGAACAAATTTTTGCGACCTATATGTCAAACAAAAAGCAAACATACTTTTTATTTCAAGCTCTATAGATAACCTCATGCGCGGCGCTTCCTCACAGGCTGTGGTGAATGCAAACCTGATGATGGGACTTGACGAGTCTTTGGGAATTCCAAATTTAGCCTATGTTCCTTAGCGATATCGCACTCAAAGAGGGTGCGTTTTTTGTCTCTGACGCGCATTATTCTCATCTTAGACCCGAGCTTTTAGATTTTCTAAAAGCTATTTATTACGGCAAGCTTCAGCCAACGCAGCTCATTTTGACGGGTGATATTTTCGATACTCTTTTTGGACAAATTCCTTACACCAAACAAATTAACCAAGAACTCATAGAGCTATTAAATGCAATTTCCCTTAGGATAGAGCTTATATATCTTGAGGGGAATCATGATTTTAATCTTAAGAACATATTTCCACATGCCAAGATATTTCCAATAGCCCAGCAACCTTTGGCATGTGGATATGCAGGCAAAAAAGTATATTTGGCACATGGAGATTTCGGTGCAAAAAGAGGGTACAGAATATATACGGCATTGATTCGCAACCCTATAATCCTGTATCTTCTTCGAGGTGTTGATTCTATTTTAGGACATGTAATACTCAAGAAGCTTGATGTATATCTTAGCAAGAAAGAAGATTGTAGAGAATTTAAGGGCTTTAGAGAGTTTGTGTCTCAAAGATTGGCGGATAAATACGATTGTGATTATTTTATCGAAGGGCATTTTCATCAAAATAAGAGTCTAGAATTTGAAAATTTTAGATATATAAATTTGGGAGCTTTTGCTTGCAATCAAAGATACTTTAGAGTAAAATCACCCAAAGAAGTAAAACTCTTAGAAGAAAAAATGTTCTCTAAGGAGATATAAGTATGGATGACAATTCATTAAAAGTCGGTTCCAACGAAATGGAACTTGTCGATTTTCGTATACTCAAGCAAGAAGACGGCGCTGTATATGAAGGTATTTACGGTATCAATGTTGCAAAAGTTCGTGAAATAATCCGTATTCCCGCTTTGACGGAATTGCCGGGTACACCGGATTTTATTGAGGGTATATTTGATTTGAGAAACGTTGTGATTCCCGTTGTGAATTTAGCAAAATGGATGGGGATAGTTGAACCCGATTTTGTTGAAAAAAACTCAAGAATTATCATCACGGAGTTCAATAATATCCTTATCGGCTTCGTCGTACATGAAGCCAAAAGAATCAGACGTATCAACTGGGCGGATATAGAACCTGCAACCTTCTTAAGCGGCGCGGGAAATATAGACGGAAGTAAGATAACCGGAGTTACCAAAATAGAAAATGACAATGTTTTGTTGATTCTTGATTTGGAGAGTGTCGTGCAAGATTTGGGACTTTATAAGCCTGACACAGATACCATGCCGCATGAGATAGAATCTTTTTCCGGCTTAGCTTTGGTGCTTGATGATAGTGCAACGGCGAGAAAAATTGTAAAAGATGCTCTCCAAAAAATGGGTTTTACCGTAGTAGAAGCTATTGACGGGCAAGAAGGTTTGGGGATGTTGGATAAGCTTTACGAAAAGTATGACGGCGATATTGCGTCACATCTAAAAATTATTATATCCGATGTTGAAATGCCGAGAATGGATGGATTTCACTTTGCAGCTAATGTCAAAGACGATGGAAGATTTAATAATATCCCCATCGTTTTTAACTCCTCTATAAGTGACCATTTTAGTGAAGTAAGAGGTATGAAGGCCGGCGGTGAAGCTTATTTGGTTAAGTTTGATGCAAGCTCATTTTATGATGAAGTAGCGCGAGTAGTTCGTGCTCATATGAAGTAGGAGTATAGATATGGATGAATTTCAAGAGATATTACAAGATTTTTTAGTTGAATCTTTTGAGCTTATTGAGCAACTAGATCAAGACTTGGTCGAACTCGAAGCCAAACCTGAAGACCTAGAACTTTTAAACGGTATTTTTCGTGTCGCTCACACTGTCAAGGGTGCTTCATCATTTTTAAACTTTGATGTTTTAACCCATTTAACGCATCATATGGAAGATGTACTCAACAAAGCAAGACACGGGCAGTTGTTGATTACTCCGGATGTCATGGATGTCATTTTAGAATCAATAGATTTAATGAAAACTCTCTTAGGCGTGATTCGTGATACGAGCAGTGATTCTGGCGTAGATGTTTCTGCATGTGTCGTACGTCTGGATAGAATGAGCGGGGGAGACGGTGAAATTCAGCAACCAAGCTTAAAGATAGCAGAACCCGTTGCAATAAAAGTAGAAGAGGCTGAACCTGATTATGAGAGTATGGATGCGGATGAAATTGAAGCTGAAATAGAGAGATTATTAAACCAAAGACAAGCCGAAGATCAGGCGAAAAGAAAATCGAAGATGGCAGCGGGAGAAAGTGTTCCTGCTATCCCTTCACAGCCTGAAGAAGAACCATATTTCCAAGAGCCGGAACCGATTTACACCCCTGTCGTAGTGCCGGCTCCCGTCGTACATACACCAAGGCATGCAAATAGCTTTGCAGATGAAGATGCGCAGGCAGCGGCACCGGCAAAAAAAGCAGCAGCAGCCACGACGGTAGAACAAACGATACGTGTGGATGTAAAGCGACTTGATCATTTGATGAATCTTATCGGAGAGCTTGTGCTCGCCAAAAACAGACTTATTAAAATCAATGATGATGTGGAAGAAAGATACGAGGGAGAAGAGTTTTTAGAAGAGCTGAATCAAGTTGTTTCTATTGTTTCACTTGTAACAACCGATTTGCAAATCGCCGTAATGAAAACAAGGATGCTTCCTATCGGAAAAGTGTTTAATAAATTCCCTCGAATGATACGCGACTTGACACGCGAACTCAACAAAAAAATGGAGCTTGAAATCTCTGGTGAAGAGACGGAACTTGATAAATCTATTGTAGAAGAGATTGGTGATCCTTTGGTGCATATTATTAGAAATTCTTGTGATCACGGCATTGAAAAACCGGCAGACCGTATTGCTAGAGGCAAACCCGAAACAGGAACTATCACGCTCAAAGCCTACAATGAAGGTAATGCTATCGTAATTCAGATTGACGATGACGGAAAAGGTCTTGATCCTGAAATGCTAAAACACAAATGTCTGGAAAAAGGGCTTATCACTGAAAAAGAAGCAGACGGAATGAGTGACAAAGAAGCTTTTGCTCTTATCTTTCGACCCGGTTTTTCTACGGCGGCAACTGTAACAAATGTCTCAGGTCGCGGTGTGGGCATGGATGTCGTAAAAACAAATATAGAAAAACTCAACGGTATTATTGATATAGAGAGTGAGGTAAATGTCGGGACTTCCCTCAAATTAAAAATTCCTCTAACTCTTGCGATTATTCAGGCTCTTTTGGTGGGCGTTCAAGAGGAACATTATGCGATTCCTTTGGCCTCCGTTTTGGAGACGGTGAGAATTTCCAAAGATGAGATTTATACCGTAGAAAACCGCTCTGTTATGAGACTTCGTAATGATGTTTTATCTTTGGTGCATATCGGTGATATATTTGAAGTGGAACGTATTATGGATGCAAGCGAGCATGCCTATGTAGTTGTTTTGGGTCTTGGTGCCAGCAAGCTTGGACTTATTGTCGATTCCCTTGTTGGTCAAGAAGAGATAGTTATTAAAACTTTGGGAGATTTCCTCAGAGATATCGATGGAATTGCCGGAGCAACTATCCGTGGAGACGGAGGCGTGACGCTTATTGTAGATGTTGTCGCATTAATGCAGATGGCAAAAGGGGTGAAATCGAAAGTAATGACGGAGAGTGTTTCCGTTGCACAGATTGCACGTGAAAAAACGAAAGCCAGTGATTATAAAATAATGATAGTAGATGATTCTAAAACAGATAGAATGATTATGAGGAAAGCACTTGAGGGTCTAGGTGTTACACTAGTAGAAGCAAGTGATGGGCAAGAAGCGCTGAATTTACTCAAGCAAGGTGACCATAATTTTGATGCGATGCTTATTGATATCGAGATGCCGAGAATGGACGGTTATTCCTTGGCAACGGAAATTAAAAAGTATAATAAATATAAAAATCTTCCTCTTATCGCCGTTACATCTCGCACAGGAAAGTCTGATAGAATGCGCGGCGTAGAATCCGGAATGGTAGAGTATATTACAAAACCTTATTCTGCAGATTATTTATCGAGCGTAGTCCAAAGAAATGTCAATTTTAAATCGGAGTTATTATAATGAGTGAGAGATTAAAACAAATTATTAATAAGCAAAGTCAACAGCAGAACATGACAACGCAACATTCTGAGAGTATTGTTCAGTTAGTCGGATTTATTATAGGTGAAGAAGAATATGCCGTGCCTATTTTGAGCATTCAGGAGATTATAAAGCCTATTCCATGGACGAGAGTGCCACAAACGCCACCTTATATTATCGGTGTTTTTAACCTTAGAGGTTCTGTTATCCCTTTGATTGATTTGAGAACAAAATTTGGTCTTCGTCCTAAAAAACATAATGAAGATACACGTTTTTTTGTTTTAAAACAAGGAAATGATGTAGCCGGATTCGTGATTGATAGGCTGACAATGGCAATAAGAATCAAAAAATCCGATATTGGACCTGCTCCGGATACGGTTGCCGGAGATGATAGCATGATTGACGGTGTCGGCAAGCAAGAAGATAGAATATTGACTATATTAAAAGTCAATAAGCTTTTAGAAAGAGATTTTTAGTAACTCTTTTATGAATAAATCGCATCTTGGTATCACACACTCAAACACAAAACTCCTTTTGAATTTTTCGGGGGAGTTTACTTTATATACTGTTTCCAAATATCAAAAACAGTTGGATGCTCTGGGATTATCCAAGATTGAGTATGTAGAAATTAATCTTTATAATGTCCTTTTTTTAGATACAACTGCAGCTTTATTTCTCAATGCCCTAATCACATCGCTACAATCCAAAAATATACAAGTATCCTTACTTTGTAATAATGAGGATATATCGGAGACCTTGGAATTGGTAGCGAAGCAAAAAAAACATACATCAAAAATTCCACATGCCAAAGAAGTGAGTACGGTAGAAGCACTTGGCAAAGTTGTTTACGGTAACTATCTCGGTTTCTTGTCTTTTATGGGATTTCTGGGAGAGCTTTTTAGTAAATATACCCACTCCCTTATTAGCATTAGCAATTTACGCTACAAAGAGGTCGCTTTTGAATTGAATGAAAGCGGCATTAAGGCTTTATGGATTGTAGCGCTTACGAGTTTTTTGATAGGTTTGGTTGTCGCTTACCAATCTGCATTCCAGCTGAAGCTCTACGGTGCAAATATTTTTATAGTCGATATGCTCGGTATATCTGTTCTTAGAGAACTTTCCCCCTTAATTACAGCGATTGTTATAGCCGGAAGAAGCGGTTCTGCTTTTACTGCGCAAATAGGAGCTATGAAAATCACTCAGGAACTTGATGCGATGCGCACAATGGGGTTTGATCCCTATATATTTTTGGTGCTTCCCCGTATTATCGCTTTAATGATTGCCTTACCTCTTTTAATTTTTGTCTCAGATATGATGGGTATTCTTGGAGGCATGGTTGTCGCATATGCCGACTTAGATATAACGCCTGAGCTTTTTTTAGAGAGATTTAGTAATGTGATTGCGGCAAAACATTTTTTTATAGGCTTACTTAAAGGTCCGTTTTTTGCATTTTTGATTGCTACAATCGGTATATATAGAGGACTTATGGTAAAAGACGATACGCAAAGTATAGGATTTAATACAACGAAAAGCGTAGTGGAATCTATATTTGCCGTTATTATTTGTGATGCATTTTTTTCCATTGCATTTACAAACTTGGGGATATAATGCAGAGCACTCTACTCAAAAAAAAGACACAAAAAACTATTATAAAAGTCAACGGTGTCAAAACAGTTTTTGATACAAGGGTTGTGCATGATGGGCTCAATCTTCATATTAATGAAGGTGAAATTTACGGTCTTTTAGGTCCAAGCGGATGCGGTAAAACAACCTTGCTTCGCGAAATGGTGATGCTTCAAAAGTTTGATAGCGGTTCAATTGAAATTTTGGGGCATGATTTGAGCGGAATCTCTATGGATGCAGCACAGGATTTAAGAAAAAACTGGGGTGTTTTGTTTCAATCGGGAGCTCTGTTTTCTTCTTTGAATATTGCAGAAAACATAGCGCTCCCTTTGGAAGAGTATACAGACTTATCACCCAAAATGATTGATGAAATCGTAGAATTCAAAATTAATTTGGTAGGACTCAAATCAAGCGATGCACTTCTTTTTCCCTCTCAAATAAGTGGCGGGATGAAAAAAAAAGCAGGAATTGCAAGAGCCCTTGCAATGGATCCAAAGCTTTTATTTTTGGATGAGCCCACAAGCGGTTTAGACCCGATATCAGCAAGAGATTTCGATGCTTTGATATTAAAACTCCGCTCTCTTTTGGGATTGAGCATTATTATGGTTTCGCATGATTTACAATCTATTAACGACACACTCGACAGAGTTGCAATCATAGATAATAAAAAAATAGCATACGAGGGAACTTTGGATGAAGTAAGCTCTGTAGACAACGCATTTATACAAACTTTTTTTAAGGGCAATTATGAATAATAAGGTTAATTACACATTTATAGGTTTCTTGGTTCTCTTTGGAGTTTCTTTAATGCTTGGGTTTACTTATTGGCTCTTAAAGCCATCGGCAGAGGATGAAACGCAAAAATATTATATCTATTTTGATGAATCTGTTTTGGGTCTCAATATCGATGCACCCGTAAAATACAGGGGAATTAATGTAGGCAAAGTAGCAAGACTGAGGATTAACCCTGAAAATTCCGAACAGGTGGAAGTCCTTGTGACTATATTAGGCTCTACCCCCATAAAATCGGGTACGGTCGCAAAACTTACGGCACAAGGGATTACGGGTTTGAGTTATATCAATCTTACTTTAGGGGCAAATGATGCGCCTCCCTTGCAAGCAGAAAACGGGAAAAGATATCCGGTAATAAAAACAGTTCCCTCTTTTTTTGAAAATTTTGAAAAATCGCTTGGTTCCGTATCAAACCAATTGTCTTCCACGCTTACAAAAACAGAGACTCTTCTTAGCGATGAAAACCAAAAACAAATTGCACTTTTACTTGAGAGAAGTGCAGGTTTTATGGCAAAAATGGAGATGCTTTTGGACGATGAGACCATAAGCCATTTTCATAGTGCCGTAAAAAATCTTGACCAAAGTAGCAAGCAACTCAATGCGATGGCACCTCACATAGATGCGCTCGTTGAGAATAGTCTTGTATGGGAGAAAAATGTTGCTCTTTCTTTTGATTCTATTATGCATAGCTATTTAGATATTAAAGGCTCTGCCAATGAGATCAAAAGAGCGGTAGAAAGCGGTGAATTTAATGTCAAAGAGATAGGAAGCGACGTTGTCCCGAGTATGAATAATACCCTTTTGCAATTCCAGCAATTTATGGCAAAACTTGAAAGTTTTATCGATAAATATGAAAGAAGTCCGGGTGATATTTTATTTAAGCAAGAAGCAGTAACCAAAGGTCCGGGAGAGAAATGAAAATGAGAGTTTTTTACGCACTATTTGTATTGATTTTATTAGGAGGGTGCAGCACGACACACCCAAGTGTTACGGAGTTTAGAATACAAACGCAGGTCGCCAAGCATGATACGTCGTCTAAAGAATGTTCCCAAAAGTCATTAAAAGTTGCCCAGACTTTTAGCCCAGCTTCACTGATGTCTCTTGATATGAGTTATGCAGTCGGGGGAAATAAGCAGTTTCTTTATACGCAGTCTCAATGGTCTATGCCCCCGAATAAGGCAGTTTCAGCGGAAGTTCTGAAGCATATAAGAGAACATAAGCTTTTTAAAAATGTACAGGTGTCACAGTCGAGAAGTACAAGTGATTTGGTCTTAGAGACAAATATAGAAGATTTTATGCAGTATTTTAATGCAGACAAAACAGAATCGTATGCTAATGTTGTAGTGAGTTTTAGTTTGATTGATTTTAAGTCTGCAAAAGTACTCGACACACAAACTTTTTCTTCAAAAATAAAGGTAAAAAGTCTTGATGCACAAGGTGGAACACAAGCGCTTAACGAGGCACTTACCGATATCATAGCACAAAGCGTAATTTGGTTAGACGGAATATGCAAATGATTTTAGAAGCACAATACCAACAAAGAAGAGAAAATTTTCTCGCAAGGATGTCTCATAATTCAGTAGCCGTTTTCTTGAGTGCAAGCAATAAAACACGTTCAAACGATACTCATTACCCTTATAGACAGGAGAGTAATTTTTATTATTTGAGCGGATTTAAAGAGGATAATGCTGCCTTAGTTTTTGTAAAAACGAAAGAGAGTACGCAAATAGTTTTATTTGTTCAAAAAAAAGATGAAACTTTGGAACTTTGGAACGGAAAAAGACTCGGAGAAAAAGAAGCTCAAAAACTTTTTAGAGTGGATAAAGTCTATGTAGGTGAAGATTTTACGGAAAAACTCAAAGAGTTTCTCAAAGATAAAAACAAATTTTATTACGATTTTGCATGTGAAGACGCAAGGCTTCAAGGCATCAAGAGTGTGACACAAAAATTGAAAACGCATGTCAACGCAAGTGCACTTGTCGCTGAGATGAGGCTTATCAAATCCGATTCCGAGGTGGAGCTGATAAAACAAGCGCTCAAGATTACAAAAATAGCGCATCATAAGGCGATGAAGTTTGAAAAACAGGGTAAACACGAATATGAACTTCAGGCTGAAATAGAATATATCTTTAAAAAAAACGGTGCGAGTAGTGATGCCTATACATCAATCGTGGCATGTGGAAACTCTGCCAATACACTGCATTATATTGAAAACGACAAAGTATTTGAGGAAAACGAACTTGTTCTTATTGATGCAGGATGTGAATTTGATTATTATGCCAGTGATATCACAAGAACAATTCCAGTAAGCGGTAAGTTTACCGAGGCACAAAAAGAGCTTTATAACATGGTTTTGGATGTACAGCTCCATATCATCGATATGATAAAACCACATGCCATGAAAAGTGCTTTGCAAGAAAAAGCAGAAGAATTGCTCTGTCGAGGAATGATAAAACTTGGAATCTTAAAGGGTAATTCTAAAGAACTTCTTAAAGAAAAAGCTCATAAAAAATATTATCCCCATGGAATAGGTCATTGGATGGGACTGGATGTGCATGATAGCTCACCTTATAGATATGATGACAACAAAGAGATTCCGTTTCTCAAAGGGATGGTGCTTACGATAGAGCCGGGAATTTATATAGATAAAGATGATAAAAATGTTCCTGCAAAATATCGCGGTATCGGAATTAGAATAGAGGATAATATTTTAGTAACTTCTAACGGGCACAAAAATCTTTCTAAAAAAATCGCCAAAAGTATAGAGGAGATAGAGGCACTTTCCCGCTAATTGTAGGAATAGCTCCAGCCGGTGAGGTTTTTATTTTTTGCTTCATTGAAGTTGTCTGAATCTGCCAAAAAATCCATGACGAACATCGGAATATGCGGTATGGAGATCATATCTTGTTGCTTTACTAAGAGCATAGGCATCGGTGTGTCTTGAACACTTTGAGCAAAGCCTACGGGCATGAGCCGACTCATAAGTTCCGCCGGAGTATGAATTTTGTTTTCTTGCAAAAATTTATGTAAAACTGCATCTTGGATATCTTTGGGTAAATCCTCGTTAGTGTGTAAAAATATACTAAAGTGGATAGGAGTTTGCTTAAAATGTTCAGGTGCGGGTGCTGCCATAATAATATATTCTACATTTTTTAAATGTTTTTGTATCTCGGATACTTCTAAATATTTATTTGTTTTAATGGATTCAGGCTTCAAAATATTCCTTTTTTGTTTAATATTTGTTTCGTAATGGTTGAGATTTTAGCATATACTCACTCTTTTGTCGAGTCTGATTCTATCAAACAGAGATTGTTTTCTTTGTACCACAAAAGTATATAATCCCATATCTCTTGAGCATTTTGGGCATACCAAAAGAGTTTCAAATCCTCTGCATCAATAACTCCCTCATTGAGTAAATGTTCAAAATTGATTGTTTTTTCCCAAAATTCACGCCCTACCAAGACTATGGGAAAAGGAACTATTTTTCTTGTTTGTATTAAGGTAAGTGCTTCTATAAGTTCATCCATTGTCCCGTATCCGCCGGGAAAAGCTACTAATGCTTTTGCTCTGTTAAAAAAATGAAGTTTTCTCA
>DZBD01000062.1 GCA_022729795.1 Sulfuricurvum sp. | reverse complement strand
AAAATGTTGCTTTGAAATATCCCCTTAAAACAGGGCAGCAAGATATATTCGTTTATGAGGATATTACGACTAATCCTCCTACTTTTTATTATGATGACGGTTATGAAAAAAGAGGGTATTCAAGAGAATTTGAAAGGTTAGCAGACGGTACTGTTTTAAATAGGAACTATAATCTTTATTGGCAAGACGATGATGCGATGGCAGATTTCAATATCACGGCAGCAAAAAATTACTGCCAAGACCTTAATTTGTCCGGATACAATGACTGGAGATTACCAAACATTTATGAGTTACTCACTCTTTTAGATCTCAATTCCAGAGTAGATGTAAGAGAAAGCCTTTTTGTAAATATGCCCAGCGGGAATTATTATACAAGTAACGAGCAGATAAACGGTGACAGTACTTATGTGCTTGGCTTTGGAATCAGAGATTTTAATATCACGAAAATGGACAACCGTTACAACGATAGCAATACTACTATAAATCCTCTTTATGGGCAGTTTATAGGTGCAAGTCAAGTGCCGGCGTTTAATGCAACAGGAACCTTGCTTTCTATTGTGGATACACAGTCTTATTATGACGGAACCTATCTCACCGTGCTTACTACACATCAGTTTTTTGATGCGAATGGTACGCTTACCTCCGAGTATGGTCCTGTGATTACTCAGACGCAGCCAACCGTAGTGCCGAAAATTAAAACAATTCCTAAGGCGTATACGAAATGTGTACGAGGAGAAGAGATAAGTAGTTTTAAATTTGTAAGGGATGATAAAAACGGTGTGGTAGTTGATAATGCAACTGCGTTGATGTGGCAGGATAATCAAGATATTATTGAAAAACGATTTCAGTGGGGAGAAGCCGTAAAATATTGCAGTGCCTTGAATTTAGCCGGGTATAACGATTGGAGAGTGCCAACTATTAGCGAACTTGTAACCATAGTAGATTTTAAGCTTAGCGGCACCTACGCAGTTGATAGTGTATTTCTCTTTAAAAGTGCAAACAAATTTCACTCCTCATCCAATCTTTGCTATGGGGCAAATTGTAATCAAAAAAATTTGCAACTCAATGCTTGTGGTTATCTTGATGAGAAAATAACACAAAACATTGAAGTTGATAGGAATCCCTATGATACCAACAAAAGCGAGCCGTACTTTCAGGTACGATGTGTGAGATGCGGAGGTCAGAGCTAATACTTGACTAACACTTTTTCGTTAAACTTTGACTCGAAATTAACAAAAGGATAACAAATGAAAAAATTAATCGTATCTTTGGTTGCAGTTGCAGCTTTATCAACAATGGCGTTTGCGCATCACATGTCACCTTCTAGTAGTGCGGGTGGTAATATGTCTTCTAGCTCAGGTCATCTTACAAATAGTTTGCCTGCAAGACTTTACTAAGTTTTAGGCAAATTCCTTCGTCATAGGGAAAAGGGTTGTCCTTTTCCCATCCCTCTGGTTATGACATTTGACAGGTTGGGCAGATACCGCTAAATATCACAGAACTCTTTGATAGGCTGTAGTTACTTAAAGTTTCTGCTTTACGTATAAATTTTGAAACATCTAGGTTCATATCCATAATTGCATTACATTTTACACACAGAGCATGGGCATGCTCCTCTTTCGCCAGTTCATAAACAGATTTTTCATTTGGAATTTTTACTTCTTGTATAAAAAGTTTATTTATCATTACGTTGATATTTTTGTAAATAGTCGCTAGAGAGATGGATGGAAAAGCGCTGTGAAGTGCAATATATAAATCATCAATGCTCATGTGACCCTTCGTGTCGAGTTCTTTGACAATTATCAATCTTTGCGGTGTCACTTTTAAATCATTATTTTTTAGTAGGTTTATATAGTCCAAACGAATTACTCCAGATATATTATTATTTAAGGATAATAATTTTCCCTTATTATTTGTGTGATTATAATCAATTTAGAAAATAAATTCAATGAATGAATTATAAAATAAGATATAATTCAGCAAAATTTAAACTTATACATAATGTATGATGAAAGGAGTTTTCCACATGCCAAGAATTTTTCTACTGATAGTTGTGTCATCTTTACTTTATGCCCAAATGATTTCGTATGACATAAAGCCTTCATGGCTCGGTTCAAATCAATTTATGAAAATAAATATTTTGGACTCCAAAGAGTTGGTGTTTGGGAAGTTTAGCGGGATAGAGGTATGTGAACTCTCTGATCTTTCCTATGATAGTAAAACTCTTTATGCTCTGAGTGATCGAGGATATCTTTACCATTTTGATATTCAATTAGATCAAAACAACATTAAAGAAGTAGAGTTAAAAAAGGCATTTAAATTAAAAAGCAAGAATGAAAAAGCACTCAAAAAAGGAAAAATTGATTCTGAGGGGATGGTTTATGTGGATGGCTCTTTAGTGATATCTTTTGAGCATGAACCAAGAGTGGAGCAGTTTTCACTGGATGGAAATAAAGAAAAAAGTATAAAAATAGATAAAAATTTGCGTAACATCAAAAAATATCAAGATGAAAATAAAGCTCTTGAAGCAGTCGCTTATAATAAAAAATATGGTGTTGTGACAGCTCCGGAACAACCGCTCAGAGGTGAAAATTCAAAATTTCATACACTTTATGGCAAAAATAACACATGGGAATTTCCGGCATGTGGAAGTATAACTGCTTTGGAATTTATGGATGAGAATACGATTTTGGTATTAGAGAGAGATTTTAGTAAAAAAAACCTTCAATTTATTGTGACCCTCAGTAAAGTACATCTAGATAAATGTGAAAAACAGAGATGTGAAAGTGAAGTTTTAGCGACATTAGATAGTAAGCAAGGGTGGAAAATTGATAACTTTGAGGGACTCACAAAAGTGAGGGAAAATACATTTCTCATGATAAGCGATGATAATGGAATGTTCTTTCAAAAAACACTTTTAGTGCTTTTTGAATTACAAAATTAGAGATTTATTTCGTTTTTTATTATTTTAGCCAATGCACAGCACTGCTCAATTTTTTGTTCGTAAGTAAGAGTTTCTTTGAGCAGTATTTCCACAAAAGCACTTCCGACAATAACGCCCTCAGCACCTTTGACTTTATCGCGGGCGGTTTTTTGATTGACTCCAAACCCTACATAAACAGGAGTTTGCGTATATTTTTTGATAGATGTGATTATAGGCTGCAAATCTTCACTGACACCGGAGCCTGTGATACCTGCATATGCCACTAAATATATGAATTTTTGTGCATCGCGAACTATGTGTTGAATTCTTTCATCAGAATCCGTCGGTGCTACAAAACTGATGTTGGCTACATTATTGGAGTGAAATAATTCAGTATAGCTAATTGTTTCTTCATGAGGCAAATCCGGAATAATCAGTCCACTTATCCCTAGTTCTTTGGCATGTGGAATTAAAATCTGTAAATTTTGTTGGTAAAAACTGTTAAAATATCCCATCCAAAGTGTATCCACTTTTGGCGCTACGACTTTTGATATTTCCAAAAGGTCTTTAAACCTAAAACCGAGTTCGAGTGCTTTGTGATTTGCTTTTTCTATCAGTGGACCGTCTGCAACAGGATCTGAAAAGGGGACTCCGAGTTCAAGAGTGTCTACGCCGCTCTCACCTAGTGCCAAAGCCAAGTCTATACTAAAAGTTTTGTCCGGATACGCAGAAGTTATATATGCTACTAATTTTTTCATTTTATCTCTCTTATTTTTCGAAATCGGGTATTTTAAGTAAAGAATATTTTATGTGACTCAGCTCATTATCTAGCTTGAGATCCTCTTGCCATTGGGCAAACATATCGTTGATTTGAAGTAACCAGTTGACTGTTTCTTCATTTACAGGTTTTGCACGTGCTCTTAATCTCTCTAAAACATCTTCGACAAAAGCAGCAAGTTTAGCCATGGGATTAATTTTTAAAAAACCTGATGCAGATTTTATGTTGTGAAAAACACGGAAAAGCTCATTCACACTCCGCTCATACATATTTGGTTTGGATAAATCAAGAATCATAACCTCCATACTCTCTACCATCATAGAGTAATGATCAAGGAACTCGTCCACTATTTCAAAATCAAAGTTAGCATTTAGCCCACTTCTTACGCCCATAAAATAATTCTCCTATATGGTTTGGATTATAGCAGTATTTAGTTAAAATGCTTTTTATTAAATTAAAGATTAAAGAGTTCTAATATGAATAATAAAATGACAATAACCTCTATACAAAAAACAAAAGGGTTGAGACCTTTGGTGATGATAACTGCGTATGATGCACTTTTTGCCAAGCTTCTTGAGCCGAGTGCAGATATTATTTTGGTAGGAGATAGCCTAAATATGAGCTTTGCCGGTAAAAGTGATACTCTGAGTGCTACTTTGGATCAGATGATTTATCATACCAATGCAGTTTGCATGGGTGCAAAAAACAGTTTTGTCGTGTGCGATATGCCTTTTGGTACTTACTCCACGAAAGAAGAAGCGCTCAAAAACAGTACACGCGTTTTTCAGGAAACTTCTGCAGATTGCGTAAAAATAGAGGGCGGTGAAGACAAAGCAGATATTATAAAATATCTCACAAGTAACGGCATAGCGGTTTGCGGTCATATCGGGCTGCTACCGCAGTCGGTAAGAAGTGAAGGTGGCTATAAAGTCAAAGGGAAAAACGAAAAAGAGCAACTTCAACTTATAGATGATGCCAGAGCCGTTGAAAAAGCGGGCGCATTTTGTATGGTAATAGAAGGGGTGAAAGCAGATATTGCAACGGAGATTGCGAATTGTGTAAATATTCCTATTATCGGCATTGGAGCAGGTGTAGGAGTAGACGGGCAAGTACTTGTATTTTCAGATATGCTCGGTCTTTTTGAAGAGTTTACCCCTAAGTTTGTAAAAAAATATCTCAATGGCTCAAGTTTAGTCAAAGAAGCTATGAAAAACTATTCCAAAGAGGTTCAAAATAGAGAATTTCCTCAAGAAATTCATACTTATTGAAGTAGAAAATAATGGAAAGATTAGTTGAGATAGAAAAATTTTCTGCAGATGAAGAAAGTGTAGAAACTTCCCTTCGTCCCGATGCTTGGAGCGAATATATAGGACAAGAGCAGATTAAAAAAAATTTAGGTGTATTTATACAGGCAAGCAAGCAGAGATCTGAAGCGCTTGACCATGTTTTGTTTTTTGGACCTCCGGGACTCGGCAAGACCACTTTGGCGCTTATTATCGCAAATGAGATGCAGTGCAATATCAAGGTAACAACGGCACCGATGATAGAAAAAAGCGGAGATTTAGCCGCTTTGCTCACGAATCTCGAAGAGGGGGATATCCTTTTTATTGATGAAATTCACAGGCTCTCGCCGGCGGTGGAAGAGATACTTTATTCATCGATGGAGGATTTTAGAATAGATATTATTATCGGGAGCGGGCCGGCTGCGCAAACGGTAAAAATAGACTTGCCGCGCTTTACGCTCATAGGCGCTACAACAAGAGCCGGAATGCTCTCAAACCCTCTTCGCGATAGATTCGGGATGAGCTTTAGAATGCAGTTTTATTCCTCGGATGAGTTGGCAAAGATTGTCCATCAGGCTTCTTTAAAACTTCATAAAGAGATAAAACACGAGGCATCGCTGGAGATAGCAAAAAGAAGCCGAGGCACTCCCCGTATTGCACTTCGTCTTTTGAGACGTGTCAGAGATTTTGCAGATGTGGCAAATGAAAACCATATTGCACATGCCAGAACCCAGTATGCTTTGAATGAACTTGGCATTAACTCTCACGGCTTTGACGAAATGGATTTAAGACTTTTGAATCTTTTAGTATCGGCAAACGGAAGAGCGATGGGCTTGAGTACGATAGCCGCAGCACTGAGTGAGGATGAGGGGACTGTAGAAGATGTGCTGGAGCCGTATTTGATAGCCAACGGTTATTTACAAAGAACCGCAAAAGGGAGAAAGGCAACAAGAATGACCTATGAGGTACTAAACATTTCACTTCCCACAGACGAAGGAGTAACGATTTTATGAAACCACAATATTTTGTAGCAATACTTTTTGCAACCTCACTTTATTGGATGTATCTTTTGTATGCTCCTTTTTTGTTGATGATGACGATAGCAGCTCTTTTGGCTATATCCACTTCAAATATTCAAGATTTTTTTGAATCACTTTTAAAAAATAAATTTTTGGCAGCCTTGCTTTCAAGTTTTTTACTTGCCGTTTTGTTTTTTGTTCCTTTGGGATATTTTTTGGCAGCTTTAACAATAAAGCTGAACTCCTTGGAGCCGGAAGTTTTTCAGCATATAGAAATTTATGTTAAAAACTTCATCGAAACTCCTCCGGAGTATTTATTGTTTTTAAAGCCCTATGCAGTGAATGCGATAAAAGATATCAATGTGGATTCTTTGGCAAGCCTTGCTATACCGATGGCCGGTAAAGTGGGTTCTTTTAGTGCAGGATATTTAAAAAATGCTTTTTTAGTGATTATCTTTTACTTTTTTTCTCAATATAACGGAGCCTATATTATAGAATTTATCAAGCGGGTGGTTCAGATGTCGGTAGATGAGACAACGCTTTTGGTCAAAGAACTCTCCTCGGTCATGAGTGTGGTTTTTTACTCTATTATTGTAAATGCTATGTTTCAGGGGATACTTTTCGGTGTTGCTATATCGTATATGGGCTATAATGGACTCCTTTTTGGGGTGATGTACGGTTTCGCCTCTCTTATCCCCGTTGTCGGCGGTACGATAATGTGGTTGCCTTTTGTCTTATTTGAACTCTCAAAAGCAAACGAGGCAGGTGCAATTTTTATTGTAACGTATTCCATTGTAGTTATTTCCATTATTGCAGATACATTTCTTAAGCCGCTCATAATTAAAGAGATTAATAAAAGACTTCTCAAAGAAGACGATGCAAGAATGAATGAGCTTGTTATCTTTTTCTCAATCTTGGCGGGACTTGCAACCTTTGGTTTTTGGGGAATGATATTAGGACCTGCAATTACCGCTTTTTTCCTTACTATTTTGAAGCTTTTTGAGGCAAGAACAAAAGAGTGTGTAAAATAGAATGGGTAAAATTATTTTTCATAAATCTCAGGATGGTCGTTCTTCCATCTTCTATGGAGCCAAAACCAAAATTTTGGCTCTTTTGTAATAAGTTCTGTGAGCCAGTCTGCTTGAAGCTGCGTAGCTTTTTGAATATCTGCCGCCTCATTTTCTGTCTTTTCAACCGGTATTTCATCAAAAAGCATTAAAGTATAGTGTTCTTCGTCGTCTGTTCTGATGGTTACGGGAATGATGGCGGCGTTGAATTTTCTCGCCAAATAAGCCGGAGTTGAAGTTTGACGGATACTTTTGTTCATAAATTTTACAATAAGACCCTCTTTGGGACTGATATTTGTATCAATTAAAAGTCCACATGCCAAGCCTTGTTTGAGATTTCTTACAAGGGGTTTTACAACATTGGTTTTTTCCATGGAGATATTTCCGAATCTTCCTCTTGCTTCTAGAAGCCACTCTTGGTAGGCCAGGTTTTTCATTTTTTTGTATACGGCTATCAGCGGTTCGATAAAAGCACCGATGCTCGCACCTCCAAGCTCCCAAGAAGAATAGTGGGTGGTGACATAAATTATTGCACGCCCTTCATTATGCACTTTTTTGACTGCTTCTATATTTTGTATAGTGATTTTTTTCTCCAAATCCTCTTTACTCATGTGTCTGAGTTCCATCGCATGTAAAAAGTTGAGGGCTAGATTTTTAAAGGCATATTTTGTTATTTCTTCTTTTTCTTTCTCACTCAGTCGCCCTTCAAATGCAAAGTCAAGGTTTTGGAATGAGACTTTTTTGTATCTTTTGGATGCGTAATATCCAAGTGCGGCAAGGGAAACGAAGAAGCTTTTTCTCCAGCTTTTTGGAAGCATCATCAAAAACTTTTCAAGTAGTAAAAATAGTTTGTAAGCCATTATCTTAGTAACTCCATTGCTGTTTTTGTAATCTCTTGCACTTCAATCTCTCCGATAGAAAAATCGTTTTTATCGATATGAAATATATCCACATTTGAGGGAGATTTTATCCCTTTATTTTTTGGTGTTTCATAAATCATCCGTGTTGTAGTAGGACCTAGCAGAGTGATAGAGGGGATGTTTTGCGCCCAAGCAATATGTGTCGGACCCGTATCGTTTCCTATGAGTAAATCAAGATTTGAGATAAAAGAAACCAGTTCCGAGAGTGAGAGTTTAGGAGCCAAAGAGGTAAATTGCGAATGTTCACAAATCCACATGCCATCCTCTTTTTCCGCTTCGTTTCCCCAGAGAATAAAACAATTTTGTTTGAGTGTGTTGCATAGTTGTGCCACTTTTTCTTTGGGATATCTTTTAGACTCCCAAGATGCACCGATTACAATCCCTATATTTTTTTTCCCGTCTTGGTTATGCGAAAATGTAAGCTTGGCATGTGGAAATATTGCTTTTTTATTGAGTAGCATTGCGTCTGTTATAGAAAATCCAAGTGCATCCGCTGCCAAAAAACAGTTTCTCTTTACTACGTTTTCATCATAAGCTATATGTGAAGTTGTGCGGTAAAAGAATGCAGATAAACTCTCTCTGGATGAATACTTATCAAAGCCATGTGTTTTCTTGCCTATAAGCCGTGCGACAATGGCGGATTTTAAGAGCCCCTGCATATCTATAATAAGATCAAAGGTTCCCAAAGAACGAAGTTTTGATATTGTTTTTCTTAGGAGTGAAAAGCTTTTTTCTTTTTTGAGTTGTTTGAGATTGACCGTATATACGCCATGGAGGAGAGGATGATTATATAAAAGCGGGGCAAAAACCTCTTCTGTTATCCATTCCATCTTGGCATGTGGAAATCTTTGATGGATAAACTGCAACACAACCGCAGTATTGACAATATCCCCAAGTGCAGAAAGTCTGACTATGGCAATTTTTTTTATCTCTGTTTTCATCGGCAGCATTATAGCAAACTTAGGAGTTGAGATGAAAAATCATATCCATTTTTTCTTTTTGAAATAAAAAAGTGCCGTAGACGCAAAAAGAATAAAGCTTGCCCACAAAGTCGGATACGCCCACTTCCATTTGAGTTCAGGCATATATTCGAAGTTCATTCCATAAACACCGACAAAAAAAGTCAGCGGAATAAAGATGCTTGCAAATATTGTCAAAACTTTCATTATCTCATTCATTTTATTGCTTACACTTGAGATATAGATATCTAGCAAGCCGGTTAAAATATCTCTGTATGTCTCAATCTCTTCTATTATATGTAAAACGTGATCTTGTATATCTCTAAAATAGACGTGAGTTTCTGTTTTAATTAACGAAGTATCGCTTCTTAGTAGTGCAGTGATTAATTCTCTTAAAGGAGAAACAGATCTTCTAATATAAATAAGTTCTCGTTTAATTTGCTGGATATTAAGAATAGTTTCGTGGATAGGGTTGCTTAAGAGCTCATCTTCGATTGCATCTGTTGCAAGATTTAGCGCATCTAAGATAATAAAATTCATATCCACAATCATATCGATGATGGAATAGGTAAGATAATCACACGCTGAAGTTCTGAGCCGTCCTTTGGAATTGTCCAAGCGTTTGTAAATGGGAGAAAAAAGATCATCCTTTTTTTCTTTAAACGTAAAAATAAAATGATCCAAAACCAAAATACTTATCTGCTCATAATTCACGGAAAATTCTTTGCCCTCAAGAGATAAGGCCTTCAAAACTATATAAAGATAATTATTGTCTTCAATTAATTTAGGTCTTTGGTGCGTATTGAGAATATCTTCCAAGACAAGGAGATGGATATTGAACATTTTTCCGATAGATTCTATGAGTTTTACGTTTTTAAGACCTTCGATATTGACCCATGTTACACTTCGTTTTTCTTTATAGGCGGCAAGTTCCTCTATGGAAGTGATTACTTTTTGTATGCAAGTGTCTTGGGAATAGTCCACAAGAAATATAGTTGATTCAATTTCGAGCACATTGCCGACATGAATCAGTGCTCCTGATTCCATTCCTGCTTTTTGGGAAAGAGTATTAAACGATTCCGACATATGACTTTCTCCATAATCGATTGAATAAGAAAAGGCATTATAATAAGTAAATTTTTTATTAGCAAGCCTTTGGTATAATCACAGCACTTCATTTCAAAGGTTGGTAGGCATAATGGTTGCATCAGATATACAACAATTTTCCGAAGGTCGTACGAAAGCAAGGGCATATTTTTGTTTTTTGTTTTCTAAAAATATTCCTAACAGGCTTCCTTCTTTATCGCAAGAGATGATAATGCCGCGCCTTTTAAAAATTAAGGCAGATCTTGAGAACTGCGAAGGGGTATATTTACTAGATCACCGCGGTGTTCAGGTTTCCCCAACTTTTACGGCACATGGGCAAATAGACGATGATGCCGGAAAAATTCGTGCAGACAGAGCCTACTATTATCGCGCCGTGAGAGAGGGAAGATGTACTATAACCGACCCCTATCCATCACTTATAACGCACGATATGACCGTGACGGCATCTGCTCCCATTTATGATGAAAATAATAAACTTGTTTACGTGGCGTGTTTGGATATGCCACTGAGAGACGTGTTGGTCATATCTCATTTAAATACTTTGGATACATTTTTCGGTAAATTATTTAAATATACCTACGCTTTGTTTGCAGTTGCGCTTATTGCAGTTGCGGCACTTTTATTCTTTAAAGGTTTACAGAGCTTTTTTATTTATGAAATATCGTTGACCCACTTTGCAATAAAAGACGTTTTTGAAGCTACTATTTTGCTCACCTTGTCGCTTGCTATTTTTGATTTGGCGAAAACTCTTATAGAAGAGGAGATAATGGGGCGGGGTAAAGAGCAGAATATTTCTGGACCGCATAAAACTATGGTTAAGTTTTTGGGTTCTATCATTATTGCGCTCTCTATCGAAGCTTTGATGTTGGTCTTTAAGTTTGCTATTACGGATCCGCAGCAACTTTTATATGCGTTATTTATAATAATCGGCGTTGCAATATTGATGGTAAGTTTAGCAATTTACATAAAATTTACAAAAATAAAGATTGAAGAATGATAGCAATAGTGGACTACAATATGGGGAATTTAGCAAGTGTGCAAAATGCATTTGCAAAATTGGGAGAAGAAACCGTCATTGTCAGTGATCCGGAGAAATTTAAAGAGTATGACAAACTTATTTTACCGGGTGTGGGCGCTTTTGGAGATGCGATGGAGCATCTTAAAGCGCGAGGCATGGTGGAACCTTTGAGAGAATACGCAAAGAGCGGAAAATATATGCTTGGTATTTGTCTTGGGATGCAACTTCTGTTTGAGAGTAGCGAAGAGTTCGGTGTGCATGAAGGGCTTGGGCTCATCAAGGGAAAGGTGATTGCTTTTGATAGCAGTAAATTCGATGAACAATTAAAAGTTCCCCATATGGGCTGGAATAAAATGTTTACAAAAGAGCATCCTCTTTTTAAAAATTTGGACGAAGAACATTATTTGTATTTTGTACACTCTTATCATGCTGTGTGCGAAAACGAAGAGGATAGTATAGGCAAAACCTACTATGGCTATGAATTTACTTCGGCTGTGGCATGTGCAAATGTGATGGGAATACAGCCACACCCAGAAAAAAGCCATAAAAATGGGCTTACGATACTAGACAACTTTATTAAACTATAGGAAAATACATTATTATGACTTTATATCCGGCGATTGATTTAAAAGATGGAAAAGCGGTGAGGCTTACAAAAGGTCTTATGGAAAGTGCAAAGATTTATTCAGATGAACCTTGGTCTTTGGTAAAAAAATTTGAAGAGATGGGCGCTGAGTGGGTTCATATTGTGGACTTAAACGGTGCATTTGCAGGTGAACCTAAGAATCTTGAACAAATAATAAAAATCAGGCAAAATTGTAAGGTTAAACTTGAACTCGGCGGCGGTATACGTGATGAAGAAACCATCATAAAAATGCTTGCTATAGGAATAGACAGAATTATCCTCGGCTCTATTGCCGTCAAAAATCCACAGTTCGTCAAAGATATGGCAGCAAAATATCCAATAGCCGTAGGCATTGATGCTATTGATGGATTTGTAGCAGTAGAAGGTTGGGGCGAGGTGAGCACTATGAAGGCAACTGATTTGGCTCGTGAATTTGCACATGCCGGAGTTGAGGCTATTATTTGCACCGATGTCGGAAAAGACGGAACGCTAAGCGGTGTAAATGTTGAGTTCACTTTAGATATTGCAAGAGCCAGCGGTGTAAGTACAATCGCAAGCGGTGGGGTAAAAGATGAAAGTGATATTGAAGCCCTTATAGCAACAAAAGAGATTGACGGTGTTATTATAGGTAAGGCATATTATGAGGGAAAACTTAATTTGCCAAAAATGTTCAAACTTTTGAATTAATAGTAAAGCAAACAAAATTTTGATATTATTATCGTAAATTTTTTAAAATTTATAAAAAGGATTTCAATTGAAATTACTTGTTGTTGATGATAGTTCCACGATGCGTCGTATTATTAAAAACACTTTAGCGCGTCTTGGTTATAAGGATATCTTAGAAGGTGCTGATGGTGTAGAAGGTTGGAATGAGTTAAATGCGAATCCTGATATTGATATGTTGATAACTGACTGGAATATGCCTGAAATGAATGGGCTTGAACTTGTAAAAAAAGTTCGCGCAGATGCGAGGTTCAAAGATTTACCGATTATTATGGTAACTACGGAGGGCGGAAAAGCAGAGGTTATTACAGCACTTAAAGCCGGCGTAAATAATTATATTGTGAAGCCGTTTACTCCTCAGGTTCTTAAAGAAAAGCTTGGCGCAGTAATGGGTATTGTGGATTAATGGAAGAATATTATTTTGAGTTAGAGGTAAAAGTTTCGTCACATTTGGAGTTATTTGCAGATTTTTTAAGTGATACATTACCAATAGGTTTTGAAGAGACTGAAACCGGTTTTATTATTCGAAGTGAAGATGAATTAGATACTATTATATGGGGCTTAGAACAATTTAATGAAGCTTTACAAAAAGCTTTAGGCAAAACAATTGAGCTGGAATGCACACAAACAAAACTAAAAAATAGTGACTGGGTAGAGATATATCAAAAAAGTATAGAACCGGTGCAAATAGAAAAATTTTATATTCACCCAACTTGGAGTGAGGCAAATCCCGATTTAATAAACATTATTATTGACCCTGCATTGGCCTTTGGTACGGGTCACCACCCCACGACCGCATCATCACTTAAAGCTATATCTCATTATGTAAAAAAAGGCGACTATGTATTAGACGTTGGATGCGGTAGCGGCATACTTGGAATTGCTGCGATTAAGCTTGGAGCAAAAGTTGATGCCTGTGATACAGATCCGATTTCTGTGCAAAATACTATCGAAAATGCAAAATTAAACGGATTGGAATTTGTAAATATATGGGAAGGGTCATGCTCTATGGGTAACCATAAGTATGATATTGTAGTAGCGAATATAGTCGCAGATGTACTCACATTCATTGCCAAAGATTTAAAACATGCTCTTAAAGAAGAGGGCGTTTTAGTTTTATCCGGTATTTTAGATAAATATGAAACAAAAGTTTTGAGTTTTTATAAAGATTGTGAAATTCTTGAACGGATAGCGCAAGACGAATGGGTAACATTAATTTTAAGAAAAGGGTTAAAAGAATAGTATGGCAAATCCAGAACAAAATAACAATAATTCTAACAACAGTAATAATAATAATAATTTTTTTAATAAAAATCCTCTGATAACATTTGCCGTTTTTTCGGTTGTAATCATAGTATTATTTAAAATGCTCATCGGTGACGGTGCGAGCGTGGAAGGTGTTTCCGTGGGCGCAAAGAAAACAAAGCAGATTAGCTATTCCGAGATGAAAAATTTAGTGGAGTCCAAGGGCGTTATAAGAGTCAATATAGGACAAAGTTATATCCGAGCAATAGGAAGTGACGGCTCAACGGTTTATACTACGATGATAGTTCGCGGTGATACAAAACTTGTGGAAGAGTTAGATAAACAGGGAATTGAATATGAAGGTTTTAGTGAAACAAATTGGTTTACTGAAATGTTCGGTTGGCTCCTTCCTTTTTTAATGATAATAGGTATTTGGATGTTTT
>DZBD01000061.1 GCA_022729795.1 Sulfuricurvum sp. | reverse complement strand
CTATTAGAGTAATCAGCATATTTTTTCTCCAGCTCACTCTTGTATTTGAAATTGTCTGCCGGAGTACTCGTTCCGTTATTGATGCTTGTGTATAAATTATCATATCCTTTTTTTAGCTTATCATTGTAATAAACAGCTAAAGGGGCAAATGTTTTATCATCAATATACTTTGTGTCTACATCACTTAATTTCATAGCCGAGTGATCTTCTTCTGGCTGC
The DNA here is from genome assembly GCA_022729795.1 of Sulfuricurvum sp. GTDB lineage: Bacteria > Campylobacterota > Campylobacteria > Campylobacterales > Sulfurimonadaceae > Sulfurimonas. The sequence continues at coordinate 13,906 of DZBD01000061.1, read as the reverse complement.
TCTGGGGCGGCAAGAACACGACCTTTAAAAAACTCACCAGTAAAATCTTTCGTTGGTTTAAATATCAAACCAGCATTAGACATTAACCCCCCATACTGACGTACAGATATATATCTTTTTTTTATCATAACAGTATTATTCGAAAGGATTTACTCTCATTGTTTTCACTCCATTAACTTCTTCACCGTATGTATTTACATAATTATACCCAGCTAAATCAGCCATTGACATGCCATTTTCTTTAAGTATATTAATAGCTTCTTGTCTATCCTGTGCTTTCTCAGGGTCTGTTGATATTGCACGGTTATAAAGATTATCAAAATCTGTAATTGTGGCTTTTGCTTTTACTACCCTATTGTAAGCTTCATTGTATTTCCCAACAGTTTTGTATTCATTCATTTTCGGGTTTACGTATTGATCAAACACACCGGTTACTAATGATACATTAGATGCCGTTTTGCTATTACCAAGGTCAATCATAAATTGATCGTATTTCTCTCTTGCTTCTAATCTATTAGTCATATTTGCATTAGCAACCTTCTCACGTTGTTCTGAATTTGAAACATCAGTAGAGTACCTTCTTTCCGTATTTTTAGCGTCATTAGCAAATGCCACCATTTCGCTATTAAGCATAAGAGAGGTGTCTTGATTATCTATAGATGATAACATCTTATTACGAGCATCATTTTGCATGATATTAGTTATCGCATTTAATCTTGTATCTGATGTCGTTTGCGTTTGTGGAATAGTAGCGTTCTTCATCAATTCATTTTTCTGAGTATATGACATCCCTTTTATTGATGGAGAAATTGTCTGCAATGTAGGTTTATCAGAAAATACAGAATCATATCTTCCAGAAATCTGATCATCATATAAACGTCTTGCTTTATTAGCCGCAGAATTATAATTGAATTGTTGCATAGCGTATATCGGTAATGATTGCACTACAGTAGTGAAACCACCAGTTCCTCTTGTTCCAATATATTTACGAATAATACCTCCTCGTAACCTAGCAACAACGCCTATCGGTTTTGTGTTTTGATATAATGTATCACCAATCATTATTTGATTATTATAAGGATAAGGATCAGAGGGAAGAGCATAATGTATAAGTGCTTTAGATGCCGCACTAGCACCACTAGCTGGATCAAACATTGTAAGAGCACGTCCATTACTGAAATTATAATTCCTCATTAATCCAGCTTGGTGGCCTGACTCTGTTTGCTCTTGCGGTGAAAAGACATATCTATTAACATCACCATAAAATCCATCTCCTTTTATGTATTTTGTTCTTAATCTATCATCTTGTGATACAATATCACCGCTTGCATTAAACGCTGATGATATGCCTCCTAATGCTGCTCTAGGCAAAGTATAAGCTCGTTCACCATCCTTTACAGCTTCCTTTAAATAATATTCAGGGCGTAAAGCTGCTTTTGCTTTATTCATTAAATTATCACCCAATAAAGCTTCTACAGGCGATACATAATTCGGGTCTAAATCTTTTTTTGCCTTTACAAACTCATCCATTAATTCAGATTGTTTTTTAGAACTAAATAGCTTTCCGGCATTATGCAATGTCAAACCACCACCAGCTTGTAAAAAAGTCTTCATGTCATTTACATAATCAACAGGGCTTGTGTTTTCATCAAAAATCATGTCTTTAATTAAAGCCGTAGTAGGTACGCCAACTGCAACCGCATTTGATGCAGCTAATGCCCCTCTACCTAATTTTGTTACTGAATATCTAGCAAGTCTTTTAGGTCCAAGATAATTCCCAACTTCCATAGTTTTCAATAATACTTTAGCTAAAGTACTTGATGTTTGTGATATCTTAATAGCTTTTGCTAATTCACCAATCCAAGGAGCAGCACTAACAGCATCAAGTCCTATATTCACGGCTAAACCAACACCATCACCAGTATTAAGACCATCTTTACTCACGTCGTGTGCGAACTCTGTAAGAGATGAACCAACACCAGCAACAGTTGTTCCAATAGGCTCACCAGATAATCCATAACCGGCTGATGCTAAATTAAGAGCAATAGAAGTCCATTCTAATGGATTATCTTTAATCTCTTGATTAAGTATAGTAGATATGCCGCCTGTTGGATTCTCCGCCAAAAGAGAATCATAAGCTAAATTCTTATTTACATCTTTCAACATTTTATTCGAAGAAATAAGCTCGGCATATCCTTTTTTGAATTTCTCAGGATTAAATTTATCATCTTTCCCGAATGAAGAATAAAATACATCTTTAGGGATTATGAATTCCTTAAACCTAACATACTCATTACCCATAAAACTTAGCAATTCACTAGATGTATTTGCAGATATTTTTGAGCTTACTAAAGGATACAAATCTTTATCTTTACCTGCTACATCCCCTAATACGCTACTTATTGCTGCATCTCTTTCTTTTATATTACCTGAATATTTAACAGCACCGACCAATAAATCCTGTATCCTACTTATTTCAGCATCTATTCCTTTTTCTAACTCCACATCATGCCCACTAAAAAAATTAGCATATCTCCAGCCAGCCATCGCAGCATCAATTTTCTCAGCATCATTAGCATCTTCTACAGAAGGTAGCTGCCCACCTTTAATAGTATAAATCTGCCCATCTGTATTTGATTTACCCTTAAAATTTGCTAATTTTTCTTGTGCTTTTGCAGAAAGCTCAGCATCTTCCTTTAGAACATCACCCAGTAAATTCGTTTGATAATCGAGATTTTTATTAAAATACATATCCAATTCTGGATCACCGTATATATCGTATGCAGTAAATGCTGCATTTTCTTCATCAATAGGACTTGACTTTTTGACTGTTGGCTTAACATCCGCTGTTGTTGTTTTATTAGCCCCGGTTTGATATGCTCTTATTATCATATAGTTATGTAAAATATGTTTATTTAAAACAAAAGGGAACAGAATTATCCGCCCCCTCTCCTAACAAAATAACAGTGGAAATTTAACTATTTAATTCGATTTCCATTCTTATCAAAAGAAGGAACACTTCCTCCTCGTAATGCAGCAGCCATTTGACCCATCTGCTGTTGTTCTTGCATCATTGACTGTGCTACAACAGAAGTGAATTGCATAGCAATTTGTGCAGCAGCTTGTTGATCACCAGCTTGCATAGCTTGAATAAATGATTCTAACAAAGCCTGTGGATCGGCTTGTTCACCGCCACCTTGTGGAGCTGCTTCTTGTGCTGGAGCTGGAGCTGCCTGTTGAACTGGAACTGCACCACCTTGCTGACGTGCTTTGATGGCAGTTTGTGTATCCTTGCTACCATACATTGAGATATAATCCTTTTTCATAACCTTTCTATTTTTTTTACAATTTTACAAAATTTTTATGACTTCTTTACTTTTTAACATACAATTCTTCAACGGAATCTTGGATATCCAACATCTCAATTATTCTCTTACCAACTAATCTAACATCGGGTTTGCTTTTCAATACCGTTTCGTTATACAATTCCTCTGTATCTTTAATGGAAAAAACAACTTCATCACCATCTAAATTGTCTACTACAAACCCATTCTCATCAAGAATTTGAAGCTTACCTTTCTCGATTTTTACATCTTTTTCCTTAACCTCATACTTTACATCTCCAATGCTTAAAGCGTTTTCTTGGTCTGATGTTAAAGTACCACCATTCTGTCTCGCCTCTATTGATATTGATACTATCCTTAACTCAGGGGCTTCTTCTATCTCTACGATTTCTCCTACCTCGAAATTATCGCATTCCGATTTGTTCAACTCTAATACAGCAAAGATACTATCTTTTGGAATAATTTCACCATCAAAATCTTTATCCGCTGATAATATCTCCAATACTGCGTTATCTTTACCAAGAAATATAAAACATAAATCAAATTCCATTTCTCGCATAACCATTTTAGGCCGTACCTTCTTATCCCACACAAAGAGCATACCCCTATCGTCAGGCATCGTTTCCTCTCCAGATAATCCTTTGTATTTCTCCTCATCAGAAACACACACAGAAACAGTATACTCTTTTTTCTTAGATTTTAAACTTACTATTTTCATAATATCTTTTTTTAATATAATGGTGTTGTATATAATGTCCCTCTAGCTTCATCATCAATAGTAGTAGTTCCTATTGATTTGTTTACTCTAATATTTCCGTGTAAATTATCTGGATCAAGATGATTGTATAATCCATAAACAGAAGTAGGTATCGTTACCACAAAATCATTAGTGTCCATACTAGCACCAGAACCAGATGTACCAATTCTTTCGTTTAATCTTTTCAGAATATGCTCTGATGTTGATTCTAAATACCAATTAGTTCCATCAAATCCTTTGCTTACAGTATATCCATTAAACCATGTACTTGTAGCCTTGATAGCATCCCACGCACTAATGAGTTTATCAATTACTTGTTCGTCTGTATCTGTCGTCAAAGCTGTTATTGTTATTTTATCACAATAAGTTTGAGTATCATCATGAGAAATATAAGCATGATGCGAAGCCCATATACTATAATTAATATCAGTAGCTTGTCTTGATACTAATGTTCTTCTAATTACTTGTGGTGATGAAGTTGTTGTTATTTGTCTATCTAGTTCTTTATTTACTATCAAACCAGATATTTCAGCATCTGATAACGTTCCACCACCTTTTATTGAGTATTTCCCAGTTCCAGAATCTGGATTTTTAATAGCTACAACAGAATCTTTTATCCTAATCGTAGTTGATATACCAAACCCACCATAGGATATTCCGCTTACATTGTTGGTGTCATACTCATTATAAACCCTAACATTTTCAATATCAATAGTTGAGATTGCATATGACGTTACAGGGAAATTCTCTGTTATAAATGTTGAGTTCTTAGCTTTTAATCCAGCATATCCAGGATTGTTTACTGGGCCACCATCAGATTTAACAACGCAATTCTCTATCATATGATCACATAAGCGAAGCGCAGTAACCCCCTCTATTAGCTTTACATTCTTGATGTGATCACCTCGATACGCATCCAATATAGACCAATAACTTGATTTAATTAAGTTTCCATTCTCAATGCGAGATACATCCCTAATAGCCCCACCACCGGTATAATTCCTAATCGTGTCAAATCCTAATATGTTTGTCATACTACTACCCTTAATACACCATGTAGAGGTAGGAGATGATGGTGTGCCTGTCCTCGTAATACTGCCTTCTCCATAAATATTAACCCTACACAATACAACTCCAGCATTATCGTAATGAAGTACACTTGAATTATCACTTTTACTATTAGTTAATGTCATACCTTTGGGAATATGTATATTAACAAAGCTGATATTTCTGTCATTTCTAAAACCAACTTCCGTTTCAAATACTTCACCTGTGTTTTCTAAAATGAATTTAATATCCCATCCATAGGCATCAACTGGTAAAGCATCCCAAGCTGCTTGTAAAGTTAGAAAAGGGAAATATCCATTCTCTACCTTTCCAGTTGTATCATTACCTGACTTAGAGATAAAAACCGTCTTAGGCATATTAGAAGCTTCTTCCGGCTCCCATGCTGTTCCGTTCCACTTTTCAAATATTCCTTTAGTGGTGTTGAAGATACGATAACCCTTTAGTGTTCCTACTAAGGCGTTTCGTTCTACTGTTGTGTATTCTGGATATGGTATGGATTGAAATATTTTCATAATCTAAATATTAAATAGTATATAAGTTACTTCTAAGAAACACAAACAAAAAATGATATACTATTTTCATAATATCTCTTTTTAATATAATGGTATTGTATATAATGTTCCTCTAGCTTCATCATCAATAGTAGTAGTTCCTGCTGATTTGTTTACTCTAATATTTCCGTGTAAATTATCTGGATCAAGATGATTGTATAATCCATAAACAGAAGTAGGTATCGTTACCACAAAATCATTAGTGTCCATACTAGCACCAGAACCAGATGTACCAATTCTTTCGTTTAATCTTTTCAGAATATGCTCTGATGTTGATTCTAAATACCAATTAGTTCCATCAAATCCTTTGCTTACAGTATATCCATTAAACCATGTACTTGTAGCCTTGATAGCATCCCACGCACTAATGAGTTTATCAATTACTTGTTCGTCTGTATCTGTCGTCAAAGCTGTTATTGTTATTTTATCACAATAAGTTTGAGTATCATCATGAGAAATATAAGCATGATGCGAAGCCCATATACTATAATTAATATCAGTAGCTTGTCTTGATACTAATGTTCTTCTAATTACTTGTGGTGATGAAGTTGTTGTTATTTGTCTATCTAGTTCTTTATTTACTATCAAACCAGATATTTCAGCATCTGATAACGTTCCACCACCTTTTATTGAGTATTTCCCAGTTCCAGAATCTGGATTTTTAATAGCTACAACAGAATCTTTTATCCTAATCGTAGTTGATATACCAAACCCACCATAGGATATTCCGCTTACATTGTTGGTGTCATACTCATTATAAACCCTAACATTTTCAATATCAATAGTTGAGATTGCATATGACGTTACAGGGAAATTCTCTGTTATAAATGTTGAGTTCTTAGCTTTTAATCCAGCATATCCAGGATTGTTTACTGGGCCACCATCAGATTTAACAACGCAATTCTCTATCATATGATCACATAAGCGAAGCGCAGTAACCCCCTCTATTAGCTTTACATTCTTGATGTGATCACCTCGATACGCATCCAATATAGACCAATAACTTGATTTAATTAAGTTTCCATTCTCAATGCGAGATACATCCCTAATAGCCCCACCACCGGTATAATTCCTAATCGTGTCAAATCCTAATATGTTTGTCATACTACTACCCTTAATACACCATGTAGAGGTAGGAGATGATGGTGTGCCTGTCCTCGTAATACTGCCTTCTCCATAAATATTAACCCTACACAATACAACTCCAGCATTATCGTAATGAAGTACACTTGAATTATCACTTTTACTATTAGTTAATGTCATACCTTTGGGAATATGTATATTAACAAAGCTGATATTTCTGTCATTTCTAAAACCAACTTCCGTTTCAAATACTTCACCTGTGTTTTCTAAAATGAATTTAATATCCCATCCATAGGCATCAACTGGTAAAGCATCCCAAGCTGCTTGTAAAGTTAGAAAAGGGAAATATCCATTCTCTACCTTTCCAGTTGTATCATTACCTGACTTAGAGATAAAAACCGTCTTAGGCATATTAGAAGCTTCTTCCGGCTCCCATGCTGTTCCGTTCCACTTTTCAAATATTCCTTTAGTGGTGTTGAAGATACGATAACCCTTTAGTGTTCCTACTAAGGCGTTTCGTTCTACTGTTGTGTATTCTGGATATGGTATGGATTGAAATATTTTCATAATCTAAATATTAAATAGTACACGTATTATTATTCAAGCAAGCGTATTTCTTCGTAAAAGAGAATGTATTATTTTTCATCTCCTCAATCATTAACTCACCAATTTCATTTAAAATATCATCATCCTTACTTTTGGCGTATTGCTCTCTAAGCTCTTTAATTTTAGAAGATATTTCCTTCCTAAGAATAAACTCATCCTTTTCTATTTCCATGACTTTATAACCATTAAATACAATAGGGATTCCATGGTCTCCAATATTATTACTTTCAGAATGGAGTACTCCTCCGGGGATTATACTTCCACCTTTTTTAAGCCCTAAGATGATATTACTTCTTTTAATTTCAACATTAGGCATAGTATAATGATAAGCAATTTTGCGATATACATTTGAGTAGCTATTATCAATAACAATAGTACCAATAATACCACCTCTTAAAGCTACCCTCATTTGACCATTATTACCATAGATATATGACGCATCTGCTTTAGCATTAAGAAATCTATTTCTCGATTCATTAATATCACCTTGTGACTCTTTAAACACTTTCATTTTATCTTGATAAGCCTCATCCGCTTTTGCCCTCCAATCACCAACTTTATTCTGTATATTCTGTTTCCACGCTCCAAAGCCTTTCCAGAAATTACCATCTCCAATAGCGTATTTTACATCTTTCCAACTACCGGGGTCTAGTCCAGCTTCTTTCATGCTTTTATTAGCAGCTCCTAATGTCTTATCTGGCGTAAAAGCAGCACTAACTTGGCTCCATGTAGCATCAGAGCCGGTTGTACTTGTACGCCCATATTTATCATAATTAATCTTAGATTCAGCAAATTTACTCCCTGCCTGACCAATAGATACAGCAGCTTTGAAAATAGGATTTACACTACTCACGGTTGACAGAATGCTACTAGATGCTGTGTCGCCAGCCGCCCCATACTTCGCTTGATTCTCATTAAGCTTAATAGATGCCTTAGCAATATCAGCAACAGTTCCAGCAAGTTGAGCCCCGGATTGCCAATTTTGACCAGCAGAACCGTCCTTTGTACTAAATCCCAAGCCATTCAGCATTGATGTGCCAACTTTACCTAGTGCAACCAATCCTTTATTAGGTTTGGGGTCTGCACTTTCAGTACCACTTAATTGTTCGACTTTTTGATCTGCTGCCTGAGTGCTCCCTATATCGGAAGATGTTATCTCCTTACCTCTCTGACTACCATTGTAATTATCTACAATAGCCATTGGATTGCTTTCATTAGCCTTTAAAGTCGCTATAGTATTATTTTCAGTACCAACCTCGACAGGGGCTTGTGCTAATTGCGTTGTTCCTGCATATGCTTGTACAGACTGATTCGACTGTTGCATTTTTACAACAGCATCAATAAGATTCAGCCAACTAAAATCTGCTCCCATAATTAATATATTACTTCTCCTTCGAGCAATGATTCATCAATTTCGTACATAATAATATCACTACCACCAAATGCTTTTACTCTATCAAGTATTGCCTTAGCTTTAGCTATTTCATCTCTCTGTTCATTGATATACTTATGAGCTAAAGGCATAGTCATAAAATCATCTTCATCTTTACATGTTTTCGCTAATGTCAAACATTGTTTTGTTATTTCGATTTCATGGTTATACGCTCTCTCGTAAACATCGATAACAGATTCAAACTCACAATCAGGCTTCCTAATTTCTCTAATTTCAGGCATAATATTCATGCTCTGCATATAATCATATACCCATTTAGCATGCTCTAATTCTTCTTGTGAATAATTATCGTATAACTTAGCAGCCCCAAAATTACCATTAAATCGAAGGTAATTAGCCATTGATTTGTATAGTCGTGAAGAATACTCCTCTTCATTCAATCTATAGTTAAGTAAACTTATCATCTTGTCAGTTATTAAGCCTCCAGATGATTCATTCTCACTTACCTTTACGTCAGTCGAAATATTCTGATTGCTTCTGTCAATATCACTTTGAATAAGTTTCTTTTCGTCTTCATATCCATTAATCATCGCTTTTCTCCTTTATAATTTTCGAACTTAATATTTAGAGCATTTTCAATAACAGCATTTGGATTAGATGATTTGGTCAATAAAATATATTGCCAATCAGGGCTTATCAATTTTTCTATAAATGTCCTTTCCTTTCCATTATCCCTTAGCTCTCTTTTCTTTTTTGTTAATATATGTACTAATGTATCTTTATATAAATAAGAGTACGTTAGACTATCTCCCTTAACCATGAAATCCAAAGATAAAAACTTATCTTGTATATTACCGAATCTCAAAGTATCTTTTAAAATTACAGTATCCATTAAATAAACAATTCCACTGCCTTCCCCTTTCTGAATGATAAGTAAAGCTTTTTCAATTTTCTTTACATTTACACCCATGTCTGTATATGTTTTACGTATATACAAATGCAATGAATCAAAGCTACCCTTAAACTCATTTGCAGTAAGCCTTAATTCTTTATTCTCAAATACCAGCTCATTATTCTTGTCCTTATATGATGTTACAGATGATGTTGCTGCTTTATAATTAGCTTCCATTCTATGGTATTCGTTTTTAGCGTACACATATTTATGCATACCATAAAATAGACCAAATATAACAAGCCCAATAGCACTTATTAAAAAAATATTTTTTACTTGAAGTTCCATATTTCCATTACTTCATCTAATTTAATACGACTATAACTTCTGCTCTTAAATCGATACACAAGATACCATGCAATTTGAACACCATAGTATCTTGTTAATGCCATTCCTTTACTAACACCAGTAGCCAACATTAAATCATAGAATAACTTATTAGATGCTTTCCCACCTTTGCCAGTTATCCATAACCAATCATGTATAAAACAAGATAAAGAAGGGTGGTTGTCGTCTTGAACAACTGTACACCCATCAAAGTCATTAACAGGACTCCAGTTATCAGCAAAAGCAAGCCCAATTAATTTCCTTAACTTTATCTGCTTCATTATCTCAATACCTCTAGTTTGAAGAATAAGCAAATCGTACATCTCTACGTTAGTATAATTCTTATATGGCAACATTTTCAAATTCTTTAATAGCATCAACATGTAATTTAGCAACAGCTTTAACAAATTTCGTGGTCATCATTTTCTTGCACTCCACTTCATTAGTGTAAAATCCAGATTCGGTCAAGAAGATAGGGCAATTAGCCTGAACAAGAATAGTAAAGTTCTCCTCTTTATCTGAATCACCATCAGTAGTGTCTTTTCTCATGTTAAAAAGCTTTGACTTTTCAACTTTATTATACATAATTTCAGCAAGCTTATCTGACATCGTAGTACCACGTGTTGTAAATACCTCAAAGCCTTGTGCTTCTTTTGCACCAGCAGCATTACCATGAATAGATATAGCTATCTTTTTATAACCAGCTAACTCCCTATTAATCCTTAATGCTCTTTCAGATAACGATACATCAAATTTCTCGGGATTAACAATATAATAGCTTATCTTTTCAATATCCAATAAAGCAACAATTTCCTCTCTTATCTGTCTGTTATATTCCCATTCGAACAATTGAGTTCCATCAGCCCATACAGGGCTTCTTTTCCCTTGTGTATTTATACCATGACCTGCATCTAAAGCATAAATATACTTTGAATTATATCTTTTTAATACTCCTCTCATACTGGTTGGTTGTTAGAAAATTTATTGGTTAAATTATTAATTAAATTCACAAATGTCTTGTCATCAGCAAATAGAAATACACCTGATGCAATATATAATAACCCAGAGGGAATGTATGGCATATAATCAGTTTCTTTTTCCTTTACCAAATAATACAATAATACAGTGGCAAACCCAGCCAAAATAATACTTATAATTGTAGTAACTATACTACGGAATATATTCTTATAACTTACGCTCATGTTCTTTAATTTTAATGATATAACTATTCAAAAACTGCTCAAACATACTGTCAAGTAAATCCCTTACAATAAATTTATTCTTTTTCGACAAAACAGCTTCCATGATAACCTTCTGTATCTCTACTGCCCAATCATCATCCATTAACTTGCCTAAACTCTTATCATCATTAAGGAGCTTGTCGTATTTAATTTTAGACATAAGCTCCTTATCTGCATTATATAAATTCCTGATCTTATTATTAACAATAGGAATAACCTCCTCATAATTGTCTTTATTAGAGCTTGTTATATCACAATACAATCTTATAATTTCGTATTTAGAAAGACTAAAGGTTCTATCAGCTACATTGCTTATTAAATCAAGATCAAGAATATTATAATGCTTTGCTAATATAATGTCTTGTTGTATTACAATTCGCTGTAATAACACTTGACTATTAATCATGCTATCCTCAAACACAGATGTTTTAACGTCTCTTTTCCTATTCCTGATATAGTTTAATATAATAAATAAAGCTATCAGTCCAATTATGCCAAATAAAAAATACAAGGCCCCATCTGGCGTTAATTTGAGAACCGCTTGTTCGGTTATATCTGCTCCAGTTTTAGTTAATTCGCTATCCATAAATAAATAAGTTTAATGGTATAATTTTACTAAAATCCTACCACATTTTAAACTTTATTTTATGCGGTGCTCTTGGCTCTCCGCCATAGAATATCCCCAATTGATAGCCAAATCTCCTTTCACTCTTGTAATCAACGTAATACTTTAGAACATAATTGTTATTTTGAGTATCATAGACTTTAAAAACTACTGCATCAGATTGTTTTTCTATGGTCAGGATGTAAGAATTACCGAACAGCAAATTATCAATAAACTTTCCATAACGCTTACCGTTAACGTAATAGTAAGCATATATCTCTATTGCCTTATCATCTTTTGATTTCCACCCAAAACGAAAACTATTATTGTGTACCTGATTGAACTCAAATAATTTGTTATCAGAAAATCCAAATAGTTTGTTGATATGGCCTTCACCAGTGAACATAGATTTGTTAGGGATAATGGTTTTAGCTATGTATATTTTGTCTGTATCTAATAATCGTGGTAAACAGAATGGGATTTGTAGTAAAGGCCTACGTAATCCTTTCCGTATAATCTTAGTATTATAGCTGCATATAGGATTAATAATCCAAGCATGTATTAAAACATACAGAGATTCTAAAGTAAAGGCAATTAAACCAAAAGCAAACAATGGCTCATACCATGTAATCAAACCTATCATTGTGATAACCAAAGATATTCCAAGTACAAAGTAGAAACTTGTTACGAAATTGTATATATTGTATTTCATGGTTAATAATTGTTTAAGATATAATCGCTAAAATCATTTAATAATCTATTTTTAATATCAGCAGTAATATGAACATCAGTAGATATAGTATTAAGCACGTAAAAAGCAGACATCCAATCTCCTTTAATGAGATTATTTGTAACTTCTTTTAATTTCGATTCTATCATGAATATTTCAGTATCAGTCTTAATAGAGTGCTTATAATCATAAACAAGTTCAGCTCTAAAGTTATTGAAATAATTACGCCCATCACTCTCTTTACTCCCATCTATTAAAAAAGGAGCATACCCATTGGCTATTAATTTAACTTGCTCCTCTTTAGATAAGACCGAATCTCTTTGAGTAATAGTTCCAATACCACATAAAGCAACCATCTTCTTCTCTTCATCTCTTAATGAATCAAAATTAAATGTTTTTAAAATTATATTTAATTCTTTTTTAGAAAGAAACTGCACTCCTTTATTAATCCAATGCCATACAGAATTTGAATAATCGATATGAAGCGCTTCGACAAAAGATTCGTCTACTATATAAGCAAACGAATCATCTTTTTTGTTTTTAACTAATCTCATGGTTTAAATGAATTCAAGTTTTAGTAAGTCTACACACATTGGTGGATCATATATTACAGAAGCGTTTGCTATAAATGAGATTACTAGCTTAACAGACTGCCCTCTTAATGTTGCACCATTAAACTGATCTGGTAATTCTATTGTGGAAATCTGCCAGTTGTACTGCTCATTATAATAACCATCCCCTATAGCAATCCTATCCGTTCCATTTGCTACTATAGCACTATTTGCTGTAAGAGTATAACCAGTTGTAACTATATGAACAATTGCGTAGTCATAAATACTTTGTCCTAGACACCTCCAATAAGCTCGGAGTCTTAGTTTATTGACTTGCCTTCCAGAGACATCTGTAGGCATTGCAAAATTCCTAGATATGTGGATTACTCTATTTGCGGTATTCCCTAAGTAAGAAGCTGGATTTGTTAAGTTAACATTATTAGCCCTACTCACATAAAGGCTTCTTGTGCCAACAGCTTTTTCAGATGTTCCTATCTGCCAGTGCAAATCTAATGTAGTATCAGCGGCTTGTTTTACAGCCCATCCCAATGATGCTAATGTTCCGGTTTCCCAATCTTCTCTGTATATTTCAGACCATAACGATCCAGACTGAAACTCTTGCCAAGTAACTCCATTCCAGAAAATATAAGAATCCGTATCAACATTATAGTAACTACTACCAGTTATTCTATATGAAGA
>DZBD01000060.1 GCA_022729795.1 Sulfuricurvum sp. | reverse complement strand
CTGAAATAGTGAAAACGGAAGCAGAGCTCAGGGGAGATATAAGGGTTGGGAAACTGCTCGTGCGGGAGGCTGATGTTGAGTCCGATAGATTTTGCCCCCACATCAAAAGCGCCTCTGTTCGCGGCTTCCATAATGCCTGGACCTCCTCCCGTCATAATAGTTAGTCTACAATCGCTCGCTCCTGCGCCCGAGAGACCGACTATACGTCCAAATTCTCTGCTAATCTCATAAAATGAACTCTTTTTCAGTATGTTTTGAGCTACTTGGAGTTTGAGTAAAAGCGTTTCGTCATAAGGGTTTTGTTCTAGTGCTCTTTGTATTTTATGTAGTTTTCTGCGTGCTTCTGAAGCTTCTACAATGCGCGTTCCTCCAAAGACAACGATTGTATGGTGAATACCGAACTTTTTGAGAAGAAGCTCAGTTTTGAGATAATCAGCCTGAAGTCTCATCCCTCTTACTGCATCTTCTCTGAGAAAATCAGGGTCTTCATCTGCAATACGATAATTCGGACTTTCTTGTAGCTGTTTTATCATTTTAGGCACATCACGGTCATCAAATGCAGGCTTAGGTCTTTGGCTTGGAAGTTTTTCTTGACGTACGAAACTCAGCTTTGGGATAGGACACTCTTGATTGTTTAAATCTTGATTTTTCACCTCTATAGTCCCCTAGAGTTCAACAGAAACACCGTATTGCATTATTTGAGCATCAATATCGAGTTTTTGTTTTATTACCTGTGTAAATATATCCATCTTTGCAGTTTCTCCATGGATAAGAAATAATTTGTTTAATTTTTTTATAGGTCGTATCCATTCTATTAAATCGTTTTGGTCGGCATGTGCAGAAAAGCCGTTTATAGTGTAAACGGTAGCTTTGTTTACAATCTCTTCTCCATAAAGTTTGATATATTTTGCACCGTCTACAATGCTTCTGCCCAGTGTTCCTTCCACTTGGTAGCCGACAAAAATCACGGCATTGTTTGGGTTCCATAGTCTGTGTTTTAGGTGTTGCATAATTCGCCCGCCGTTGCACATGCCGCTACCCGCAATAATGATAGAGCGCTTTTTCACACTGTTTATTTTGATAGATTGGTCACGGGACTGCGTAGTTTCGAGCCATTTGAAAGAAAATGGGTCTTTGCCTATAGATGATTCCGCTTCAGGCGCATCACTGAGATGAAAAGGGTATTTGTTATAAAGTTCTGTTGCTTTTATCGCCAGTGGACTGTCCAAAAAAACTCTACATTGAGGCAACAATCCCTCTTCGTACATCTCATGTAATAGCCATAAAATTTCTTGCGTACGCTCAAGCGCAAAGGAGGGGATAAGAACATTTCCGTTTTCGTTAATGGTATTGGTAACCGCACTTTTGAACTCTTCTACACTTTCTTTGAGAGACTTATGATTTCGGTCTCCATAGGTGGACTCAATAAAAAGGGTATCTGCTTGGTCTAATTTATCTACACTGTCAATTATCAATCGCTCAGGACTGCCGATATCTCCGGAAAATACGATACGTTTTTGTTTTTCATGTTCTTTATAATCAATCATTACAAAAGCACTTCCCATAATATGCCCGGCATTGCCCAGTGAAACAATGGCATGATGCCCCAATTTATAATCTTGGTAATACTCAAGCGTATGCCATTTTTTTGCAAATAATTGCTTCACGTTTTCTTCGCTATAAAGAGGTTCATGAATCAAATCTTCATCCCCGCGTCTCTTTGCTTTTTTTATTAAGATTTTATATTCTTCTTTTAAAATTTTTGCACTGTCAAGAAGCATAATTTTTGCTATATCCCGAGTAGGTTTTGTGGCAATAATCTTACCCTTAAACCCCTCTTTGATGAGTTTTGGAACTCTTCCTATATGGTCAAGATGAGCATGTGTTAAAATGAGATAATCAATTTTAGAAGCCTCAAACCCAAAATCTTCATAATTTCTTTGACTCCCTCCATCTCCTTGAAACATACCGCAATCTACTAAAATCCGTAAAGAGTCTATCTTTACAAGGTGGCAGGAACCGGTTACGGTTTGTGCCGCTCCGTAGGATGTTACTTTTGTCATTTGCTATCCTTTATGATTGAGTTGGAATTTGTTTGACATGCAAATCCAATTGCGGAAACGGAATCTCGATATGATGTTTTCTCAGAGCATTATAAATCATAATAAGAAAGTCGGATTTAAGTGAGTTAGGGCGAAACTTATTATCCCACTCTACCCAAACAAGGAGTTCAAAATCAACGCTGCTGCTGTTCATCGCAATCATCCAAATTTCGGGATATTTTTCGCTATGGTGCTTGATGTAGGATAAGTTACTGAGTTCTAGCTCACCTAAAATAGCCTTATTAATGTCCTCAACCTCAGTTGCATAAGCAACACTAAAAGGGATGTGAATCCTTCTTGTGAGGTCTTCGAGTGTCCAGTTGATAACGTTATTTTGAATAAAGGAGGAGTTTGGAATAATAATATCGATATTGTCAAAAGTTTTAATGGTTGTAGATCGGATGCGCATATCGGTTACTCTTCCGCGCAGAGTAGTGCTTACTTCGATAACGTCTCCGATGCGTATGGTGCGCTCAAACATCAGTATCAAGCCTGCGATAAGGTTCGAGACAACAGTTTGAAGACCAAAACCTATACCGATAGAGAGTGCCCCGGCAATTAAAGATAAAGAGGACATGTCAATACCCATACTGCTCAGAGCAAAGATGAATGTGAGAATGATTATAAGGTAGTAGCCCATATTTGCCGTTAAACGTATTGCCATTTGGCTCACGCCCCATCGTGATGCAACACCCATTATCCAGCGTTTATAGACCATTCCGACAAGAAATCCCAAGATAATTAATGCAAAAGCTTTTGCTATACTTAATATACTGATTGCCTGTTCATTAAACACAAAAAGAGGGGATGAAACATATTCTTGTACGCCTTGGATGAAATCCCTCATTTCTTGCATTAAAGTTCCAAAGAAAAGTCCCGTTGCTCCAAACTTGTTTTTGGCTAGTTCTCTCAAAAGAATAAGTTGCTCTTTGTAAATTTGCTTCGTATCGTTCGTAAGCTGAGATGTAAGTGTTTCTATCTGAGTGAGTATGTCAAAATACTCTTTTTTATTATTTTTTTGTATAAAACAAAGGGATTCTTGTGTGAAGAACATTATTTTTTGTGTGAGAAGTTTTTGAGAATCTTGTTCAACAAGTGCTATTTTTTTGAGAATTTGTTCTCTAAGATCACTTTCTTGTATGAGTGCATTTTCAAGACTGATTTGTAATGAGATTTTACGTTGAAGCGTTTGTTCCATACTGCTTTCATTTGTAAGTAATTTTTTATCAAGAGTGCTTGAAATATCACATTTTACCGATGCAAGAGTGTTGAAAATATTTTGGGCAATTTCTTGACTTTGTTTGAATAACCCTTGTATTTTTTCATCAATATTTTTTTGTTGGAGCTTATAGTAGGCAAATTGCAGTTGGTATGAGAGAAGCTTAGGTTTTTCTTCTTCAGTAATATTGTCGATTTTTTGTTTTAAAAAAGAAAGTTTGGATTGAACATCCAGAAGCATATGTCTATGAGTTTTTATTTTATAGCGCAGTGCAGCAACGGTATTGAGTGTATCATAGTAGTCTTGTGCGTTAACGGCAGCACCCGATAAATTCGGAATTTCGAGTTTTTCTATTTGAATCGTCTGGGATGCGGCCGTGCGTACCCTAGACAACTGCAATAGTTCCTCTTTCGCATTCTCTTGTGTAGTTTTATCGGTACTCAGGGAATCTTCAATCTGCTTTTGTATCTCTTGATAATAAGGCTCTTTGTTGTCCCCTTCGTAGAGTTTTGAATCTAAAGAAGCAGCCCATAAAATCATGGTCGGCAGTAAAACTAAAAAAAATAATTTCATAAAACAACCTTTTATTTTGTTAAAAACTCTTGTAATTCTATATATTCTTCTTCAATTATTTTCATATTTTGGAGCATTTTTATTTCGTCGGCACCTGCATTTTCTTGGAGAAATTCCTCTCTCCACTCAATATTTTTACTCAACTCGCGAAGTCCCGTCGTAACATATTCAAGCATCTTGTCTATTTCAGCACCATTAATAAGCCCTTGAGTATCTGCTTTATAAAACAAGAGTGGATAATCCCCGATTTCTTGAGAATGACGGAAATCATCTGCAATATTTTTGATAATTTGTTTTATTCTTTTGTTTTTAAATTCTCTCTTTGCCATTGCAATTTGCCCTCTTTTTTTATCTATTACTTATTTTATCATAATATAAATTTTATGTACAAAATTGTACTTCTACTTGGTAAATATGGCATAGGATGTGCTTAGAGAGAAGCAATGGAAGGAGTTACATGCAGTTTATAGAAGCTTTGAAACTTAGAAGTAAGCTTTTTTTTCTCTTTTTACTTATTACGATTGGGCTTATATCCACGGGGATAATGGGTGCTATGAATATAAATGTGATGAAAAAAAACCTTGATTCCTTGTATTTCGGTTCACTTATCCCCGTATCGGAATTAAATGAAATTTTGCAAACATATCATTCTGATTTGCAAAGTGCTTTTTTAAGAGCAAAATATGGAGAAATTAGTCCTGACCTTGCCTCTTTTGAAGTGGAAAAATCTCTTGTAAAAATAAAAAAACTTTGGAAAAGTTATGAAGGGCATTACAAAAGAGAAGAGGAGTTGCAATATATAGAATATCTCTCATTAGAATTAAACAACACAAATAACTTTTTTTTGAAGATGCTCCAAGTTGCAAAAGGCAAGGAGGATATGAGTAAAATATCTGTATTGTCGCTTGAAAAGCAGATTTCACATATTGACAAAATAATACAAAAATTAATCAAATACGAAATAGAAGTGGCGCAGTTTGAGAGAAAAACTTTTTTAGAAAAATATGATTATGTTCTTATCAAGGTGGGGATGATGTTGTTACTAATCATTATTGCAATACTTCTCATCTCTTATCATGTTTTTAGAAGTATCCAAAAAGATCATACTAAGCTTGAAATTACGACGAATAAACTCATAAGGGCAAATAAAAAACTCGAAAATGTATCTTATATAGATGCCCTTACATCTTTAAATAATCGAAGATATTTTAACCTTGTGTATGAGAGAGAATTAAAGCGCGCAAAACGCACACATGCCTACATAACTTTTATGATGATAGATATAGATTTTTTCAAACAATATAATGACACCTATGGACATATAAAAGGTGACGAAGCGCTTAAAACTGTTGCGCAGATATTAAAAGAGATTCTGCAAAGACCAAGTGATTTTGTTTTTAGATTAGGGGGAGAGGAGTTCGGTATTCTTCTTACGGATACCGATGAGGCGAATAGTGTAAAATTGGCGCATACTCTTTGTGAAGCCGTTAAAGCAAGAAAAATAGAACACCACAATTCTAAAGTAAATTCATTTTTAACCATCTCTATCGGCTTAGTTTGTTGCATTGCTGATGATGCATTGAACGACGATATATTAATTTCATCCGCCGATAAAATGCTTTATAGAGCAAAGGAAGAGGGAAGGGACCGCTGTGTGAGTAGTGCAGATATCAGTGAAGCAAGAGCACAGGCTTTAGAGGAAGAATTAAGTGCTTAATGCCCGTGTTTGAATCGAAATCCCTCTTCTACCAAAAGTGCTCGGAGTTTCTCTTTAATCTCTCCCTGAAATTCCATCCAGCTATCCTTGTATGTTCCCCCGCAACCAAGCTTCTTTTTGATATTTTTGAGGGTAGTTGCAGCAGTAGATTCCGGCATGTGGAACTCTCCGATCAAAGTAACTGTTTTGCCCCTTCTTTTTTCCTTGGCAAAAACAAGAAAATGTTTTGAAGGTTCTAAAGTTTCATTGGAGAGGGTACTTTTTCTAGGGGTTTGAATCTTGCTCCAACCCTCATCTATCTCGGCACCTATAAAGATGTCGAGTTTTTTGCCTCTGCTCATTAAAAAACTTTTTGCGCCAAGACACTCATATTTTTATCATCATAAGCGCTGTTTTGTATCATCAGTGTGACATCTTGGGATTTTATTTTATCTCTGTTATAAACAACAATAACAACTTCATCGCCGGATTGTAAAAATGTTTTTTCCCCGTATTCCGTATAGCGTGTAGCACCTATGCTAATGAGAGCCTCTTTTGGATTTCCACATGCCATGATGTACTCTTCAAGCGGCTCAAGCGGACCAAAATCTTCTTGCGTGTTTATTTGGTTGAGCATCCAATCTAAAAGTTTTTCGTAAAAGTAGCTATAGCCGCAGAGTTCTACATCTTCCCCGTACGCATGAAGTTCTCCATTACGTCTAAGAAAACTGCAAAGAGAGTAACTGTCCATCACTCCCCCCTCTTCAAATTTATCAATTTTAATTAAAGTATTACTAAAACCTTTGGAATATTCTCCCCAATTTTTTTTGTCACTTATTTTACTTGCTCCTGCTACGCGGATAGAACAGTCATTATAAGCGCCAAAATAGCTTGGAGTTATTTTGGAGAGTTTCCCCGCTACATACTCCAAATCACAAATAAGTCCTACCTCCGGTTCTGCCTGCACGTTTGCATCAAAACTTGGGAGTTTAATATTGGAAGAGGAAAGGGGATAGACACATAAAATATCTTTGGCATGCAAAGCAGCCTGATCCACAGGAGCAAGCGGTTTTGGAAGATAAAAAGGGAACATCCCTTTTGGAGCTGCTTCCTCTGCCGTGATAATATTTTTGAAGTCTTCCAATTCGCCTGCTTGTTCTAAATGTAATGCAAAATTGCCGGCAATGCCCAGTCCTAAAAAGTTTTCATATTTTGGCATGTGGATTACCTTACTTCGCCGTTTGCTTTTGCTTCGGCAAACTCTTCGTAGGTACCTTTGAAATCCGTATATGTTCCATCCGCATGAAGTTCAATAATACGGTTAGCAAAAGCATCCAATAACTCACGGTCATGGGACACACAGATTACGTTTCCTTTGAAGTTGTAAAGTGCCTCGCCGAGTGCAACGATTGCCTCAAGGTCAAGGTGATTAGAAGGTTCATCAAGAACTAAAAAGTTTCCCCCCTCAAGCATCATCTTAGAGAGCATCATTCTGTGTTTTTCACCACCAGAGATGCTTATCACTGATTTTTCTTGCTGTTCACCGTTAAAAAGCATACGACCAAGACAGTTTCTCACCTCTGCCATATCGCCCTTAGGATTGAAAGATTTGAGCCAATCATAAAGCGTTCCATCACCCTTGATGATATCGGCCGTATCTTGAGGAAAATAGCTATTTTCGATTGTGGCTCCCCAGTGAACTTCACCCGAGCTTGGTTTCATCTCTTCCATAATTATTTTCATAAGAGTTGTTTTACCCACACCGTTTGGTCCGATAAGTGCTACTTTTTCATCTGGAATAAATTTTAGAGAGATATTTTTAAGGACTTCATTTGTTCCGTAAGAGTGGCTGATATTTGTAATGTGAAGTGCTTCATCTCCCATCGCTCTTTTTGCTTTAAAAACGATACTAGGATCACGGCGTGAAGAGGGTTTGATATCTTCGATTACAAGTTTTTCAAGTTGTTTTTGTCTTGAAGTTGCTTGTTTTGCTTTAGAAGCATTGGCACTAAATCTTCGCACGAAAGCTTCGAGTTGCTCTTTTTCTTTTTCTTGTTTTGCATTGTTGAGTTCATTTTGTTTTGCGATGACGTTTGCAGCGATATACCAGTCGTTAAAATTTCCTGAAAATTCGCGAATTTTTTGATAATCCACATCCAAGATATTGGTTACGACGGCATTTAAAAAGTGTCTATCGTGAGAGATAACAACCATTGTCCCCTCGTGTCTTTGAAGTTCGTTTTCAAGCCAGCTTATTGTTTCGATATCCTGATTGTTGGTAGGCTCATCGAGGAATAATACATCCGGTTTCGGGTAGAGAACCTGAGCCAAAAGAACCTTAAACTTGTCTGCACTGTCAAGCGTTGACATGAGGTTATTGTGTTGGTCTGCAGGGATGCCGACATTTTCAAGAATTTTTGCAATATTGACATCATATTCATAAGTAGGGTCTTCTTCCACGCAGATAACTTCCAAATCAGCAAGACGGTTATTGACCGCATCATCTTCAAAATCACCTGTTGCGTAGATAATTTCTTTTTCTTTAATGGCATCGAAGAGTCTTTTGTTTCCGTATAAAACAGCATCCATAATAGTATAATCTTCAAAAGCATACTGATTTTGCCCTAAAACACCTACTTTATTTGCTTTTGGGATGATTACTTCACCCTCATATTCTTTTATTTGTCCACATAATATTTTTAAAAAAGTAGTTTTTCCCGCACCGTTTGCACCGATGAGACCGTATCTTTTGTGGCGGTCAAGCTTGAGATTGATATTTTCAAATAATACTCTATTACCGTAACGCATTGTTAATTTTTGTACTGTTACCATGATTGTTTCTCTTGTTGAGGCACAAAGCAAAAAGGTTTGCGCCTATTATTTTTTCGGGATTATATCCAAGCTTTAGTTAAATATTGATTATCTTTTTGCGCTCATTTGCCTACATAGAGCTGTCTGGGTCTTGCTATTTTTGTTTTTTTATCTTTTTTAAATTCTATCCACTGAGTAATCCATCCAACCGTTCTGCCTATTACAAATACAGGGGTAAACATAGATTTTGGAATTTGAAGTGCGGTTAAAATCACACCCGAATAAAAGTCTATGTTAGGATAGAGTTTTCTGCTGATAAAATATTCGTCATTTAAGGCAATTTCCTCAATTTTTTGAGCAATTTGCATCAAGCGGGAATCAAGCTTAAGCTCATCTTTGAGTTTGTCTTGAAGTTCTTTTAAAATTTTTGCACGGGGATCAAAATTTTTGTACACACGGTGCCCGAATCCCATGAGTTTGAACTCATCATCCGGGTCTTTCGCCCGTGCGATAAATTTATCTACATTTTCCACGCTCCCAATCATTTCAAGTTGTGCGATGACGGACTCGTTCGCACCGCCGTGGGCTCTTCCCCAAAGTGCAGAAATTCCTGCACTAATCGCTACATAAGGATGTGCGCCCGTAGAGGCAACGGTTCTGACCGTGGTCGTGGAAGCATTTTGTTCATGGTCGGCATGGAGGGTGAAGATAGTATCGAGTGCTTTGATTTCAATTTCCCGTATTCTATCTTCGCCGTTGATATTCCTGTGCATTTTTCCGCCGGGATACGCTCTGAGCATATAGAGAAAATTTTCAGTAAAGCTTCTATCAATATCGGGCTGTATGAAAGGCGCACCGATAGAATATCTATATGCAAAAGCTGCTATTGTAGGGATTTTTGCAATAATCCTTCTTGCCATCTCCTGATACTCTGCTTCATTGTGAATATCTAAATGGTCGTAGTAAAAAGAGGATAGTGCCGAGGTGGCGGAAGAGAGTGTTGCCATGGGATGTGCGTCCGATGGGAAGGCTTTAAAGAGGTTAATTAAACCTTCATGCAAAAAAGATCTATGCCTGAGTTCTAAATCAAAATCTTTGGATTCCGTTGTATCGGGGAGCTTGGAATTTAAAAGAAGATAACAAGTGTCCAGATAGTTGTGTTCAAGAGCCAATTCGCTGATTTCAATACCTCTGTATCTGAGCTCCCCCTTGTCTCCGTCGATAAAAGTGATATCGGAGGTGCAACTAGCCGTCGTCGTGTAGCCCAAATCGTAAGTGAACAAGCCTGTTTTGGAATAAAATGTGGATATATCTACGACGCTAGGACCTCTCGTCCCATCAAGTATACCAAACTCATATATTTTACCGTTTCTATTGTCCGTAACCGTAATACTATTTTTCATGGATTTCCCCTTTAGTTTTACTTTGTAAATCACTATACTCAAATTATTATTACAAATTACTTTATCTTATGGCATAGAAAACTTTAATTATTTTTTTTATAAAATCCACTATTCCACATGCCAAGGCTACTGATGCAAATAAGAGAACTAAACCTCAAAGAGTTGGAGAGCGTGTATGGCGTTTTATCCCAGTTACGACCTACATTGTCTTACGAAGAGTTTGAAGATTTAATATATGATATGCGCCACTCAGAGTACAAAATGTTTGGGATCATGGAGGGGGATGTGCTTGTGAGCTATGCAGGCGTGGCGGTTCAAACCACTCTTGCCCACAAAAGGCACCTTTATGTGTATGATTTTGTTACAGATGAAGAGTATAAAAGTATGCAATATACGCAGTGGATGTTTGAGTATCTTCACGATTATGCCAAGAGTTGTATGTGCGTAAATATAGTGATAGCATCGGAGATTTTAGATTTGCAAATGCACTATACGTATAGAAAAAATGGTTTTAAAAAGAGAGATGTTTTGTTTTGTAAAAAAATTGTATAATATTTTTTCGATATAAAAGGAGATAAGGTGAGAAAATTAGTTGTAATGGCTACCGTACTTTTAGCTTTTTTAATGAGCGGATGTACGCAAGAAACACAAAATAAGATGGGTAGAGGAATCCAAAATTGGACGGGAACGAACGGTGTTCTTGATGTTTATATGGGGGAGAAACTTATTCAAAGATTTATCAAAGTCGATAAGCTCTCCACAGCAGAAGCTACACAAGGTTCAAGTCTGAGAACCTACCGTTACGGTTATGGATATTTGGATTTAAACTTCAATTATAAAGTCGATGATGGAGAGAAAAAACTCTATTTTGAGATAAGCGATTATGCAACTCCTTATATTTTTTACGAAAACCCGGGCGCAGCCAAGTAATGGATGTTATCGCACTGTTCAAATACATGATTTCGTGTAAAAGCGAGACTCCGGATGACGGTGGGCTTTTAGATTTTATACAAAGGTATCTCCCCGATTTTAGAGCGATTCGTGTGGATGTCGAGGATGTGAAAAACCTTTTTATCTACAAAAAGTTCGCAGAGGGGGATCATCTTTGTTTTGCCGGGCATGTGGATGTTGTTCCGGCGGGAAAAGAGGGCTGGCTTACCAACCCCTATGAAGCGGTAGAAAAAGAGGGCTTTATTTACGGGCGGGGCACACAAGATATGAAAAGCGGTGTGGCTGCATTTACGCAGGCTCTCAAAGAAGCTGAGAATTTTAACGGTACTTTGTCGCTTTTACTCACATCCGATGAAGAGGGTGAGGGGATAAACGGCACGGTAAAAATGCTCGAATATCTCAAAGAACACGGTTTACTTCCACATGCCGTAGTGGTTGCAGAACCGACATGTGAAGAGTATTTCGGAGATGCTATCAAGGTTGGGCGACGAGGTTCTATCAACGGATATTTGACACTCAAAGGCAAACAAGGGCACGCTGCGTATCCTGAAAAAGCACTTAATCCTATCCATCAACTCTCTAAGGTCTTGTGCGATATGGCAGGGGAAAACTTGGATAAGGGGGACGCATTTTTTGCTCCGAGCAAGTTTGTTATTACCGATATCCGCTCCGGTATGCAAGTGACAAACGTAACACCAAATGAGCTAAAGATGATGTTTAATGTCCGTAACACCACGCTTACGGGTCAAAAAGAGGTACGTGAATTTGTAGAAAAACACCTCAAAGGGATGGATTATGAGCTTCGTTTGACGCAAGGTTCGTATCCGTTTTGCACGGATACGGACACAAAACTGGTGCATACTATCGACAAAGCGATACAAAAAGTGACAGGAATCAAGCCAAAACACTCCACGGCAGGGGGAACAAGCGATGCACGGTTTGTAGCTCAGTTTGGGATAGACGTGATAGAGTTCGGTGTCAAAAACGATACAATTCACTCCGTAAACGAGAGAACGAGTGTGGCAGAGGTAGAGGGGCTTTACAAAGTTTTTCAAGAGCTTCTTGGCATGTGGAAATAAAAAATAGAAGGAATAAATGATGAAATTCGTACAAACAAATAAGGCACCCTCGGCAATAGGACCGTATTCTCAAGCGGTTGTGGCAAACGGTATGGTATTTACTTCGGGACAAATTGCGCTTACGCCTGAGGGAGTAATGCTTGAAAACGATGTGACAATCCAGACGATTCAGGTTCTCAAAAATCTCGCAGCAGTGCTTGAAGAAGCAGGTAGCTCTTTGAGCGATGTTCTCAAAACCACTATATTTTTGGCAAATATGGATGATTTTGCGGTGGTAAACGGTCTGTATGCGGAGGCATTCGGTGAACACAAACCGGCACGCTCCACGGTAGCCGTAAAAACTTTACCTAAAAATGCTTTGGTAGAGATTGATGCAGTGGCATTGTTATCTCAAGCGGTAGTGTAAAGAATTTTTTCTCAAATGCTTGCGCATCAATTGGATGTGAGATTAAATATCCTTGTATATAATCACATTCAATGAAGTGGAGATAGTCACGTTGCGCTTGTGTCTCGACCCCCTCTGCAATCACTTTTATGCTGAGTTTATTCGCCATTGCAACCATCGCCTCACAAAGTATTTTGTCGTTGCTCTTAAATATATGCTTAAAAAATTTGTATCTGAATTAAAAAATGATAAAATAACAGCACTTTGAAATATACAAAAAAGGAATACGATGAAATTATTAAAAATCAGCATTGCGGCAGTAGCTGCAATTACATTGGCAACAAGTGCAAGTGCAGACGAAGTAAAGCCCAAGCGTGAACTCAAAGGCGATATGACTGAAGTGTACAATGTACTTCCCAAAAATGCCGAAAGTTTAGCGGAAGCTTTTACAGGCGGTATGTTTTACGGTCGTTTAAGAATGAATGCTTTTAATTGGGATTACAAAGCAGAGGATACTGCTACGAATAAAGATCATAGTTCATTAGGTCTTGGCGGTAGTATGGTATACAAAACTGCACCCTTGGCAGGTCTGAGCGCAACGGCGGGACTTTACTATTCGGATAGCCCGTTTGAAGGTATTCGTGAAGATAATGCAGATGCAGGAATAGTCAAAGCCGGAAAAGATGCTTTTAGCCGTTATGATGTTCAACAAACGGGCAACTGGTCTATGGCTTCCCTTGCTCAGGCATATTTGCAATATGATATTTCAAAAACAACTTTTAAAGGCGGTCGTCAAATATTTGAGAGTTTTTTGACTGCTTCGAATGATACAAAAATGATTCCAAATACCTTTGAGGGTTATGTTGTTGAAATCAAAGATGTTCCTCAAACGACTATTCGCGGAGCATATTTTTATGCACAAAAACTTCGTGACCATACCACTTTTCACGATGTATTAACGTATAAAGATTCCACAGGCAATAGTTGGAACAATAACGATGATTCAGGAGTACATCAAGGTTTGACATTCGCTAGATTACAGGCAGTGGGTAAGGAAGATAATGCTTTAATCATTACCGATATTAGCAATAAATCTATTGAAAATCTTCTAGCAAATGTTACATACGGTTCAGTTCCGGGTCTTGTCTCTTCTCTTACGGGTGAATTAAATTACATGATTGCTTTACCGGCAGGCTTTTCATTAACTCCGGGTGCTCGCTATATGAAACAGATGGATAAGGGTGCAGGTAAGATTGGTGGAGCAAGTTTGAGTGGTTCTTTAGCAGGCATTAAAGGAACTTCCGGTGGATATAAAGATGCTAGCTCACTCGATAGTTCACTTGCAATGGCTCGTTTAGTACTCACTCAAGGTCCGTTAAAAGCACAAATTGCTTATTCTGCCGTAGCGGATGAGGGAGATATAGTAGCTCCGTGGAGAGGTTTCCCGACAGGTGGATATACGCGTGCAATGGGGCAGTTAAACTGGAGAGCTAACACAAAAACAAAGGCTGCTGAAGTTCAGTATGATTTTGGTAAAGCAAAAATAATCCCTGGATTTAGTGCAATGGCTCGTTATGCAATGCAAGACTTCGATGCATCTAAACAAGCTGCGGGTGTTCAAGCAGATAGCAATATCTTACATATAGATCTTGCCCAAAAAGTTGCTACGGGTCTTGAAGCAAAAGTACGTGTCGGTTTGGTAAGTGCCGATGAACGTGTGTCAGGCGGAGACAAAGATTCTTACAATGAATACCGTTTTGAAATAAATTACCTGTTCTAAGGATTATGCTTTGAAAAAGCGCTTCCCTTGTTTTGTTTGGTAGCGCCCTGAGCGAAGTGCCCTTCTCTTTGGAACCGATGCCTTGGCTTCGGTAGAGAAGGCTTAAAAACCGCTACTTTTTGGACTTCTCATAAGCAAGGCAGAGCCAGTCCCTTACCGAAAAAGATGTATTAATTCCAGTTTTTGAGCGAGTGCTCCGAAGTTCCCTCGGGGGATGAATTTCTAAAGAAACATTTTTGCTTTGCAAAAAGCGGTTCCCTTGTTTTCTGAAGAAACATTTTTGCTTTGCAAAAAGCGGTTCCCTTGTTTTCTGAAGAAACATTTTTGCTTTGCAAAAAGCGGTTCCCTTGTTTTGTT
>DZBD01000059.1 GCA_022729795.1 Sulfuricurvum sp. | reverse complement strand
GTTATACACAAAAAACGAAGATTTTGGTGGTGACGGAAGCAATTTTGGTACGGATGCTTCAAGCAGATGAGATGCTTCAAAATATTGCGCTTATTATATTTGATGAGTTTCATGAGAGAAGTATTTACAGTGACCTTTCCTTGGCTCTTTCGTTGCAGGTACAAGAATTTCTGCGAGAGGATTTGAAAATTTTAATTATGTCTGCAACGCTCAACTCGGATGAAATCTTAAACCTTTTAGGTGATGTTCCTGTTATCACTTCTAGGGGGAAAAGCTATGATGTGCAGAATATTTATCTCCCCGTTCATATCAAGCAGCCAGATTTAAAATCTCTCAATACTATGCTATTAAGCACAACATTGCGGGCAATCAAGGAAGATGCAGGCGATATTTTAATTTTTTTGCCCGGCGTAAAAGAGATACGAGCTTTGCAAAATGTATTGGAAGATTCTCTCAAAAATGATGATGTATTACTGCTTCCTCTACACTCCTCTTTGTCAAAACAAGAGCAAGACAAAGCATTAGAGTACTCTTCCAAAAGAAAAATAATCTTATCGACTAACATAGCCCAAACCTCTTTGACCCTTGAAGGGGTAAAAGTGGTGATAGATTCGGGACTCGAAAAACTCTCACGCTATAACCATGCAACGGCAATGAACCATCTGGAAATATCGTTTATATCCAAAGATTCTGCTATCCAAAGAGCGGGTCGGGCAGGGAGGATTTCTGAGGGGAAGTGTTACAGGCTTTGGCATGTGGAAAAAGTTTTGCTCCAATCCACAAAACCTGAGATATTGAGGTCTGATTTGAGTTCTCTTCTTTTGGATTTGGCGATGTGGGGAGTGGAAGATTTTGAAGAGCTCAAATGGCTTGATATTCCACATGCCAAGAGTGTGCAGGAGTCCAAAGAGGTTTTGCGGGAGTTGCAGATGCTCGATGACTCGCATAAAATAACGGTGTTTGGAAAAGAGGCTCTGAATCTTGGTCTGCATCCCCGTTTTGCCTACATGATACTCAAAGCAAATGCGATGGATTATGCTTATGAAGCTTGCCTTTTATCGGCATTATTAGGCGAAAAAGATATTTTGAAAAACTCGATGAGAGACAGCGATATATTTTTACGTTTTGTCCACCTTTATGAGAGGGATTTTGACAGCAAGTATATAAATATTTACGCGGCCAAAGAGGTTTTGAAACAGGCGGATTTTTTCTATTCAAAACTTAAGGGTATCCAAAAAGTCCATCCCAAAAATACCGTTTTAGAGCAGGAAATGGTAGCAGTGTTGCTTCTTTTGGCATATCCGGACAGGTTGGCAAAGCAAAGAGGAAAAAATGAAAACAGATATAAACTCAGCAATGCCAAAGGGGCTATTTTGCATATGGAAGATTCTTTGTTCAACCAAAGATTTTTAGTGGTGCCAAACCTAAATGCGAATGAAAAAGAGTCTTTTATCAGCCTGTGCGCGGGAATCTCTTTGGAATCGGTAGAAAAATATTTTTCACACCTCATAAAACAAAAAGAATCTATAAGCTATAACAAACAAAACAAAAAGTTTGATATCAAAGAGAGTCGGCATTTTTTGGAGTTGGAACTTTACTCCAAGCCGGTAGAACAGAGTGACAAGCACGATTTTACAAAACTTATTTTGGAATTAATCCAAAAAGAGGGTTTAGAGCTTCTTTCGTGGAGTCAAAAAGCGATTGCCTTAAAAAACAGAGTCAACTTTATTAATGCGCACACACAACTAGATTTTGAAGATTTTAGCGATAAACATTTACTTCAGACTTTAGATTTTTGGTTGAAACCGTATTTAGAAAATGTTACAACTCTCAAAGGTTTGGAAAACTTAGATATGTATCCCATCCTTTTGTCGTTGATTTCGTGGGAAAATCAGCAGCTTTTAGAGATGCTTGCCCCACCTTTTTTTCAAGTACCCAGCGGTTCAAACATACATATAGAGTATTCAGATTTTGAAAAGCCGTTTCTAAGTGTAAAAATTCAAGAAGTTTTTGGAATGTATGAGACACCGAAGATTCTCAATAACTCTATTTCCTTGCAAATCCATCTTCTTACACCGGCAATGCGACCTATTCAAATAACGTACGATTTAAAAAGCTTTTGGGAGAACTCTTATTGCGAAGTGAGAAAAGAGTTACGAGGAAAGTATAAAAGGCATTATTGGCCCCAAGACCCTTACGAAGCAGTAGCAACGGCAAAAACAAAAAAACATATGGCTGTGTTTTCTTAGATGTAGTGCAATATCTCTTTTGTCGTTACTTCATTTTCTACAATAATATGTTTTAATCCAATCTCTACGAGTGATTTTTTCTCGGCAAATGAGTGGACTTTTACAATGATTTTGTCACTGTCAATCATTTTTTGCAGATAATGGCAGATAAGGTAAAGTTTTTTAGGATTATCGATTGCAATAATGACTTTTTTTGCTTTATCTATTGATGCTTTTTTGAGAATTTCTTTGTTGGCTGCATTGCCGAAAATAACTATTTCATTATTCGCCTGCGCAATTTCGTATTGATTGATATTATTTTCTATAATCATATAAGGCTCACCGTCATTTCTCAATTTTGAGCTTACACTCTGCCCGAATTCGCCGTATCCAAGGATAAGCGTGTGTTGCAAAATATTTTCTTGCAGATGCATATTTTCTAATGTATCCTCAGTGTTTGGAATAAAATAATCAGAAATTCTGCTTAAGTTTTTTAAGATCAAAGGTGTCATTATCATTGAAAGCACAATAGTTATAGTCATAATTTGCCCATAAGGTGCCTGAATCAAAGAATTTGCATTTGCAAGTCCTAAGATAGCTAAAGCAAATTCACCTATTTGAATAAGGGAAAAAGATGTTTTTAATCTTGTTCTTTTATTATTGCTTTTCTTTATTTTTACAATGGCGTAGATAATAATGAATTTTATAAACATTATGGATACTAATAAAAGAAAAATGATATGCGCATAATTGAGGATGATATGGAATTTAATTTGCATCCCGACGGTGATAAAAAATATCCCTAAAAGGATATCTCTAAATGGGATTAAATCTGCTTCGGCTTGGTGTTTATATTTTGTCTCTGCGATAAGCATTCCTGCAACAAAGGCACCTAAAGAGTAAGAAAAATTCAGTAAATGCGCTCCGTAAGAGGCACCGATTGCCAAAAAAAGAACCGAACTGATAAAAAGTTCATCCGATTTTGTTTTGACTATCTGTGAAAAAAAAGGTTCCAATAAAAAAGTTCCGATGATATAAATAGCTAGAAGTAAAATAAGCACAGCAAAAAAAATCTTGATAACGATAAAGCTAATATCCGTATGGTGAGTACTTATAATACCGATTACAATCAAAATAGGGACGACGGCTATATCTTGCATAATTAAAATACCAAAAGCGTTTTTGCCGTATTGCTTGTTGATTTCACCTGTTTCATTAAAAGTTTTTAAAACTATTGCAGTAGAAGACATCGCAACTGCCATACTGATAATAAGTGCGCTGTCATTATGAAGATGAAAGAGATGAAAGGCAATAAGATATATACTAAGAGAGGTGATGAGAATTTGAAGACCGCCCAGTACAAATACCTCATATTTCATCTCTTTTAAATGCTTCACGGAAAATTCCAATCCTATGGTAAACATCAAAAAAACGATGCCGAACTCTGCAACTTTGTTAAGCTCATGGTTATGTACGGCATGATGAAGATTAAAAAGATAAGAGATAATCGTGCCGGTAAAAATATAACCTATGATTGTCGGTAAATCGAATTTTTTTAAGAGTATATTTGTGAGCAAAGCAATGAAAAGTGTCGCTACGATAATTCCAAGCATTGCGTTTAGACCAAAAAATTAGGAATTTATCAAGGATATGATAAGGGGAATTACATCGTGGCTTTTTGTTTTGTCGATAAAACCGCTTGCTCCAAGAACTTCCGCTTCTCTTTTATTATTGTTTCCTGTCATAGAGCTGTTAACTATAATAGGGATATTCCTTGTTTTTAAGTTTGCTCTTAGGGTTTGTATAACTGTAAATCCGGACATTTCCGGCATCTCTATATCTGTAACTATCGCAGGAATAAGAGAGACATCTTCCATCGAAAATATATAGTCCACAAGTTTTTTCCCATTATCAAAGAGTTTCATATTTATGTTTGCATTATGAAAAATTTGTATAAGTGCTTTTTGGGCAGTTTTTGAATCTTCTGCGATGAGTACGACTCCATGTTTGAGTTTATCGGGAATTACGATATTTTTGAGACTTGAGCTCTCTTTTACAACATCTACTAATGCTTGGGGAATAATATCCGCTAAAAGTTTTTCATAATCTAAAATCAAGCATAAGCTTCCATCCTCAAGGCGTGTATCATTGATTACGACACCCTCTTCTTTGAGTCTGTAACTATCGGGCGCATGCATCTCGTTCCAGTTTTTTTTGATAACTCTGTAAGCAGACATAATTCTAATGCCTATTACAACACCGTTAAAATCACAAATCAAAATATTGGATTTTTTGACCTCTTCGTGTGTCAAATGAACACCAAGCCAACTCGGAAGATTCAAAATAGGTATTTGTAAGCCCCGAAGGATAATTGTCCCTTCAAGCAGCGGATGAGTAGAGGGTATTTGGGTAAGAAAATGATTTTTGGATTCCACAACCTCTCTTGTTTTGAAAACATTTATGGCATAAAAAGCAGAATCTTTATTGTTACTTACTCTAAAAACTAAAAGTTGAAGTTCATTATTTTTTGCCAAATTGGTGGCAGCATCAACACTTTCTAAAACTGACATGAATACCCTCTGCTTATTTTGATACGGATTATCCGTGAAACTTTTCTAATACTATCCAAAATATGATGAAATATGCTTGAATATTAAGTGAGCTATTGGTAGAATAGCCACATTTTTAAAAAGGCTAAAGATAATGAAAGTATTTACGATTTTATTCTTATTTGCAACATTTTTATTTTCAAAAGAGTACTATGCAAAAGTAGACCCTTATGAAATTAGAGATATTTCTTCCAATGTTTCCGGACTTGTTTTGTATGCTAGTGAATTTAATATTGGAAAAGAACTCTCAAGTCAAGCCTATATTCGTATAGATTCCGAGCTCGACACGGAGGAGCTCAAATATATTCAGGACAAGCTTTCTTATTTACGGGAAACGGTTGGTGCTAATGAAGATATTTTAAACAATATGGAAAAATCACTAAAGAAAAAAAGAGATAATTATCAAAAAATCGAATCTTTAAAAATTAAATCCGTTGTAGAAAAAGATAAAGATTTTCATGATCTCATCACCGGTGAAAATCAATTTTTAAATACGAAAAAAGAGATAAATACGCTCAAAGTGCAGATAACGGATTTAAAACTCAAAGAAGTGCAACTCAAAAAAAACATAAGCGATAAAAATTTAATTGCAGAGGGTTTTGTACTGTATTCTCTGGCAGTAAAGCCCGGGCAGGTAGTGAATATTTCCACCCCTCTTGCTCAGGTGGCAGATATATCTAAGGCAAAATTAACACTTTATCTCGATGAGGCGGATGCTTTGGATGCCGAGCAAAAAATTGTTTATATAGACGAAGAAAAAACACAATACAAAATAACAAGAATTTTACATATAGCCGATAGCAAAAATATTTCAAAATATATGGGGCAGATTATTATAAAGTCTCCGCAGTTGTTCTCAAAGCTTGTTAAAGTAGAACTTAAAGATGAATAATATTACGGCTTGTCCTTTGGATTGTTATGATGCATGCAAAATTGTGTATGACAACGGGACACTTAAAGGGCTAGAAAGCGGTCATACGCGGGGTTTTTTATGCCCGCATTTGAATCATTATACAAAATATGAACAAATCCACATGCCAAGATATAAAGGCAAAGAGATTACTCTTGATGAAGCACTTCTTAAACTCAAAGAGATTCTTGAATCTAGTAAAAAAGATGAGATTTTGCATTATAGAGGTCATGGAAATTTTGGGCTGATGCAGGAGGTGAGTGATCATTTTTTTGCCTCATACGGTGCAATTTTAACTGATGGAAATCTTTGTGACGGTGCCGGTGAAGCGGGGATAATACAAGGTAGAGGATCTAATAAAAATATGCCTCTTGAGGAGATAGAAAAATCGGAAACGGTGATACTGTGGGGTAGAAATCCACATGCCACATCTTCTCATCTTTTACCCCTTTTAAAAGGGAAAACTTTGATAGTTATCGACCCTGTAAAAACAAAAGCAGCCAAGAGTGCAGATATCTTTGTTCAGTTAAAGCCTCACTCAGATATGTATCTTGCAATGCTGCTTAGCCGTTTTTTACATATAGAAAATAGCTGTGATACGGAGTATTTAGATAAATATGCGCCTGCATATGAAGAGTTTTATGAGCTGACGCAAAGTATAAGAATCAAAGCTACTTTAGACGAGATAGATGTTTCACTTGGTCAAATCGGTCAGATTTTAGCTGCTCTCAAGGGAAAAAAAGTTGCAATAGTTTGTGGTGTGGGGATTCAAAAATACAGTGACGGAGCAGATATCATGCGCTCAATTGACGCATTTGCCGTTTTTCTAGGACTTTTTGGCAAAGAGGGGTGTGGAGTCGCGTATCTTGGAAATTCAAAAGAGAAGATGAGCTCCCCTTTTTACACAAAAGCAAAACGGGTTTCCAAGGTCAATACTGAATTTGCTCATTTTGAGAGTGTTTTTATTCAAGGTGCCAATCCGCTCTCTCAGATGCCCGATTCTTTGAGGGTTAAAGAATCTTTTGCAAAAGTGCAAAACACCGTGTATTTCGGTCTTTATGAAAACGAGACAAGCCAAGCCTCAGATTTGGTAATACCGGCAAAAAGCTTTTTGTATAAAGAGGATGTACGGACATCCTATTCTCATAACGGGATGATGTTTATGCCAAAAGTAGATGTATGTGAGAGTGGAATTAGCGAGTATGATTTGAGTGCTTTTTTATGTCAAGAGTTTGGGATAGAGATACAAAACGAGAGCTTTTATTTGGAGCATTTCAAAAAATTTGCAGCACTGAGTTCGGATGGGTCTTGGCATGTGGAAAATAGGGATACCATCCCTTATAAAGAGGGTTTTGATACGGATGATGGGGAATTTCATTATCTTGAAGAGTTTGAACAAGAGTTTGATACTAGTGCGAAGTTGTTTCTCATTACATCCAAAAGTCCCCGAAGTTTGAACTCCCAGTTTCATAGGGAAGAATGTGTGTATCTGCACAGCACGCTAGGATTTGAGGAGGGTTTAGAGGTGAATATATCTTCAAATAGCGCAAGTGTGCGCTTGCTTGTAAAGCACAATGATGATTTGCGGCAAGATTGTGTTTTGATTTATAGCGGCACAAAAGGGGTCAATAATCTCACAAGTTCTAAACATTCCTATGAGGGAAAAAATGCAATTTATCAAGAAAATAAAGTAGAGGTAAGAAGATGAATATACAAGAATTAGATAAAAAGTTTGTCCTTGGGACATATGCAAGAGCTGATGTAGAATTTGTAAGCGGTAAAAACGCAAGATTAGTGGATGCAAACGGTAAACATTACATTGATTTTGCAGCAGGAATAGCGGTAGTAAGTGTGGGTCATGCAAATGAGAGACTCTCAAATGCCATATGTGAACAAGCAAAAAAAATGATTCATATGTCGAATTTGTACTACATTGCTCCCCAAGCCAAAGCGGCACAAAAGCTTGTTGAGGCGAGCGGGTACGATATGAAATGTTTTTTTGGAAACAGCGGTGCAGAGGCAAATGAAGGTGCTATTAAGATTGCCAGAAAATACGGTGAAAAAGACGGTGAGGCAAAAAGATATAAAATCATCACGCTCGACCACTCTTTTCACGGACGTACGATTACGACGGTAAAAGCAACCGGACAAGCTTCGATGCACAACTATTTTGGACCTTTTCCTGATGGATTTGTGTATGCAAAAGATATTGATGAGATTGAGTCTCTGATAGATGCACACACCGTAGCCGTGATGATTGAACTCGTTCAAGGTGAGGGCGGAGTGCAGCCGCTAGAAAAAGAAAAAGTACAAGCGTTAGCAAAAATATTAAAAGAAAAAGATATTTTACTCATGATTGATGAAGTGCAAACCGGAGTCTACAGAACGGGAAAATTTTTAGCTTCAAATCTTTATGAAATTGAGCCTGATGTTGTTACTTTGGCAAAGGGTGTCGGCGGTGGAGTTCCTGTGGGTGTTGTAATGACCGGCAAAAAAGATATTTTTAATGCAGGTGACCATGGCTCAACTTTCGGCGGAAATAACTTATGTACAGCTGCTATTTGTGAAGTGATGGATATTTTAAATGAATATGATGGGAGCGGCGAGTTAGAGATTGGTATGATTATGTTTGATAAGGCTCTTGAAAAATTTTATAATGCAAACACAAATCTATTTACTCAAAAAGTAGGTGTCGGTATGATTGCAGGTCTGAGAGTCAAAGATGCCGACACTTTAGTAAATATCATTATAAAAGCAAGGCAAGAGGGCGTTATAGTTTTAAGAGCTGGGAAGAATACTTTGAGATTTTTGCCACCGTTAACAATTACGAAAGAGGAAATAGATGAAGGTTTCAAAGCTCTTAATCGTGCTGTCGCTGCTTTGTAGTACGCTACTTGCGGCAGACAATAACACGACACAAACAAATAGTCCAAAACTAGAAAAATATATATCGGATAATAAACAAGAGCAGTTTTTGTATGACTATCAAAAAAATGAAGCAGAGGGTTCCAAGCTTCGTAACTCATGGATAGCACCTTTGAATTTGCAATACAGCAATTCAAAGAGTAATCCTTATGTTGATGTACTAACGAACGAAACTGCGGCTATTCGAATGGATCAGCCTATTTTTCAAAGCGGCGGGATTTACTATGGGATAAAATTTGCAGAGGCTTCTCAAAAATATGCAAACTATTCTACCGACGTTGTAAAACGCAAGCTTGTCAAAGATGCCGTAGCACTTTTGATGCAGATTAAGCAGATAGAACTCAAGATTCAAAAGCAAAATCTGCAAATCAAAAATGCAGAGATTAATCTCCAGCTCAAAAAAGAGCAGTATTTGAGCGGTCAGCTAGATTCCGGATTTTTGGATAATGCGATTTTAGAGAGAAATGTGGCGGTGCAGGCACTGTATGATATTGAGACAAATAATGAAAAACTTATCTCTCAGTTCCAAGCTCTAAGCGATATCTCTTATAAAAATGCACAGATTCCCCATTTGGAGCTTTTAAACGAGAAAGAATTTTTAGAAGATAACATTGTTTTGAATATGTCTCAAAGCGAGATAGAAAAAAACAGATACTATAAAAATGCTACTCTCACAAAATATCTTCCAAAAGTAAGCGTAACGGGAGGGTATAATTGGAACAAAAGCGATAGTCCGTTTCAATTCGGTTCTCAAGAAAAAGATTATTACGATTACGGAGTCAAAGCGAGTCTTCCTTTGGATATCAACAGTTTTCAAGATATAGAATCTTCAAAAATCGATTATTTGAAATCGCAAGTTGTAGCAGAGGATAAAAAAAGACAACTCCGTGCACTTTTTGAGCAGGTGATGCAAAATGTCTCTAACTTAGAGAAGAAAAAACAACTGAGCATTGAAAATAAAGATATCTATGCAAAACTCCTGACCGATACAAAAAATTTGTTTCAAGCAGGATATAAAACATCGTATGATGTAGAGTTGCTGAGTAATTCACTCTCTATGCAAGATTTGGATGTGAAAATTTTTGAAATTGACCGACAGCTTGAGCTTTTAAGTCTGTATGAAATGTATAAAAATGAAATTTAGCGAGTATATGACGGAGTGGCTTTACGGCGAAAACGGCTACTATGCAAGCTATAAAAATATAGGAAAAAACGGTGATTTTTACACTGCCGTCAGTACGAGCAAATTTTTTGGCGGAACGGTTGCAAAGCATATACTCTCTTTGGTGGATGAAGGATTTTTATTACCCGATGGTGTAGTTTGTGAAATCGGCGCACACCACGGCTATTTTTTGGCGGACGTGATAGAGTTTATTTTTACCCTCAGACCGACACTTCTAAGCACTTTGCAATTTGTCATTATTGAGCGATTTGATGCTTTACAAGAGTTTCAAACCAACTATTTTAAAGAATCTTTCGGCAACGTTGTTTCTCTCACTCACTACAAATCTTTGAGTGAGCTGAAGTGTGAAAATGCTTTTTTTATAGCCAACGAAATATTTGATGCATTTGCTTGTGAGCTTTACTACA
Organism: Sulfuricurvum sp.; assembly: GCA_022729795.1. Classification (GTDB taxonomy): domain Bacteria; phylum Campylobacterota; class Campylobacteria; order Campylobacterales; family Sulfurimonadaceae; genus Sulfurimonas. Next base: position 4,126 of record DZBD01000059.1, on the reverse strand, counting down.
AAGGAAAAACTGCAAGGGTAGATGAACACGCCGTAAAATTTGACGTGGATGATGTTTGGGTAGATGAAAAGGCAAAAAAATATTATAAAGACAGAGGAGAGATAGCTCTGGGTTATGAAGAGTTTGCGCGTGAGATGAGCTTGGCATGTGGAAAGTTTGAGTTTATGAGTTTTGATTACGGAGAGATGGGGGCAAGACCGGATTTTTCTCTAAGAGTATACGATAAACACAAGGTTATCCCGTTTTTTGATGAAAAGATACAAAGAGAAGAACTTTTTGCAAAATCCGACATCACCTACGACGTAACCTTTGCACATGTTAAAGATGCCTTTGTTGAAGCGGGAGTAGCCTTTGTGGAACTTAAAGCGCAAATGGTTGCACTTGTAGATATGGGTATTTTGGAGCTTTTAGAGATACTCAAAGAAAATGTTGCAGAGAAAATATACAAACAAGAACTTGAAAAAGCAAAAATGCTACTCTTGCCGAATTTTTTGGGTGAACGCTTTAAAATGATCAAGTTTAGAAAAACAAAATGATAATTGAAACAGATATTCTCATTGTAGGCGGTGGACCTGCCGGTGCTACGCTTGCGAAGTATCTCTCAAATTCAAATGTAAAGAATATCCTAATTCAAAGAAATTTGAATTTTAAAAAGCCCTGCGGCGGCGGTATCCGTTTGGATGCCTTTACTGATTTTGCATTAGATACAAGCCTCATTAAAAAATATGTCGATACTATTTTGCTAGTCTATAAAGCCAAAACAGTGCATGTGGATATTTCTCAAACTCCTATTGCCGTTGTTGAGAGAAAAGAATTTGACGGCTATTTAAGAGCAGAGGCACAAAAGAGCGGTACAACACTCTACGAAGCCGCATTTGTGAGCTTGGAAATTTTCGACGGATATGTAATCTCTACTATCAAAAAAGAGGATGAATATCTTCAAATTAAATCCAACTATCTCATTGCTGCCGACGGTGTAAACTCTAAAATACGTAAAATAATCAACGGTGAGAGCGTTCCATCAAACTTGACGCAATATACAAACATCACCTCTGAGCACTACGAGGTGTGTGAATTTCATTTTGGTAAAAAGGTAGCAGGAGAGTATTATGCTTGGGCATTTCCACATGCCGATGGAACGAATATAGGAACATTGGCAGAATATGATAGAAGTTATATCAATAATTTGCGCGATAGCCTTGCAATAGAAGAGCAGAGCAAGGTTTTAAGCTATAAAATTCCCCATTTTAAAAATCCTCTTTTTTATAAGCAAAGAGTTTTTTTTGTGGGTGACAGCGCTTCTCAGGTACTTCCCTTTACCTATGAAGGGATTTATTATGCAATGCATTCGGCGAAGATACTTTCTGAAGTTTTGATAGCAAAACAAGAGCCCTCAGAGTATGAGAAACTATGGAATCAAAAATATTACAAAAAATTCACTACGCTATTAAAACTACAAAATATTTTTTTAATGAATAATTTTATGATTTTTATTATGATGCGTTTATTCCAAAACAGACATGTTCAAAAACAAATACTCAACCTCTGGCTAGGCAAGAAAGAGGTAGAGATAAACTTTTCATTTTTTATCAAAGCCCTTAAGCGGTTTATATTTTCGCAATAACTCTCTCAAACTCTTCTGTAATTTTATATTTATCTTCTATATTTTTGCACTCGATAGTATGGATAAAAAGGGTGTCCCCTTTAACATCGAGAGTTAGGGTTCCCGGTGTTAAGGTAACAGAGTTGGCAAGTAAAAGTTTTTTCCAATCACTTTTGAGCTCTGTTTTGACCGCTACTATCGCCGGATCAAGCTTCATATCTTTGCTGAGAGTTCTTTTTGCTATTTGTATATTGGAAATAATAAGGTTTTTTATCAAAACCAGCAGATACACAAATAGCCAAAAAAAGTTAAGCATTTTAAAGTTTTCGTGTGCAAATACTTGGGCATAAATAAAGGCAATACTGATACTTATAAGTCCGCCTACGAGCAGGTTTTGGGCATCAAGCGAATCGCTGAAGATAATCCACATGCCAAGAAGTAAAACACTCCAAAAAAATATTCTCATCCTAAACTCCTATTTGTTTTTTGGCAGATATAAAAAGTCGCTAGCGTATTTGGATATTCCGATGCACTCCTCTTCAAGCTTGAGTGAGTGGGGCGGACAAACATCCGTGCAGAGCGAACACCAGCAGCATCTGCCGTAATCGATACGGGGAATACACTGAGAAGCGTTTTTTTCATTATACACTTCATCAATTTTTATCATATCGATAGCCTCATTCATGCAGACATCCTGACAGTTCGCACACCCTATACACGTTGCCAATAGGTTGGTGTGAAAGCCTCTATAGCCCGTAACAAGTTCTTTTTTGACGCTCGGATATGCAATAGTATTGGGCTTTTGAAACATTGCACCAAGAATACCGAACGGGGACAAAACACCTTTAAAATCAATGCTCCATTTCATAATATCTCCTTATCTCTCAATCTCGGGAGGGCATATCCCGAGTGAATTCATGATGAGTGCAACATCGCTCAGTTCAGCACCTACTAAAAGTTCTTCTAGTAGGGTAAACGCATGCACAAGAGAGGGTCCGCGCACTTGCATTCGACGGATATATTCACTACCGTCGCCCGCCATATAATAGGCAAATTCTCCTCTGGCACTCTCCACTTTTACCCAAGTATCATCTTTTTTGAGTTTAAATTTTCTATGTGCGGGGAGTTTTGTCATTACGGTTCCCTCCGGCATTTTTGCTATCACCTGACGCAAGATATGCAAACTCTGATCCATCTCTGCACGTCGTACCAAGGCTCTAGCGTATACGTCTCCCGCTTCTTGAGTCGGAACTTCAAAATCAAGTTCATTATAGATTAAGTAAGGCGCGTCTTTTCTTACATCTGCCTTGATTCCACATCCACGAAGCGCTTGCCCAACATATCCGTTTTGAAGGGCATCTTCTTTTAGGATAACTCCTACACCGATTGCGCGGTTTTTAAAACTTGCATTATAAATAAAAGCGTTATCGTAATCTTCGAGTCTTTTTTGCATATATATGAGAAATTTTTCCACTTTTTCTAAAAATCCCTCAGGCAAGTCACGTCTCACGCCGCCGGGATAAATATACATATGATACACCCTTGCACCCGTGAGCTCTTCAAACAAATCAAGGATAAGGTCGCGGTCTGCGATTGCCCATTGTCCTACGGCGTAGAGCCCAATAGAGCCGCTTTGTCCTGCCATCCACAAAAATTGCGCCGTTAAACGGGAAAGTTCAAGCACCATTACACGGATATACTGCGCTCTTTTACTGACCTCTATTCCCGCTAATTCTTCTACTGCCATGGCAAAGTTCGCCTCATTCGGGTCAGGTTCGGGCACACAAATACGGCACACGATAGTAAAAGCTTGAATCACGGTGCGTCTCTCGATGAGCTTTTCAAATCCACGGTGCAGATAGCCCACATGAGTTGTTGCTTTTTGAATCGTTTCGCCGATAAGGTCAAGCTCTACCGACATATTTCCCGTTATTCCGGGATGTTGCGGTCCGTGAAAGACGGTGATATGTTTATTTTCCATCATTTGCCCCCTTTTTCTTTGAGATCTTTTTTGAGTGCACGAAGCCTTTTGGTTTCGGCTTTAACGTCTACATTGTCCTCACGACCTTCTCTGAAAGTGAGGTTGTTATTCACAAACTCAAGCGTGTCAAACTCCCGTCTGAGCGGTGGTGTATGGATCCAGTTTTCAAGACTCAACTCTTTGAGATTTTTATTCCCCACAAAATCTATCCCATACATCTCATGCAAATCTCGCTCCATAATCTCTGCTTGTTTAAATACATCACTCAGAGTCTTGGCATGTGGATTCTCTCTACCTATCATCGTCTGCACCATAAAAGTCTGTTTTCTATCAAGCGTGCTGAGTATGTACGTGAGTGCGAAATGCCCATCCTCTATCCAGTCGGTGCAGGTAATAGCATTGAGAATTTTATAATCATACATACTTCCAAGCATGTGGAGTAGCTCAAAAAGTCTTTCGTAACGCACCTCTATTTTGAAAAGATTCTCTCTTTTTATCTGTACATCATCGGTTGCGAAATTGTTTTTTAGTTGGCTAAATAT
>DZBD01000058.1 GCA_022729795.1 Sulfuricurvum sp. | reverse complement strand
AATCCGAGCCGATAGAGTCTTTTACATCAGGTATTCCAAAAAGAAGAATAGCGTATAGTCCAAGCGACTTCAACTCCTCGCACTCTTTAATAACCTCATCTATGCTCATTTGATACACTCCGGGCATCGAAGCAATCTCTTTTTTTATCCCCTCCCCCGAGCGAATAAAAAGTGGATAGATAAAGTCATTCACACTGACGTTCGTTTCTCGTACTAAGGCGCGAAGATGCTTGTTTAAACGGGTTCTGCGAAATCTTTGGAACATATAAAACCTTTTTTTTGCTATAATAATTTTTGAAAAATATTTTACCGTTTTAAAGATTAAATTAATGAATATAGAGATTTCCGAAGTAGCAAATTTACCTTCTAGGTTTGGTAATTTTATAGTAAAAGCCTTTAAACAAGGGGAAAAAGAACACCTTGTTATATATACAAAAAAGTTAGAAGCGGTACCTATAGTGAGGGTACATTCGGAATGTCTTACGGGCGATGCTATAGGAAGCTTAAAATGTGATTGTAGAGATCAGCTAGAATTTGCGCTCACCCTTGCCTCCCAAACAAACGGCATGGTGATTTATCTCAGACAAGAGGGGCGCAATATCGGTCTTGTAAATAAAATCAATGCTTATGCGCTTCAGGACAAGGGCTTCAATACCGTAGAAGCAAACCATCAGCTGGGTTTTGCCGCAGATGAGCGAACCTACGAAATGGTGACTTTTATACTCAAACATTTTGGGATAAGTCAGATAAAACTTCTAACAAATAATCCAAATAAAGTAAGTTCTATTAGTGATATAGAAATTATTGAAAGAATTCCGATTATTATGGAGTCCAACAAATACAATGAAGATTACCTAGAGGTGAAAAAAAATCAAATGGGTCACTTATTTTAAAAGACAAAAGGTTTCCACATGCCAAGCGACACTTTAAGTAAAAATTTAAATATAGCGATACAAACATTAAAGGCAAAAGAAGGATCTTTTAAAAAAATAGAAGCTATCTCAAATCTTGGGAGTTGGGAGATCGATTTAATCACTAAAAAATCTTTGTGGTCGGATCAAACTTACAAAATATACGGTGAAAAAAAAGGTGCAATAGAACCGAATTTAGAACTTTTTTTTTCCCATGTAATTCCTGAAGATATCCAAAGAGCAAAGGAAACCTTAGCATTAGCACTTCAAAGCGGTAATGTAACAACCTTTGAATGCACGATAAGAAAATCCAACGGTGAAAAAGCCAATATTCTTATGAGCGGTCAGGCAATTTTTGATCATACCGGTCTCCCTATAAAACTCTTAGGAACAACCCAGGACATCACCCAGCAAGTCTCCCTAAGGGCACATTCTAATGAACTAGCACAACTCATAGAATACTCATCCAACGAAATTTATATAGTAAACTATCATACATTGCAATATCTTTATGTCAACAAAGGGGGATGCGACGCTTTAGGCTATACAAAAAAGGAGTTTCTCAAGCTCACTGTTTTTGACACAAATCCTACCTTGACACAAAAAAAAGTCGATACGCTCAAAGCTGCCTTAAGCAAAAAAGGCAATGCGCTCAATTTCACGATTCACCAACGAAAAAACGGAAGCAGATACCATGCACAAGCATATATACACACGTTAACCTATCACGGAGTAGATGCGTACGTAATCTTTGATACCGATATTTCAGATCAAAAAGAAGTGGAAGAGCTTTTAAAAGAGCAAACCAAAAAACTCACGCACCAAGCACATCACGATACGCTCACAGGGCTTCCAAATAGAACTCTTTTTAAAGACAGGCTCGCTCAAACCATTATCGCCTCCAATCGAAGCGGAGAAAAATTTGCTTTACTTTTTATTGATTTGGATCATTTTAAAAAAATAAATGATTCCCTTGGTCACCACGTGGGGGATGAAGTACTGATAGAATCTTCTAAAAGATTGCAAAAAGCACTTAGGGCAGAAGACACGCTTGCAAGACTCGGCGGAGATGAATTCACGGTTATTTTAAAAGATATTAAAAATATTCAAGGTGCCTCTACTGCGACACAAAAAATAATAGACTCTATCAAAAAGCCGATAAAAGTAGCAAAACACACTCTTTATGTTTCTTCAAGCGTAGGAATAAGTTTTTTCCCCGACGATGCTACAAATGGACATGATCTCATCAAATTTGCAGATACGGCAATGTATAAAGCAAAAGATGAAGGAAGAGACAGCTTTCAATTCTATTCTTCCGAAATGACTACTCTGGCATTTGAGAGAGTGGTCATGGAAAACAGTATTAGAGTGGCAATCAACGACATGCAGTTTGTAGTCTACTACCAGCCTCAGATTCATGCAATCAATGAAACATTAACAGGTATGGAAGCTCTCGTAAGATGGAAGCACCCTACTTTAGGAATCATTCCTCCAGGAAATTTCATATCTATTGCGGAGGAAAGCGGTCTTATCATGGATATAGATCACATCGTTATGCATCAAGCTATGTATCAATTTTCACAATGGTACAAAGAGGGATTGAATCCGGGTATATTATCTTTGAATCTTTCCATGAAACAGCTTGAAAAAAAAGATTTTGTAAAAAAACTTTTAGATACTATGTATATCTTTGATTTTCAACCTGAGTGGCTTGAACTTGAGGTCACAGAGGGACAGGTAATGAGCAATCCAAGTACTTCTATTCAAAAGCTCAACGAAATAAGTAACGCCGGAATAGAAATTGCCATCGATGATTTTGGAACCGGCTATTCCTCTTTAGCATATCTTAAAAAACTTCCCTTAGATAAATTAAAAATAGATCAATCATTTATTAAAGATATCCCTCATGATGAAGAGGATGCCTCTATCACAAAAGCGATTATCGCACTTGGGAAGAGTTTGAATCTTAAACTTGTCGCAGAGGGTGTTGAGACAAAAGAACAAAAAGAGTTTTTAATTGAAAACGGTTGCTTTCACATACAAGGCTATTTTTACTCCAGACCGATTCCTGCAGACGAAATAGCCCGTCTACTAAAAAAATCTAATGAAATTTAGACTCGTTTAAAGCCGAAACTCTTCTCTCGGAAGAATCTAAGGCTTTTAAAAGAGCATTCGTCGTGACTTGAAGTTCCGAATAATAAAGTTTGGCTTTGTCTATCTCCATTTCATCATGCTTATGCCCGCCGATTATTTTTGAAAAAAAGCCTTTTTTCTTGTTATCTTTAAAAAATATATCAAAAATTCTAATGTATTCAGCATGCCACTGCCCGTGAAGCGTCTCTATATTTTCATAAAATTGCGCACCTAAAATTTCTTTAACATGATTCTCTTCGGCATAGAGCCACTGCCCGAATTCACACTTTGTTTTTGCAACTGCCGTCGGATTATCTACGTCATGATCACTCATGGCAGCTTCAATCTTTGCCATTTGTGAAAGATGCGCTTTTCTCGCATTTTGTAATGATTCTAGAGTTTTAGTTTTGTCCATTATACTTACTCTTTAAAAAAAATTTTAATATTATTACATAAGTTTAATTAATCAGGGTATATAATAACAGCTATATTTTAAACGAAGGGATAATACATGTCACACCCAACACCTATCAATCATGAGATAAAACTCAATTCAAAGCGATACATCGTTTCGAAAACAGACCCAAAAGGTATCATAGAATACGGAAACGACTATTTTGTTGAAATTTCCGGTTATAGCGAAGCTGAGCTTATCGGAAAGCCGCACAATATAGTAAGACATCCCGATATGCCTAAGATTGTTTATAAAATGATGTGGGACAGAATAAATCAAGGCAAAAACATCATGGCTGTTGTAAAAAATATGGCTAAAGATGGGAGTTTTTACTGGGTAATTACAGAATTTGAGCCAAAAATCGACCCAATTACAAATGAGATTATCTCTCATACGGCATTTAGAAAAGCCGCACCCCAAAATGCAGTAGATGCGTTAACTCCCGTATATGCAAAACTTTTGCAAATTGAAAAAGAGGGTGGGATGGAAGCAAGTGAAAAATATTTTCGCGGATTTTTGGAAGAAAAAGGGCTTACATATGATGAGCTTATTAATCAGTTAGTCGGAAACAGAGGTATTTTCAAGCTCTTTTTTACGGCCATGAAAAAAATATTTTCATAAAAACGGCAAATTTAGATAAAATAGCCTTTTAATAAGGATGTTTTAGTGAATTTAAAAACTGTACTTCTCAGTGAGAATATAGAGTTACCAGATAATTTTTTTCATAATGTTCAAAGATACAAAGAGCATCTTTTTAAGTGGAATAAAATTCATAATCTCACCGGTGCAAAAGATGAAAAGGCAATTGATGCCTTTATTCATGATGCCGTATTTCCTATCAGCTTTTTGCCAAAAGCAAAAAATCTTTTGGATATAGGCACGGGCGCCGGATTTCCGGGGATGATTTTGGCAATGGCTTTGCCGGAAACTGAAGTGACTTTAGTGGAGCCTTTAGCAAAAAGAGCGAGTTTTTTACAGTTTGTAAAAGCTGATTTGCATCTTGCTAATGTAACGGTGGTCAAAAAAAGAGTTGAAGATATGGAGCCGCAAATCTTTGAAATTATCACATCCAGAGCCGTAACGGATACGAAAATGCTTCTCAAGCTCAGTGAAAATTTCCGCGATACAAACTCAAAACTTCTTTTTTACAAGGGCGAAAAAGTGTATGATGAAGTAGATGCAAGCATCAAGCATCAAATTATACGGGCAAAAAATAGACATTATTTATTAGTGCAAGGGGATTCAAATGCTACTTAAACTTCTCCTTATCATTGGCGTTATTGTTACTATTTATATTTTATTTTTCAAAAAAAAGCCTCTTTCAAACTCTCAAAAAAAAGAGGACTCTCAAATGCTCGGCGATGATTTAGTGGAATGTTCGGCATGTGGAACTTACGCTGCAGTGAATGATTCTATTCTTAGTAACGGAAAATATTATTGCTCATCAGAGTGCTCAAAAAAATCATAGGAAGGGATTCATATGCAACTATTCGGACACAGGTTTATAAACAATCAATCCTTTTATCACGTATTAAATATTGATGCGATACAAAATACACCTCCCTCTTCCACGCTCTATCTTCAATTTAGCGAAGACAATCTGGATATTATTGAGCATCTCAGAGCCAATTATCTCTCTTTTGCTCTGAGTGTTACTACAATCACGGAACTTATTTATGCTTCGTCTTTACAAGCTTCCTATATCATCGTTCCTAAAGAGTTGGCAAAAAATGCGCAAGATATTGCAAACAACTATCTTTTTGACGCAAAAATACTCGTTCTTATTGATGATAATGATGAGATAGAAGAATTTGCTCTCTTAGGAATAGACGGAGCACTTTTGAGAAATGCAATTATTAAGGTAAATTCATAACATGAAAATATTTTTTCTTTTTATAGTCACTATTTTTCTTTTTAGCGGGTGTTCAACACGTACCGTTACTCCGCAATACCAAGAGATACAAACGCCGCAAATAGAGGAAGTTCCACCTCCTGAGGACAATAGATGGGTGAGAGAAGTCCTTTATCAAAAGTATGAAGAATGGGACAGCGCACCCTACAAAAGGGGAGGAAGGAGCAAAAAAGGTGTAGATTGTTCCTCCTTTGTACAGATAGTATACAAAGACGGTTTTGGAGTGGAATTGCCAAGAACAACAGGCGAACAAGCACTCCAAGGATATGACATCAAGAAAAATGCTTTGCAGGTAGGAGACTTAATTTTTTTCAAAACAGGCACCAAAAGTAAACATGCAGGGATTATTATAGAAGAGGGAAAATTTCTTCACGCTTCCACGGACACGGGAGTCACCATCTCACAACTCAATAATCCTTACTGGAAAAACAGGTATTGGACCTCAAGAAGAGTCCTCCCACTGCTGCCTTAGACAATCTCTCTTTGTATATAAGGTTTCAGCGAGGTTAAAACTTCATAGCTTATAGTTGAAGCAACTGCCGCAATTTGGGAGGCATCGTCAAAGATTAAAATCTCATCCTCAGTGCAAAGAAACGAACTGTTATCCATGGAAATTCTTCCTATAAGTTTCTTGGCATGTGGAGTTGTATAGTTATTAGAACAAATACGCAAAAAACCGTCACCGTAGCCAAAGTCGTAGTTGCTTACAACCCCTTCATCTTGCATTTCATGCATCGCACCGTAGCCGACACACGCCCCTTTTTGTAGCACTCTTGAAGAAATTTTATATGCGTAAAGGGATAATACAGGCTTAAATCCTTCCACATGTATGGCATGTGGAAGTTGCGTACATCCATATGCCGCTATCCCTACTCTTGCCATATCTTCATCAAAATTGTTGTTGCGTAAAAGTGCCGCAGAGTTTGAGGAGTGAAACCGCAGTTGTTTCAATCCAAACTCTTTGGAGAGTTCTCTTGCTTCTTGTTTTACTTTTTTAAAATTATCGTTTTGCCAAAACCACTCACTGCTAAGCACATCCGCGTTTCTGTGATGAGTAAAAAGAGCTTCTAATACAAGTCCCTGCTCTTGTATCATCTCAAATGCAACTCTCAGTTCGGTCATAGATATTCCGTTTCTATGCATTCCCGTATCCACTTTAAGCTCCACAAGCGTGGCATGTGGAAACTGAGAAATAGAAGTTAAATCATTAATCGCGTATCTTATCTTTGTACTTGAGGCAGTCGGAATCTCTGCCAAAACCAAAATATAATCAAAAAACTGCTCAATCTTTTGTGCTTCCGATTCGTGCTGCACCACCGCTTTTTTGACACCGTATTCTTGCGCCAACCCTGCCATCTCCAGCAAACCGTGTCCATATGCATTATCTTTTAAAACAAGGGCGATTTTATCTTTTGCTTTGGTAAATCTAGCAATAATGTCGAGATTATTAAAAAAATTATTTTTATTTAAAGTTATTTTAGCCATAAAGGAATTATACCGAATGAGAAGATTTATTGCGGAGTTTGAAGAGCAAAGTTTTACACAAATACTGTTTCCACATGCCAAGAGCGATTGGGCGGAGTATCTGAATGAAGCGGAGGAAACCTTCATTAATATCATCCATGCGATTATCAAATACCAAAAATGTTTGGTAGTTTGTAATGATTTGGAAGCTGTAAAAAGTAGATTTTCCCCTAATGACAACTTGTATTTCGTGGCATACGAAACGGATGATACTTGGGCTAGAGACTGCTCGGTTCTTTGTGTGCAAAACGGCAACGCAATAGAACTTGCCGATTTTATCTTCACAGGCTGGGGGGGCAAATTTGATGCCCAAAAAGACAATGCGATGAGCAAAGCCATCGCCGCACATTATTCCAAACCGCTTGTGAGTTATGACTTTATTTTAGAAGGGGGCGGAGTGGAGAGCAACGGTGAGGGTATTATTTTGACTACTTCCGAATGTGTCCTCAACAAAAATAGAAACTATACTTTTACAGCAGAGCAAATCACCCAAAAAATAAAAGATACCCTAGGTGCAAATGAAGTTTTATACCTCAACCACGGCTATTTAGCGGGAGATGACACAGATTCACACATCGATACTTTAGCAAGATTTATAAGTAAAGATACAATCATGTACGTAAAATGCGATGACATTGCAGATGAGCATTATTGGGAATTAAAACTGATGGAAAATGAGCTTCAGGCACTTTCAAAATCTCATGAATTTACACTTATTCCCCTTCCGATGACGGATGCAGTGTATTTTGATGAAGAGAGAATCCCTGCAACTTACGCAAACTTTTTATTTGTTAACGGTGCGGTAATCGTTCCGACCTACAATACGGCACAAGATGAAGAGGCACTGGAAATTTTCAAAAAGAACCTTCCGCATCTGGATATAATCGGTGTGGACTGCTCCGTGCTTATACGCCAGCACGGTTCACTCCACTGTGTGAGTATGAACTTTGCCAAAGGTGTTGAGATTCTTTAGCCGGTTATAAATTATCCAACTCTTCCATAAGTACTTCGGAAATCTCTTCTAAAAGTTCATAATACTCTGCCGCTTTGACTTTTGACTCCGCGTCAAGAGTATCGGAGCCTTCAAAAAGGTCAAAAATATTTTTATACATATCGTGAAGCATGAAGTGACTTGTATCCATCACCTCCATAGTTTCTTCATCCATTGCACTGAGCAAACCTGAATGTAACACTTTGCCAAATTGGCACTCTTCATCGCCCACGGGGGTATTGACATCCTTTATAGACCCCTTATCCACTATAGTCTTGGCCTGTGCCAACCAATTTAAATGTGCCTCTTTTGCTTTTGTAACTATTTCTTGCATTGATATATCAGTCATATTCTACTCCTTAAAATTTTTCTTATTAATTTAAAATCGCTATTCCGTTGTACATTAAATACGCAGACAAACCAAAACCTAATAACACTAAAACCAATCTTTTTATCTTTTCTATTTTATTCATGGCGGAATTCTAGCAAATTTTTAACCGATACTTAACACTTTTGTAACACTTCTTTACTAATATTCAAATACTTTAAATAATTTAAATAAGGGACTTTAATATGAAAAAAATCATTCCTCTGTCTTTGATAGCTGTTGCTTGCCTTTACGCTAACGAAGTGGAACTCTCTCTAATAAGCGTAGAATCTACAACTATTACCCAAGTAAGCCAAAACGCCAAAGTATCTGCCGACCTTGCGCAGGCTTTGAGTACAAGCGTGCCGAGTATCGACATTAGCCGCCGAAGCGGTATTGCAAACGATATCTTTATTCGTGGTCAAAAAAGAGATAATATCTCTATTGAGGTGGACGGAACAAAAGTGTGCGGTGCTTGTCCAAACAGAATGGATCCACCAGTTTCCCATATTCTTGCAAGCCAAATCGATGAGATTACGGTCATCGAAGGACCTTACGATGTAGAGACTTTCGGCACAATGAGCGGCGGAATCAAAGTCACGACCAAAAAACCTACAAAAGATTTACACGGTGAAGTAAACTTCGGTTTTGGAAGCTGGAACTATACAAAAGTGGGCGCAACGGTGAGCGGCGGAAATGATATCGTAAGAGTTTTGGTGAGCGGCTCAAGCGAAGCAAGCGGGCAGTATGTAGACGGAAACGGAAATACCTTATCCCAACAAACAAAAAAAGCGCCTTTTCCGAATCAATACCAAACTAAATATGAAGATATGCAAGCCTATAAAAAGAAAAGTTTAATGGCAAAAGCATATGTCACCGTGGCTGACGACCAAGAACTGCAACTCAGCACTACAAAAAATAAAAGTGATGATGTTTTGTATCCGGGAACTCCTATGGATGCTGCGTATGACTATTCCAATATTTACAGCGTAGCATATGATATAAAAAATATCTCTGATATCTACAAAGATATTAACCTCCAATATTACTATTCCGACGTGGATCATCCTATGGATACGAGATACAGAAATTCAGGTCTTACAAACTTCAGGACTAACCACTTGCAAACAACAATGCAGGGTGTCAAACTCAAAAACAGTTTTGACCTTGAGAGCTACAAACTTTTAGTTGGACTAGACGGCAGTAAAAGAACTTGGGAAGGGGAATTATTCGATACAAATACTCTCACGGGAACAGAGGGTCCTCATACGGTAAGCTTAACGCCTACTACTACGAATAATAAAGCTCTTTTTGCAAAAGCTCAAAAAGCGTTCGGCGATTTGAATTTTGAACTAGGTGCAAGATATGATTCTACGGATGTAAAACCTGACGGCATCGCTTATATCTCCAAAGATTACAGCGCACTCAATGCCAATTTACTCACCTCTTACTATCTCACAAAAGAAGACAAAATCTTCTTAGGCTTAGGTCAGGCTTCACGTGTCCCTGATGCAAGAGAGCTTTATATCGTAGGTTCAGGCAATCAAGAGTTGGCACAAACGACAAACAGGGAAGCAGATTTAGGATATGAGCTTCGTAATGATTTAATGAAGTTTAAAATCAAAGGTTTTTACTCCATGCTCAAAGATTACATCTATCTGCAAAAACTCACGCCTACAACTTATAAATTCCAAAATATCGACGCAAAAGTGTACGGCGGTGAGCTCAGTGCCTCCGTGTACGCAACCGATGAACTCACGATTGATATGGGTGCATCGTATAAAATAGGGGAAAAAGCGGAAGCACTCGTGGGACAAACAGACAAAGATTTAGCAGACATAGCTCCTCTTCGCGGAAATTTGGCTCTTAATTATGAATACCAAAACGATTCTATAGCAACGATTGAGAGCATTTTTTCAGATAAATGGAGTGCTTATGATGCAGACAACGGCGAGCAAGAGCTAGCTGCTTGGGGAATTCTGAATATGAAAGTAAAACATGCAGTGAGTAAAAGTTTCGACTTTACTTTAGGGGTCAATAACGTCTTGGATGAAGCTTATGCACAGTCTAATAGCTATGTAGATTTGACGTTAATAAGTGCAGGAGCCGACACGATGGTTCTTAACGAACCGGGCAGATACGTATATACGAATCTTGATTTTAAATTCTAATCTACTTTTTAAACTATTTCCACATGCCAAAGATTTTCTTGGCATGTGGAAACTTTCAAACTTATACTTCACTAACACAACTTTACTACAATTGTATTATCAAACATCATAAGGATTTATAAAATGAAAAAGTCATTTATAACGGCATTAGCAATCTCTTCGTGTACGGCGTTCCTTTTACTCTCAGGTTGTGGCGATAGCGCTTCGGCAGTTTCTGATTCTTCAGAAGTTTCAGGTCAATTAGTGGACAGCTACGTAGAAAATGCTGACTATACTTGCGGTGACGGCTCTAAAGGGCTCACGGATGTCAACGGTACTTTTAAATGTAAGGCTTTGCCAGTTGCGTTTAGACTCGGTGGCTTGAAACTGGGTGAAATAACTTCCCTTGCTACAGATAAGCAAGTTTTTCCCCAAGAGTTACTCGGCCTTAAAAGAACAGATTTGAATAACAGTGACGTTCGTGCAATGGCAAGACTTTTGCAATCGTGTGATGATGACAATAACTCAGGTAACGGCTTAAGAATCCAAGAAAGGGTAAAAACAGCATTTGTAACGCAAGAAGATTTTAATGCTTCAAACCTCGATGCTTACGCAACAGATGCGAATTTAACCCTCATCAGTGATGAAGATGCACTTGAGCACCTCACACAGACGACGGAACTCATTGATGCAGTCAACGATGCCACAGATTTGCCACTGGAGATTGGTACTGCTATTCTTACACCGCAGTCTGATTTGAGTCAAGAGTTGAAAAACACTCTATCATATATGGGAAATGAGGAGAGGCTAGCTTTTGATGTTTACAATAAACTTTATGAGAAATATCCGCTTCCACAACTTACGAATATTGCACAAAAGTCGGAGCGTGTACATATAGAAACAGTACAGCTTTTAGTACAAAAATATATCAGCAGTTTTGCAGATTTTACAAACTTAGATTTGGATCCTTTGAGCTATAAAGACACGGCGGTAACTGCTATGGTTCCGGGAGTTTATGACATCTCTGTGATTCAAGAACTTTATAATGTACTTATCGAAAAAGGTATGCAATCCGAAATTGACGCACTGCAAGTAGGTTGTATGGTAGAGGTAACGGATATCAACGACTTAGATGGAGATATAGCGCTTGCAAAAGAGTCCAATGCAGATGATATTACGGTGGCTTTTGAATTTTTACGCGACGGAAGCTACTCCCATTACTGGGCTTTTAATACAGGTCTTGTGAACAAAGGGGTCGCAAACGGTTGTTGCTCAATGGGTGACTTTTACTGTAAAACAAAAGAGGAATATCCTCAAGACGCACGCTCACAACACTAAAAATCTACGCTCTTAGGAACCGAAGACTTGGCTTCGGTCGGAGAGTGCCTAAAAGCCTTATACTGTGCCCCGTATTTCAAACTCTTGTCCCTTTTTTGGCTACTCACAACCATCACATCCGAGGTTTCATCCAGATGCCTTGTATAAGAAACTGCCACCACGCCGAACACTTCATCCGGTTCGAGGGCATAAATATTTTTGGGATTAAACAAATTTACGGGCGTCCAAATCCTCCCTACCCCCATTTGGATATTTTGCACACCTACAATCACTCTGTTTTTTTCATCTTCATATCCGCCGTAAAGTCTGTAAAGTTTTGCGTAAGAGCTTCCCTCGTAGTAGTTATAAAATGTGCTTTGCGTCTCAAAAGAGGTATCCGATTTCATCTGTTTGAAATAGCTAAAGGTGGAAGAATTCACATAATCGTGCCCAGTAAAATTCACTCCCTCCGCAATCACAGTAGCAAAAAAATCCTTTCCCTTATAATCGCTCTGCAACCGCAATCTGTCATAGTAGAAGCCAAGCCCTCGGCACGAAGCCGTGAGACAACCGCCCTCACCCCCGCCATTTTTGTAATCTCTGCTTGTATCTCCTTGGCATGTGGAATTCTTTGTTTCAAATCTTTTTCTATGCGGTAATTTTGCGCGTAGAAGCTGATATCTCCACTATCGCTTCTTTTATTTTTATCTATCACAATGGGATGCAGTTCGTAGTAATAGCAGATGATGCCCGAGAGCGGCGCGGCAAAAACAAGAGCAAAAGTGGAGAGTAAAAATATCTCATCAAAAAGAAGCCAAAAAATCTTGGCATTAGAGAGCCCTATGCAACGTAAAACTCCAAACTCTTTGATGCGGGAGCTCACATTTACAAAGCCGTAAATCATTATCACAAAAAAGATAACGACAAAAAAAAGACTCAGTGAAATATACCCGAAAATATTGTCCACCTCTATCGCCTCCACCAAGGTTTTCATCAGTGTTTTCCATGTCACGCTCTCAAGCGTTTCATCGTGAAGAGTTTTCAAAATTTCAGCATTTACCGAGTCGGCATCTTCGATATTTTTGAGTTTTATCACGATAGAAGTAGCTTTATTTTGAGAGAGCATCAGGGTATCAAAATAATTTCTACTTATAAAAGAGCCTGTTTTGAAAATACCGCAGAGTTTGAAGATATCCGCTGCAAAGGAGTTATCGCATGCCGCTCCGATAAAAGAGATCTCATCTCCCAGTCGAAGTTTCAATTTTTTTACAAGCTCCGCACCCATATAAAGGCAGTTTTTTGAATCCTCAGACAAATATGAACCCTCTTTGAGCGCGGTAAAAAGGGAACTGAGTTCTTTCTCTTTTGCAGGCTCAATTCCCCCGACCAAAGAGGCAGCGGAGTATTCACCGCTACAAAGCAGACCATAGGTTTCGTACCTTGAACTCCAAGCTTCAATCCCTTTTATATGAGAAAGCTTGTCGGTGAGTGTTTTTACGTCCCCAATCAGGTATTCATTTCCGCCGATGTCACGGTAATCTTTATGGTAAATCTCTATCGCACCCGTATAAATCTTGAGAGAATTCTCCAACATAGACTTGTGAGAGCCGTCCGTCATCGAGACATATATCACAAAAAACATTGCAGAAACAAAGGTCAAAACGACCGTTGTGAGGGAGCGCCCTTTGTAAAATAAAATGTTCCCAACTGCCAGAGAAAACATTACCTTGAGAACCTCTTGAGCGCACTTTTTTGAAAATACTGCTCTGAAATATCAATATCGTACTGCACATCTTCGAGGAATATCTCCGTGAAGTTTTCCTTCTTGTCCGAGGGCTGGATTTTCCAATAAGTGGGGATAAAATATTTGCCTATTTTTTTCACCTTCTCATACAAAAACACCCGAACCTCTTTCCCCTCCTCATCATAAAAAATATCTTTATCGGAGGTGTAGGTCGCGGTGTCGATATGGGTGATGATTTTCCCCCAAACAACCGCTGCATCCTCTTTTTGGAAGAAGCTCTATCGTATAAACACTCCCCTCTTTTTTGAGTATTTTGGGTTCATAATCCTCTATTATAGAACTTTGTTTGACCATATCATCATTGGTGATATTACTCCCCATCCAGTTTTGTAGCATCATGGAAGGGGGGATTTTGACAAAACTCTTTTTCGTCCCCTGCGACCAGCTCTGCATCTGCATCATCCGCTCATATCCCAAAGAGACCACCCGCATCCGCATCTGGATATAAATATTTTGACCGCGCATATTCTCATCGAGTTTTTTCATAATATCATGCGCTTCATCCGCACTCATGCTTATGAGAAAAAGAAAAAGAAAGAACAGTACCGTACGCATAAACCTGCACTCCTGTTTTGTTATATGAGTGTATTATAACTTATAAATGTTGAGAAAAGATATTTTATTTTCACGTATTTTAACATAATATTTTTCTCGAAAACTGTGAAATAACTCACGCTCTTCGAAACAGAATGAATTTGGAAGTGGACTTTAGTCCCACAAACGGGCGAGGTTAAAGCCTCACTTCCGACCATGCAATTTCCACATGCCATACGATATGTATACATGTTTCAATACATCAAAATGTGTCGGTTCAAGTCATATTTGAATAAACCAACCCAAAGTATTACCCAGTTTCAATACATCAAAATATGTCGGTTCAAGATTCCGATTAAGTGCTCAGGATGATTTGCTCTTTTGTTTCAATACATCAAAATGTGTCGGTTCAAGATTCGCTGTTGTTTTGAGAACAACTTCTTGCTCTTGTTTCAATACATCAAAATGTGTCGGTTCAAGAGTCTTCAGACGTTGGACTTTTACTCAACAAAGACCTGTTTCAATACATCAAAATGTGTCGGTTCAAGTACTCCTACTTTCATTCCCTCTTTATCGAACACCTCGTTTCAATACATCAAAATGTGTCGGTTCAAGACATTTACAACGCTTTTTCACAAGTAGGGCAAGCCAGTTTCAAT
>DZBD01000057.1 GCA_022729795.1 Sulfuricurvum sp. | reverse complement strand
TCAAAATCAACTTCCCATACTTGGTAACAAATTGGAAACATTTCAGATATTTAATGTTTCCAATCAGTAACATAACGAAGATAGTATTCCAAAAAATAATTCCCATGGAGAAGAGATGACTATCAATCATAAAAAAGTATTGCTTTCGTTAGCATTATCGGCTACGCTTTTTGCACCCTCTGCCTTTGCACAAAATAATGAAGAGATAATTCAATCTATCATGAAACTTAGAGCAGATGCCGAGTCATTATATACAAGTATCGATGAGAATAAAGAGTCTTACAAATACCAAATGAAGTCATTGGCTATGCAAAGTGCAGACACCGAGGCACAAATAAATAGGCAAGAAACGGCTATCAAGCTTGCAGAAAATCAACTCAAAGAGATTGAATCGAAAATAGCAGCTAAAACTTCAAGCAATACTGACTTAAAACCTCTCCTTAACGACACCATGAATCAACTTGAAGAAAATATTAAATCAGGATTTCCTTTCAAAGTAGAAGAAAGAGTTGCAGAAATTACAAAAATAAAAGAACAGCTCAAAGAGGGAACGATTAGCGAAGAAAAAGCGCTCTCTTTAGTATGGGCAAACTATGATGATAGTCTCAGAGTTACAAAAGAGATAGGTCTATTCAAACATGAAATCAATTTGAACGGCAAAAATATCTTGGCAAAAGTTGCGAAAATCGGCTCAGTAATGATGTTTTTCTCTACTCCCGATGATAAAGTAGGATATGTTACAAAAGAGGGTTCAAAATATAACTATAAAATTATAACAGACCCTAAAGATGTCAAAAATATTGTTGCACTCTTTGATGCACTACAAAAAAATATAAGAACAGGCTATTTCACTTTACCAAATGCTTTAGTTCTAGCGGAGATTAAATAATGAAAAAGCTTAACCTACTACTTATTACACTACTTTTTTTGTTTACAAATTTAGTAGCAGATGAACTTTCAGATGCTTACAAAAAAGAATACACATTTTTAAAAGCACAAAAAAGTGAACTTCAAAGCAGACTCGACAAAGAAATGAAACAAAACGCTGCAGAAATTTCAAAAGCTAAATCAAAAGTTGATGCTTTACAAAACAGATATGTTGCTCTTAGCGAAGAGCAAAAAGCAAAAGAATTACAAATCGAAGAAAGTACTAAAATACTTACAGATAAAAATTCCAACAAAGATATGCTTTCAAATGTTATTATGCAGGCAAAACTAGCCTTAACAGAATATAATGTATCAGTTGACGATAGCAATCAAGAGAAACAAGAAGAAGTATTAAGAAAAGCTTTTTCTGATGCTGCTCAAGTTTATAACATACTCTCAAGCGTACGCACTATGCCGGGTGAATTTTATTTACAAGATGGAACAACTGCAAAGGGTCAAATAGTTAAAGTCGGAAATATAGCTGCTTATGGTATCTCTGCAAAAGCATCGGGTGCTCTTGCACCTGCCGGAAACGGTGATTATAAATTATGGAACAACTTGTCTCAAAATGATGCAAAGGCTATGAGTACAGGAGCGAAAACAAAAGATATTAATATTTTTGTATACGAAAACTTAGACAAAGAAGTTGATTATGAAACTGAAAAAACTCTTGATGATGTACTAAGAGCGGGCGGGACTATCGGTTACATTATTTTAGCTCTAGGTGGACTAGGTATTTTTCTCGTACTTTTGAGAGTACTGTTTTTATTCAAAGCCGGCTCTAACGTAAATAAAATTACTAATGTTGTTATAGAAAAAGTTGAATCCGGAAAAGGAGATGAAGCACTAGAAGCTGTTAAGCACTTTGAGGGCTCAACAGCAAGGGTAATTAAAGCAACACTCAGAAGTATAGACAAAGACAGAGATCACGTTGAAGATATAGTTATGGAAAGTATACTCAACGAAAGCACATCTCTAGATAGATTCGGTAGTTTTATCTTAGTTATCGCGGCCGTTGGACCGCTTCTTGGTCTTCTTGGTACGGTTACGGGTATGATTGCTACTTTTGATGTTATAACAACGCACGGAACGGGTGATCCGAAGCTATTGTCAGGTGGTATTTCCGAAGCTCTCGTTACTACGGAATTTGGTCTTATTGTAGCTATTCCTTTACTTTTATTAGGAAATTTACTAGGTGGATGGGCTCAAAATATTAAAGACTCTATGGAACAAAGCGCTCTTCATATTGTCAATTTATTTGAGAAAAACAGAGCATAATGAACACAATAATCCTTGGCTACTTAGACCAATTCGTATTTTTTATGAATGCCGGTGGTAGTGTTATGTGGGTTCTTTTTGTACTCAACTTAATGCTATGGTATGGATTAGGCTATAGATATTTTGTACTTAGACGCGGTACGAAAGGAAATGTGAGAAGGCTTATCGAAAAACACGAAGAAAGAGGCCTACAAAAAGAGTTTAAGGGTATGTTAGATTTTGCTATTGCAGATGCACTGCAAGCAGCAAAAGAGGCTCATGCAATAAATAAAAAGGCAAGAGAGTATATCACAGATGCTCTTTTTCCTTATACCGTGACAATCAAGCAGTACTCTGTTTTAATAAAAACAATAGTTGTTTTAGCTCCCCTCATAGGGTTACTTGGTACTGTAATAGGGATGATAGACACTTTTGATGCTCTTCAATCAAGCTCTATGTTTTCTCAAGGCACAAGTATATCGGGTGGAATATCTAAGGCACTCTTTACAACTGAGCTTGGACTCGTTGTTGCAGTTCCGGGGTTAATATTTGGAAGAATATTAGATAGAAAACAAGAGAGATTTGACCTAGAATTTGAGCAAATCACAGATATTATAAGCACAAAGGAAGTTCATGAGATTTAAGAAAAAAAGTCAAAATGTTGACAACATAGATGTATCACCACTTATTGATATGGTTTTTATCTTGTTAATCTTTTTCATGGTTACAACAACGTTTGTTAAAGATATGAAACTAGATTTAAACCGTCCTTCAGCAGCTTCGGCATCAACTGCATCTACAAAAGTTATACGTGTTTATATAGATAGTTCAAGTGAAGTTTATATTGACAACCAAAGCGTTAAGGTTTGGGCTATTCAAAGCAAATTAAGAGACCTGCTAAGAAATTCTACTGAAAAATCTGTTTTAGTGGTAACTGACGGTGACATACCTGTAAATAACCTTATTGATGTTATAGATGAATGTAGAATGAGCGGTGCAAAAGATGTAGCAGTTTCAACTACGAAAGAGATGGGGCAATAGATTATGGCTCAGGAAAAATATAACCATAAAGGAAAGACACCATTCGCTCTTTTTGCAATGGTTTTGGGCGGATTGTTAATGGTTGTATTAGTTATCTCTTTTAACAAAAATGTTGAAAAAAAAGAGGAAGTTGTTAAAAAAACCGTTAGACATGTCAAAACTGAAAAAAAACAACAAGAAGCAGCCAAACCAAAACCAAAACCTAAGCCTAAACCAAAAGAAGCGACTCCAAAGGCTCCTATGCCGGATATCGGCGCAATGCTTAACGGTCTCTCAATGGATATACCTGAATTTGCAAATGCCGATATTGCAGGAGACGGTACTGATTTACTTGAAGACATAGCTGAAGATGCAGTAATGAGCGAAGGCGCTGTAGATTCTAAACCTCGAGTAGAATCACGTGAAGCAATTGAATATCCCGAGAGTGCCAATGGAGCCAAAGGATATGTAGTTGTAAACTTACTCATAGCCAAAGACGGAACAGTTGAGATAGCCAAAGTTTTAGAATCACAACCTGCCGGTATTTTTGATGAAGTGGTGTTAAACGGAGTTCGTAACTGGAGATTTGCTCCTGCGAAATACAAAGGCAAACCTGTAAAAGTATGGGCAAAACAGAAAGTTCGATTTAATTAGGAAAGATGAAAATGAAAAAAATTATATCTATCATATTAACAATGACAATTTTTGCCATTTCATCTTTTTCTCAAGAGGATGAAACTGCAATAGACCATTTATCAATGGCGAGCATGATGATTTATGATGCAAGGTACGATGTAGCAAAAGATGAACTTAAGCTTATCGATAAAAATCTTCCTACTTTTGATGCCGCTAAGTTTTATACCGTATCGGGTGTTCTTGATTCAAAATTAGAGAATCATGAAAGTGCAGTGGTGAACTATATAAAAGCAATTGAAGCTACAAATGTAAAAAAGTTTGAAGCACCAAAAGTCCAAAAGAAAGAGAAATATCTTTTCACCGTCGGTAGCTCTGAGGTAGAAAAAAAATCTTCGATTCCCGCTTATAATCCAGAGGCTGTTCGAGCTGATAAAATCTCTCAACTTTATCTATATCTTAGTCAATCATACTACAAAATGAAAGATTACAAAAACACTGTCGTATCACTTGATAATGCAGGTGAAAGAGGAAAAAACAAAGCTGCCCTTTATACATTAAGAGCCGAATGTTATTGGAAACTGAAAGATTACTCAAATGCAATCAATGCCTTAAGTATAGGTTCGGCAAAATTTCCTGAGGACACAAGACTCTTAAAGCAGAAGTTTTACTATTATGCCGACTTAAAGCTCTATCAGGCTGCAATGGAAGCATCAAAAGCATATATGAGTCAAGCTGGAAGCGGAGTTTCTGAGTATATTGCACTTGCACAAATGCTCATCGGTGCAAATGAGATAAATCAAGCAATAGTTCTTTTAGAAGAAACAAAACTAAAGTATCCTAAAGATGCTACGGTCGGTATACTCCTTGGTCATATGTATTTGAAAAAAGATATGAAAAATTCTACCGCACTTCTTTTTGAGGCAAGCGCGAACTACGATAAAAAATATTTAAAAGATGCTATAGAGATGAACAGAAGAGCGCAAAGACTTCCACATGCCATCTATTTAAATTCACAAAATACCGACAAAGTTGACCAAGTGAAACAGGAAGTTGCTATTTCTCTCGATAGAGGCGAGTACAAAAAAGTTATCGGCTTAAAAGATGCATTGGAACGCTACAAACTACTCGATGATGAAAACATGAGATATGCCCTTGCTTATGCCTATTATATGGCAGGAGATTACAACAAAGCAGAGGAACATCTCAAAAGAATCACAGACAGTGAACTATTCTCTAAAGCAACTCTTATAAGAAAAAATATAGAAAAATGTAAAAATGATGCTATGGAGTGTATATAGATGCATAAATTTTTTAAAAAAATCTCGTTATTTCTACTATTAACAATAGGCTCATTAAATGCGGCAGAAACCGGTACTGTTTCTGTTTTTTCTATTCATAACGGAGAGCCTCTTCTGGGTACTGAAGTTACGGTTGATGCTTCGAAAACTTACAAAACAGACAAAGACGGTTTTGTTCAGATAGAACTAACCGTCGGGCAGCACCAAATAGAGATGTTTGCTAAAGATTTAAAATCAAACAATCTAGGTTATTTAAAAAAGCCTGTTATTATTAAAGAATCAAGAGATACGCAAATAATAGCTACTTTTAAATCAGAAAGTGTAATGCCGGATGTTAAAATTGATGTTCCTGTAGGCGAACTAGAAAAACAGAAAAATTATCTTGAAGGTGCAACAGGAACACTCAATGGAGTAGTGGTAACCTCAGATAAATCTGAGCCGATTGCAAATGCAAGAGTATTCGTAAAAGGGACTTCAAGTGACTCCAAAACCGATGCTAACGGTAAATTCAGCATTAAAATACCCGCAGACACTAATGTTAGTATTTCGGTAGTTCATTCGGAATATAGTGCACAAACTCTCAACAATATAGTTGTAGCAAAAGACAAAACGACTACAGCTAAAATCGAACTCACTCCCGCGAGTTTAGAGCTAGAAGAGTTTGTCGTATTAGCTCCTAAAGTTGAGGGAAGTATAGCAAATGTAATGGCGGAAGAAAAAACTTCCAATGCAATTACAAACATTGTCGGCTCAGATCAGATGTCAAAAAAAGGTGATAGTGATGCAGCAAGTGCTCTTAAACGTGTAACAGGCGTAACATTAATCGGTGGAAAAAATATTTATGTTAGAGGGCTTGGTGACAGGTATTCCAATGTTGAAATGAACTCTATGCCCTTGCCTTCCCCCGATCCTACCAAAAGAGTTGTACCGCTGGATATATTTCCCTCTGGCGTAATAGAATCAATGAAGGTTCAAAAAAGTGCAACAGCTGATATTCCAAGTAACTTTGGTGGCGGATATGTTGATATCAGAACTAAAGATAGCGCAAAAGATGACTATTTAAAAGTATCCGTTGAAGCTCGAGGCAATAGCAATACCGGCAAAGATGTATACACTTATCAAGGAAGCGATAGTGATTGGACTGGCTATGATGATGGGTATAGACAGATTGACCCGTCTATACTAGAGGCAACTCAGGTTATTGTAGGAGAAAGAATAAAGGGCTTCACAACAGATTATTATACAAAAGATGAAATAGCAGACTATACAAGCAAATTTGCCAATAGAAGTTATGATGTAACACAAGAAAAGCTTCCTTTTGGTAAAAAAATATCTCTTGAAGGTGCCGTAAATTATGTGGTTGCCGATGATCATAAAATTAGTTTATTTGGGAATTATGAATACGGTCAAGAAAATAAATACAGAGAAGATTCTTATGCAAAGTATGATTTTGATTCTGCCTCAGGTGGCTTAAAGCAAAACCCTACTCAGTATGGCACAATATCTAGAACCACGACTGAATACGTAAATTCTGGTATTTTCAATATAGGATATAACTATCTTGATGTATTTAAAATCAAATATACTAAACTCTACACACATAATGCAGATATGAATACAAGGGTAGTAGACGGAATCCTCGGTTCTAATGATGATACTGTATTAAAATATTATTTAGATTGGGAAGAGAGAACATTAGATGCAGATCAAATAAGCGGTCAATTTGATTATTCAGTATTGAATGTAGAAAATAATTTTAGATTTGGTTATGAAAATGCTATAGCTACATTGTATCAACCAAATAATTATGAATATGCGTATATTTATGACAATCAAAATAACAGATATTTTTTTGATACTAAAGACTTCTATCCTTTTGGAACCAGCTTAGAGTCGACAGATGATCTTACTGCCTTTTATCTGAATAATAAAATCAATGCTGAGCTAATGAGTGAAGATGATTATTTAGATATCGGGTTTTCTTCTAGCTACAAAGAAAGAACTTCAAGATTGAATAGATACGCACTAAAAAGAAACGTTTATTTACAGACTCCATTTGATTATAACAATGTTTTAATAGGGAATATTGATGGTATTTACGATACATATGTGCGTCCTGACATTAGCTTTGATGAAAGAATATTAGTGATAAACTCCGTCTATAAAGCAGCTGATTACTTTGATGCTGAAGTAAAAGACACAAATATGTATGCACAAACATTTACTAAACCTACCGATGACATAGAAGTACTTTTAGGTGCCAGACAGGTTGATTTGAGTCAGACTGTCTATCAATTTCAAGAAGATAGAGTCAATCCGGGAAGACTCATGCAGAGAAATCCGGAAGAATTTACTTTAAATAAATTGTATCCGAGTTTAAGCGTGAAATATAAATTAAACCAAGATAATCACATCGATTTTGCTTATTCGCAGACATTTATTATTCCGGACCTTAGAGAGTTTACAAGTGGATCATATGTTCACCCGTATGATGTTGCTACAATTGTAGGAAATCCAAACTTAGTAAATACGGATATTGAAAACTACGACTTGAAATACAGTCATTATTTTTCTGATACTGAAAATGTAAAAGCAGGTTTGTTTTATAAATACCTAGACAAGCCTATAGAGGATACTATGCAACAATCTAGTTCTTTACCTATATACAGCTTTGACAACTCAGATTTTGCAACCCTATACGGAATAGAACTTGATGGCAGAAAAAGTTTTGATTATATAGATAATTCTTTGAATGACTTATTTCTCTCCGGAAATTTTTCATATACAAATTCAGATGTTTCCTTACGAGAAGAGCAGATAGATTTGTACAGTAGCAACCATAGACAGCTTCAAGGTCTCTCTCAAATAGTTATAAATTTGTCACTAGCATATGAAATAAAATATAGATCTGTGGTTCTTTCATACAATAAAATGGGAGAAAGAATTAGAAAGGTCGGTATGATTGAAACAATTGACGATGTTCAGTATAAATATCCTGATGATGTTGAAATTCCTCCACAATTAGTTGACTTTGTATGGATAGAAAAATATAAAAAAGATATAGAATTAAAACTGAAACTTGGAAACTTACTAGACGAAGAAACAATTTGGAAACAAGCCTCTAGCGTTACCAATAGATTTAAAACAGGTATTACATATAGTGCCGGCTTATCTTATAAATATTAAACCACAGTCAACATCCGCTTCCTTGGCATGTGGAAATTTCCACATGCCGAACTATCAACTTTTTTTATCCAAATACTTCTTCTAAAACAAACCACAAAATAGCTACATAAGTATCTCAAACTTGACTTAATATGTAACCATAATGATATATTTGTGTATTAAAATGGCGTTAACTATCAGAAGAGGAATCTATGCAGAAACACATATTAATAGTCGATGACGACAATGATATATTAGAGCTATTAGAATACAATTTATCTAATGCAGGATATGATGTACTTGGCTTTTTAAATACTAAACATGTGCGTAGAGTACTTATGGAAGAAAAAGTTGATCTCATTATTATGGATAGAAACTTACCCGACATTGAGGGGAGTCTCTATATAGAGATGCTTAGAAACAAAAATATAGATACACCGGTAATCTTCTTATCTGCAAAAGATACACAAGAAGATATCAAAGATGGCTTTTTACGAGGTGCGGACGACTATATAACGAAACCCTTTGATATAGAAGAATTGCTTTTGAGAATAGCTGCCGTACTGAAACGTTCCACTCAAAATACCGTAAGTACACTCGAAATTACTGAGTACAGAGATATGCAACTTGACCTCAATCAAAACAAAGTAGTTATTGAAGAGAGTGAAATATTTTTAACCAAACTCGAAACAGCACTTCTTCATATTTTGATTACTAACAAGGGTAAAGTTTTGGACAGAGATTTTTTACTCAAAAATATTTGGCAGAATTCAGATGGAATCCATCAAAAAACAGTCAATGTTGCAATGAAAAGATTAAAAGAAAAAATAGACCCGACAAGAGAAAAAGAATATGTTAAAACTATTCGAGGCGTTGGATATCTTTTAGCATAAAACATCAAACCCTAAAAGGGATTGATGAGTAAAAAACTATTTAATATTGTTTGTCCAATATTCTCTAATCATATTTTTTGTATCTTCGGGAAGCGATATATAACCAAGCTTATTCGCAGATTTATCTCCCTTTTTAAAGGCATAATCAAAGAATGCGATTACGTTTTTATTCATCTCCGGCTTTTCAATCGGAAGTAAAATAAATGTTGCAGCCACTATAGGGTAAGAGCTGTCGCCTGATTGGAGTGTTAATGTTGCATAAAAGTTATTTTCTTTTGTCCAGCTAGCATATTTTGCGGCAGCTTTGAAGTTTTCTTCATTTGCCGCTACCCATTTACCGCTTGCAGTCTGAAGAAGTGCAGCTGAAAGCTTGTTTTGTTCTTTATATGCATTTTCAATATAGCCGATAGAATTTGGAGTTTGCTTGACCAAATTTGCAACACCCTCGTTCCCTTTTCCTCCAATTCCACATGCCCAATCGATAGCCTTATTTGTGCCAAAACTATTTTTCCAGTTCACTGAACTTTTTGTTAAATAGTCTGTAAAATTAAAAGTCGTACCGCTTCCGTCTGAACGGTGAACAACAACTATTTTTTGGTTTGGTAGCTTTAAACCTTGGTTGTCGGCAACAATCGCAGCATCATCCCATTTTGTAATTTTTCCTGCAAAAATATCGGCTACAACCGTGTTGCTTAATTTTAGTTTTCCATCCGCTATCCCATCTATATTAAACACAACGACAATGGCTCCTATTACTGCGGGAAATTGTATGAGTTTTGCTTTACTCAAATCTTTTGTTTCCAATGCAGCATCCGTTGCACCGAAATCTACAACCCTCTTGCTAATTTGTTTCACACCGCCGCCTGAACCGATGGATTGATAGTTTACTTTTATTTTGACATCTTTGTTGTAATTGAATGCCCAGTCATAATATAAAGGAGCCGGAAAAGATGCACCCGCACCGTTGATTTTATCAATTGCAAAAGATGAACTTACAAAAATAACCATGACTAATGCAAAAAAAGCTATCTTATTAAACATTTTATTTCCTTGTATTTTGAGATGCGCAATTATAAAGAAATGATGTTACTAATAAATTACGGTTGACTGTGTTATTGAATGGCTCTGTTTTAGTAACCTACTTGTAACAATTTTTTTATTACAATTGCAAACTTTGTAAGAGAGGTATTCAGATTGAGTGTAATTATTGATAAGATATTTTCATTTGCAACAAAATATATAGCTATTGCCATACTTTTTCTTGTTGCATGGATATTTACCGTACTTTTTCAACATTCATTAGATGCTATGGAAGCCTTTGGCTTTGATTTTATTACAGAAACTAAATGGGCACCTAACCTCGAAAAATTTGGAGCACTGCCAGCTATTTACGGTTCTATCGTTTCTACGTTTTTGGCAATGTTATTAGCTGTACCTCTTGCAATTGGTGTCGCTATTTTTTTGAGTGAACTAGCCCCTGCAAAATTAAAATCCCCTGTGGGCGTTTCGATAGAACTTCTAGCAGCAATCCCATCTGTTATTTACGGCATGTGGGGATTATTTTATTTTGTGCCTATCGTTCGTGATGTATTTGGGGGAATCGGTATCAGTATGCTAACAGCCGGTATAGTCCTCTCTATTATGATTTTACCCTTTATGGCAGCCGTAACACGTGATGCGATGAATACAACCCCCGATATACTTAAAGAATCCGCCTATGCGCTTGGCGGTACAAAATGGGACATCATAAAAGACATTGTTATCCCCTATGCAAAAGCAGGCATTATCGGTTCATTCATTTTAGCTCTGGGGCGTGCAATCGGTGAGACTATGGCAGTTACCTTTGTTATGGGAAACGTACATCAAATTTCAACAAACTTAACCGCACCCGCCACTTCGATTCCCGTTACGCTAGCAAATGAGTTTACCGAAGCAGATACAAGTCTTTATTATTCATCACTGTTTGAATTATCTTTAATTCTTTTGGTGATTAGTTTTACAATTATCTCCATCGCAAAATTTTATTTTTTAAGAAATAAAAGGCTTGCATCATGACACATACTCAAAAACGTATAATTATAAATAAAATTGTCATGACCTTATCTACTTTGTCCGCTCTCATTGGGATAGGATTTTTATTTTGGATTTTAGCTATTTTAATTTTTAATGGCATGGATGCTTTAAGTTGGACCATTTTTTCACAAGAAGGGGCCCCTCCGGGATATGAGGAAAGTGGGCTCAAGCATGCTCTTATAGGACAACTTATGATTGTCGGGGTAGCAACACTCTTTGGCGTACCGCTTGGAATTTTGGCAGGAACATACCTCAGTGAATATGGGCAAAAATCCCATTTAGCTGAAACTATTCGAGATATTTCAGATATTATGATGTCGGCTCCGAGCATAGTAATCGGTGCCTTCGTTTATGCGATAGTTGTAACACCTATGGGTCATTTCAGCGGTTGGGCAGGTTCTATTGCCTTAATAATTATTTTGCTTCCCATTATTTTGAGAACAACGGATGATATGCTACAGCTTGTTCCTTCTACTCTACGTGAAGCAGCTTTTGCACTGGGTGCGCCAAAATATAAAGTGATTATGCAGGTTGTGTATCGCGGTGCTAAAGCAGGGATACTCACAGGAATATTACTTGGTGTAGCACGTGTTGCAGGTGAAACTGCACCCCTTCTTTTTACATCATTTAATGATAATTTTTTAAGTACCGATATGACGGACCCAATGGCTTCGCTCACTGTAACAATGTACAATTATGCAACAAGCCCTTATGAAGACTGGCAAAAAATTGGTTGGGCTGCTGCATTTATACTCTCTATGTTTATACTAAGTCTTAATATTATCGGACGATTATTATTATTCAAGAAAAAAGGTAGATAATGGCAACTATTATTGACATAACAGAAGAAAAAGAATTGGAAGTTAAAAACTTTGAATTTACATATGCAGGTGCTGATGCGCCAAGCATTAAAACACTGAATATGCCCATCGCAAAAAATAGTATAACGGCACTTATAGGTCCCTCCGGCTGTGGAAAAACAACACTACTAAGAGCCTTCAATCGTATGCATGATCTGTATCCGGGAAATAAATACAATGGTGAAATTTTATTTAAAAATAGAAATATTTTAGCTGATAGAGAAGATTTAATTAAGCTAAGGATTCAAATTGGGATGATTTTTCAAAAACCGACTGCCTTTCCAATGAGCATTTTTGATAATGTCGCTTACGGAATGAGGCTTCAAGGGATTAAAAATAAAACTGAGCTTCAAGACAGAGTAGAAAAAGCTCTTAAAGATGCAGCAATCTTTAAAGAAGTAAAAGAGAGACTCAAGCATGATGCAAACGGACTCTCCGGTGGTCAGCAGCAAAGACTTTGTATTGCTCGTGCCATTGCTGTTGAGCCGGAAGTTTTACTTTTTGATGAACCGACTTCGGCGTTAGATCCGATTTCAACTGCAGGGATAGAAGAACTCATTGTAGAGCTTAAAGAAAAAGTTTCCATTGTAATTGTTACGCATAATATGCAGCAAGCGGCAAGGGTAAGTGATTATACGGGATTTATGTATTTAGGTGAACTCATAGAATTCGGTCGGACTGAAGATATATTTGTAACACCCAAAGAAAGATTGACAGAAGAATATATTACCGGCAAATTTGGTTGATTTCTTTTAAAAAAATATTATTACTACCAGAGGAAAAAAAATGTCTATAAAATATGATACGAAAGTAGATGAAATCAGAAAAATAATCTCCAACCTATTGCAAGATATCATTAATGCAAGCCAAACTGCACTCCAAGCATATGAATTTCGTAATTTTGAAAAATTTTTAGATACACAAAAAAAACTCAACAATATAGAAATTCAAGGAGATATTATCGACAACGAAGTAATAAAAACATTTGCTCTTTTTGGTCCCGAAGCAAAAGAATTACGCTCACTTGTCGCCTATCTTAAAATGACAAACGAGATTGTCAGTATAGGAGACGGTGTCAAAAAATATGCACGTAGGATGAAAGAACACTGTGAGAGTAGCTGTGATCTTGAACCATTCGACGGAACTATAATACAGTTGCATAAAAGTACGCTCAATGCTTTAAGATATATTTTAGAGTGCTTTACCGAAATTGATATTTGCAACATAGAGGACAATTATAGAAAAGTGATGATTGAAGAAAGTAAAAATGATGACCTTTTTGCTCTCATAGAAAAAGACATTATGAATATGATAATGAATGAGAAAGAGCTGAGCATAGAATATGTAAGAATCTTAAGCACACTTAGAAAACTAGAACGCTCATGTGACCGCTCTGTAAATATAGCTAACTTAATGCTTTATGCCGAACAAGGCGGTGCTATTCGTCAGTATAGTTAATACAAAATTATCACTATACGAAACAATAGTCTAAGATGATTAATTTTTAATCACTAATAATTATTTCTCCTAGAAGAAATCAGCTATACTAATAACAGATTTATTACGCAGGAGAAAATGAATGGGAAAATTTGTTAACAACGTAGAAGAGTTTTTTACTTTTTGTGAAGAAAATGATGTTCAATTTGTAGATTTTAGATTTACAGATATTAAGGGTACATGGCACCATGTTAGCTATAGAATGAGCGCTGTAAATGCCGGTCACTTTGAGGGTGGTCTGCCGTTTGACGGCTCTTCTATAGATGCATGGCAACCAATCAATAAGTCAGATATGTTACTTAAACCTGATGCTGGTTCTACTTTTTTAGATCCATTTACTGCCGATCCTACCATCATAGTTTTCTGTGATGTTTATGATATTTATAAAAAGCAAGCTTACGAAAGATGCCCTCGTTCAATCGCAAAAGCTGCGCTTAAACATGCAGAATCTTTGGGAATTGCCGATGCTGCATATTTTGGCCCGGAAAATGAATTTTTTGTTTTTGACGATGTAAAATTTATTGACAATATCAATGAAGCAGGTTATAAAATCGACACTGAAGAGGGTGGATGGAATTCCAACACTTCTTATGCGGATGGTTACAATAACGCACACCGTCCAGGGACGAAGGGCGGTTACTTTCCTGTAGCTCCAACTGACACAGGCGTAGATATGCGTGCTGAAATGATGATGATTATGGAACAAATCGGTCTTGAAGTTGTTCTTGGTCACCATGAAGTTGCGCAAGGTCAACATGAGATTGGAATTGTTTTCTCTGACATCATCGGTGCGGCGGACAATGTTCAAAAGTATAAATACGTTGTAAAAATGGTAGCCCACCTTAACGGGAAAACTGCTACATTTATGCCTAAACCAATGTTTGGCGATAATGGAAACGGTATGCATGTTCACCAATCATTATGGAAAGACGGCAAAAATCTTTTTTATAAAGAAGGGAATTATGCAAATATCTCTGAAATGGGTCTTCACTATGTCGGCGGTATTTTTAAACACGCTCGTTCAGTTGCAGCGTTTACAAACCCTACGACCAACTCATACAAAAGATTATTACCGGGTTTTGAAGCTCCAAGCGTTTTAACTTACTCTTCTCAAAATCGTTCAGCATCTTGCCGTATCCCTTATGGTGCCGGTGAAAAAGCAACTCGTATTGAGATGAGATTCCCGGATTCTACTGCTTGTCC
>DZBD01000056.1 GCA_022729795.1 Sulfuricurvum sp. | reverse complement strand
TTTAGGGGTTACAATTAGTGAATTTACATTAAAGGATTACAAATGAAGATTAGAACATCCTTAGTTGCCGGTACTCTTGTACTTGGCTTGACTTTATCCATGCTGGGTTGTAGCAGCGGCGGGAGTGGTAGTGCTACTAATGAAGTACCGATTAGTTATACGTCTGTGTCCGGAACTACCGGTTTATCTTCTAGTGTTTCTACTCTAGGAACACTTTTTTCTGCTTCAGCAACCGTTGCAGAGGTAATAGACGGCTCGGCAAATTTGATTGTGGATTCCAATGCAAACGGTGTGTTTGATGCGGATGACATTAGATACAGTGCGCCTGTAGTCAATGGCTCTTTTTCTTTTAGCGAAGTTGTCGTGAGTGCAACGGTAAAAACAAAGGCGCAATTGAGTGTTGCAAAAGAAGGATTCGCTCCTTATGTGAAAACTCTTTGGCTGACAAAAGACAACGCCCTTACTGTTTTGGCGGAGATAGGCAAAAAACCGATTTTCACTGAAGTAATTGATTTATCTGCTTTATCTCCCGCTCAAAGGGCAAGCTCATTCGTGAAATTTGGAGTTACGAGTACGAGTAGCGGAATAAGCTCTTTTTCTAAGCTTATGTCTCTCTCCGACCTCAAAGCCGAAGTGGAATTAAATGCAACTGAGGGCGGAGTTCTAAGCACGTCTCTTATCCCGACAGGTGCTTTTCCTTCCGATACAACTTCAGTTACTGCTTCTTTGCAGGCATTTGACTCTACAAATCCGGAAGATTTTAATTATTTTCCGGGTTCACTCTCAGGTCACGGTAAACCGACACTTGGCACAACGGCTACTACAGATACGACAGAAAAGTCTTTGGAATCTGCCGGATTTGATATGATAAAACTTACCGACCAAAACGGTGAACAAATTGATTTAGCTCCGGTGTCGGCTTCAAAGCTTTCTGCTATGGGTATTCGTGACGTATGTACCGCTATGCAGTGGACGAGATATATTACAACGGCGCAGGCGGATGTGATTAAGGCATGGGGTGACGATGATTATAACAGTGCTAACGGTTTTCAAGTTCCTATTTGGAGTAACGATAACGCTACGGGTTCATGGAGATATATAGGTCTTGCCGATGCCTATGACTTAAATGGCTCAGACCCTTATTTTAAAATGTGCGTGGATAGTACTTGGGAGGGTTATCTCAATTGTGACTCCGAGATAAGTTTAGTAGCACCGAAACAGGTCTGTATCTCTGCCGTAGATCAAAATGGAAATCCAATCGGTGACGTGAGTGTAAATGCCCGTATGGGGATAAGCGGTAATTACGCATATACCTATCTTGCTTCTTCGGGGGAAACTATCGGTAAGGGTACTTTGGGACTTACTACGGGTGAGCCTAAAGATTGGAGTTTTTCATATAGCGGTGCACTGACGGGTTGGAGCAACGTTTTCATCGACGGCAATAGCAGTGTTGCTTCTACAACTGCAGGTTGTGATTATGATTTGAATATTACAATCGATAACCCGTTTAGCGCAGAGGTACATGTACGAGCCTATGCAATGGCGGACACGGCTAAGGCAAATCCTTTAGCAAATGCACGCGTAGGCTTAAGTGCAAGTGATTATACAAATTACTACAGCAAAACAGCATATACAAATGCAAACGGTGAAGCCGTATTTGCGGTAAAACCCAATGTTGCCTATGTAGCAAGTTATAATGCAGGCACGGCAAATGTGAATGTAAACAGTGCAGTTGTTGCTCCGGAGACTGCAGACAGCGGTACATATGCAACCGTAGCGGTGCAAGATGCAAATATGGCTCCGGATGTTTATATTTATACGAATCAAAGCCAATTGACACAAAAGGTAGCATCCTTAGGTTTTACCCTTTCTGCAAGTGACAAAAATAGCGATAAGATGACGCTTACATCATTAAAACGCAACGGAGTAACACTAGTAAAAGACACGGATTACACTATCACATCCACTTATTCCTATGAAGGTTATTTGTATATTCAAGGAGTCTTAGATGTTAACGGCAGTGCAGTAGGAACTTATACTTTAACAGCCGAAGTTACCGACGGCAAACTCTCAACCGTAAAAAGTACGACATTTGAAATTGCAGCAAATCATGCGCCGGTGATTAGTTCAATTTATCTCATAAATGCTACCACGGGGCAATATTATTATGAAAGTAGTGCTATTCCTGCGGGAGATTATAGTGTATCCGCATATGCTTACGACATAGACGGAGATACTATTACAAAAATTACTACTATAGATGGGAATGTTGTGAATGGTGTAACGGCGTTGGCGCAAGGAGACCACAATATTACCGTGACTGCCAGTGATGATTCAATGGCAACAGCGACGAGAAGCATAAAAGTTTTTGTCGGAAATCATCCTCCTGTGATTAATTCTTCAGGAGCAACAAAATATCTTATCGATATCAATACGGATGAAACATTTAAGTTATTTGCGTATGTCACGGATGCAGAGTATAACCCTGTTACCGTCACGGCAACAGACGCTAACGCAACGGTGTACACTCTTACGAGACTCAATAGCTATGATACGAAATACAGCTCTGAGGCTATAAAACTTACAGCCGTCAAAGCTGCAAATACATATACGATAGTTGCAAATGACGGGTTTAGCAATAGTAAGGCAGCAACTGTTACGGTAGAATCTATCGCATCGAATCAGGTTCCTATTTTTGATGTTGCATTGACTAATGTGACAGTGAACGTAAATACGGCACATACCTTTACCTGTGAAGCACATGACCCTGAAGGTACCGCTATTAGCTATGAATGGAAACTAGGCGGTATTATTCAAGCAGCAACCGGTACAACTTTTACACATACATTTACCGCTACGGGAACATATAGTCTTGTTTGTAAGGCTACGGATGCAGACGGCAAGCTTAATACATCAAGCGCAACAGTCTTGGTAATTAATCCAACCGTAGCAGGTACTTTAAGTGTACATACGGGATATCAAGGGCTGATAGTAAGCCGACATGATCTCTCCACTTATGCTTTATTGGAAGAAAAGGTTACCGATTCAAGCGGCAATGCTTCGTTTGCCGTAACAGGAGACAGAACGACTTTCGCTATTTCTGCTTGGCCGGGAATGGAAATCAATGCTGCATTGTTGATGGAAATGCTCAAACCAGAATTGGAATATCAGGCTCAAAGTGCTTGTTATAGTAATACAACCGTGACAGAGTGTGCAACAGCAGACTGGTGCGCTATGAGTCAGACAGATACAATTGCCGACTGGGTTTGGGATATCACAAGAGCAGTGGATGATACGCGTCCTCTTGCCGCACTTGTAGATACCGATAAAAATGGATATATATCTGCAACAGAACTCTATAATGGTGCTGTATTGGTATTAGGTGATAAATTAGCTCCCTTAACATGGTCAGAGATAAATGCTCAAACCAAACTTGTTTATATGGACATTTTTGCAAATGTACCGGTGAGAGAGTACTATATTGGTTTTTCTCCAATGAGTAATAATGAATATGAATATGAATATGTTCAAACGGAAATGTGTATGAATAGTTTTGATGTAAATGTAACCGTAACGGGGCTTACTCCAAATACATCGCATGAACTTCAGGCGAGCGGTAGTGCGTATGGCTATGCTTACGGCAGTGTTTCAGATGCAAACGGGAGTATAACGCTTCCAGTATATGTGTACTATCCAGGTGCTGATGGAAAATATACTATTCTATTGAAAGGGAAAGAATCAACAGAAACTGCTTGGAATTACAATATCTTAAAATCAAAAACGCAAGCAGAGTTAGAAGCGGGTATCACTTTAAGTAAAAATATTTTTGCTCCAACAGACACCGATGTAACTATTACAAACAGTGCTACGGATAGAATTGAAAGTATCTTGGCATGGAGCAACGGCTTGTCTGTATCTGCAGGGGAAATACCGTATTTAGACTACAATGCTAGCGGAGTCGCTCAATTTTTTACAGATGCAAGCTTTAGCTATAGCTTGAGCGGAAATAAATATTACACCGTCGATGATACGACTATTGTCAAAAATCATTACAAATATTACACAATGGATATTCTCGGCTCCACTTATAGTGCTGTAGACTATCCTCAATTAGCCGTTGATGTAACATTTGATAAAAATGGTAATTGGCAGTTATCCGGGGCTGATATGCCTGCGCTTAATATAGTGGGCTTTGAATACAGAAAATATGCATACGATTCTAATACATCGACTAGTATGAATCTTAGTATCAATATGAACTGGACCGTAGCGCCGAATACAATGCCTGATATCAATATTACTGCCATAGCTCCAAGCGCTTTAGTTAGTGACATAACTGCTATAGAAGCGGGGATAGGGCAAAGTAGTGTTACACTCAGTGCGGTAGATTTTAAAGGTATTAACGATGAAACGAGCTTATTGGATGCTTTTGCAGGTGCGAATGCGCAAGACTATTATGATATCGGCATGAGACAGGTATCTTTTTATAGATACTATTATGACGGTATCACCCCTAGCTCTTCAGCACTCACAACAACAAAAGTCCCTGAGCGTGCGCCGATATTTAGTATAGGTTATGACACAAATAATCTTTTTGCTAAATAAATTCAGAGAAGGTCTTCAAACCTTCTCTACTCTTTTTTTAGCTCTTTACACTATGATTATCCTCGCTAGTTGCGAAGATAGTCATTCGCTTTCTTTGGCTACAAAATTTATTTCAAAAAAACATTTTGCAATTCTCGGTCCCATCAGCGATGCCAATGTAAGTATCAAAGATGCAGACTCAGGGAAACTACTTTTTCTTACAAAAACAAAAGCTTATGCAAATACTTTAGATACGGGTTCTTTTGAAGTGGATTTTGCCGAGTCTCTTGAGCTTGGCATGTGGATTTCTACGGAGATAACCTCCGGTGAGGATATTGACCCAGATGATGACGGCAATATCACAAGCTCGTTCTTGCCGCTTCGTGGAGTGATGAGGGCATATTGTAAGCGAAGCGACTTTAACGATTCAAGTGTAATTATCAACATATTTACGACTGTGGGTGCAGAGTTTTATTTAAAAGAAGGTATTGAGCAAGGTTTAGACAAAGAGGAATATCTCAATACTTTTGCAAAAACTATTTTTATAAAAAGCATTGATGCCAAAGAAGGGATAGACTATAGAGACTTAATTGCTTATGTACCTAATAAAACTCCTAATGATAGTTTTGTTTCACCTACTTTATACCAAAATTTACTTCTATACGGCGTTATGGATGCAGTGCGGAGCGGTACAAATGTAACAGCTCTACTTTATTCTGATGAAGACGGTGATATATTAACGCTTTGGGAAGAACTACTCCATGATACTTCGCCGATTTTAGCAGACACGGACGGAGATGCAATTGATGATAAGCAAGAAATCCTTCAAGGAACAAATCCGATATTAAAAGACAGTGATTATGACGGGATAGAAGATAATGATGAAATAGTTCTTTATCACACAAGTCCCATAAAGTCCGATAGTGATGATGACTTTATTCCTGATGGCGTTGAAATAGCAAGCGCAACAAGCCCCCTTGATGGGGATGAAAATAAAAATAATATTGCAGACGGTTTGGATGGAGACCCCTTTTTTAAGTATCAATGGCACATAAAAAGTTTAGGCACTGTTATTGACAATACCGTAGATATCGCAACTATTATCGGGAATGATTTAAATATCATGGATGTTTATCATTATGTGCTTGGAAATGCAAGCGGGATAAATACCGTAATACAAGTAATTGATACGGGGGTGGAACTTCTTCATGAAGATATAGATGTAGATTTAGCAACTTCCTATAATGCAGTGACAGGCTCAAACGATCCAACATCAACGATACGAGTATCAAACAGCGATCCGGTATCACCCGTAGAGATTGGTCATGGAAGTGCAGTAGCTGGAATAGCCGCCGCCCGAACCAATAACGAATTTGGAGTACGGGGAATTGTTCCAAGGGCAAGTATTGCTGGGAGTAATTGGCTTGAAGACCAAACGTTGGGGGAACTTGAGAGAGTATGGTATTCTCAAATAAATGATGCACGAATAGTAGTTTCAAATAATAGTTGGGGAGCATATTATCTCAAAGATACAAGTTATGAAAGACTATTAGCCATAGCAACAAAAGAGCTGCGCAATGGAAAAGGGAGAATTTTTACTTTTGCAGCAGGAAACTCAAGAGAGGAATATGGAAATGCAAACCTCTCTTATGTAACGAGTAATCCTTATGTAATATCGGTTGCGTCCTTGAATCATAAAGATATATTCGCTACGTATTCAACTCCGGGGAGTTGTATTTTGGTGAGTGCTTATGGCGGTGAGCATTATTATACTGCCCCGACTATTATGAGCACTTTACTCATGGGCAAATCCTATTTTGAGAGTGAATTAAACGACCAAAAAGGAGCTATAACCGTGGATGATGATTTGCAAAAGAATTATACCTATGCAATGAACGGTACAAGTGCAGCAACGCCTATGGTTAGTGGAGCTATTGCCTTAGTCGTGGATGCTTGTCCAAATCTAAGCTGGAGAGATGTTAAATGGCTTATTGCAAACACATCTACAAAAATTGATCAAGAAAATCCTAGCTGGATAAAAAATAGTGCCGGTCTGACGCACAGCATAGATTATGGATACGGCAAAATCAATCCCCTTCAAATGATTGAGAAATGCCGTTCAAAATATTATCAGTCTCTTCCTGAGATGCAATATGCTCAAAAGAGTCACTTAGATCTCAATACTCTCATTCCGGACACAAACACGACCGTAAGTGAAAAAATAGAATTAAGTGAAAATCTAAAAATTGAATGGGTAGGGTTGAGTATTGATACAAATCACCCTTTTGCAGGTGATTTGGAAATAAGTCTTATATCTCCATCAGGCACGAGAACATCCTTAATTAAGCCCAATGAGATGAATTTTGCAGGGTATCAAGATGGATTTAGATTGTCAAGCGTAGCTTTTGTGGATGAAAATTCTCTTGGCATGTGGAATGTTGAAATAACGGATAGACTTGAAGATGACGCAGGAACACTGAAAAGTTTGAAACTCGAAGTATACGGATATAAAAAATGAAAACTATTCTAATAGCATTTGTATTCATTGCAACATTGTCTCTCTCAGAGGAATATAAAACATTAAAAGAATATAAACAAAACTTTCATAATGTATCTAATAAAAGTCCAAACAGGGATACGGCACCAACGGAGATAGAAAAAAAATATAAAAATTTCATTGAAATAAGCTATTACGATATCAATGAGATGGATACGGATTTACTTGAGAAAAAATACGGTTTAGATTTGTGGTTATGCATTGGAGACGGAATCTGCATTTTTAAAGCCAAGAAAGAGAAAAATTGTGAAATTATAATTGAGAGAATAAAAAAAGAGGAGCCTGCAATAAACTCAGTTAAAAAATATTTCAGGTATGAATTTAAACCCTTTTAAAATACATGTTCCTTTTTATAAGGAAGTAAATTATTGTATATTTTATTTTTTACCCCCTAAATCCTTGAATATTAGAGTTAGTTTTGCTACAATTCGCGTCCCTTAAAATAGTTAGGCAAGACCTGACGAGTTCTTTAGAAGGAAAAACATGGAAAAAATTCGTTTAAAATTGAAAGCGTACGATCATCGTGTTCTTGATAGATCAGTAGCGTCAATAGTTGAGGCTGTAAAGCGTACAGGTGCGGTAATCCGCGGTCCGATACCTTTGCCAACAAAGATTCGTAAATACACGGTATTAAAATCTCCGCACGTTAACAAAAGTTCACGTGAGCAGTTTGAAATTCGTATGCACGCTAGAGTTATAGATATCGTCTCCGCTACGCCGGAAACAGTTGATTCTTTAATGAAACTTGATCTTGCACCGGAAGTGGACGTTGAAGTTCGCTCTATGGATAAGTAGGGAGGTCGTCGTGGAATATATTGTTGAAAAAATCGGTATGAGCCGTACAATCACGGTTCCTAGTAAACCTGTAACTCTTTTAAGAGTTTTAGATACTAAGGTATGTGAAGTAAATGAAGGTACTGCGATTGTAGCTTACAATAGCGGTAAAAAAATGAATAAGTCAATTGAAGGTCAACAAAAAAAGTACAGCCTTTCATCTGAGTTTAACCGTTTTGTTACTATGGAAGTAGCAAATACTGAATCCGGTGATTTAGATTTTACTCCATTAGCAGAAGCTAAAGCTGTAAAAGCAAGATTTACTACAAAAGGTCGCGGTTTTACAGGTGCTATGAAGCGTTGGAACTTTAGCGGTGGTCCTGCTGAACACGGTCATAGATTTGGGCGTAGAACAGGTTCAATCGGTAATGCTGAGTGGCCAGGTCGCGTAATGAAGGGTAAAAAAATGCCTGGACAATATGGTAATACACAAAATTGTGTTAAAAATGAGATCGTTTCTTATGATGCTGAAAATAAAATCCTTGTGGTTATCGGTTCAGTTTCAGGTTCAAACGGTGCTTTAGGTCGCGTAAAGGTAGCTAAATAATGAATGCAATTATTCTCAATGAAAAAATGGAAAAAGCTTCTGAATTAGCAATACCTACGAGTTTCCAAGAGATTAATCCTCATAATCTTTACTTGTATGTTAAAGCAGCGCAAGCAGCACAACGTGCTAACAGTGCAAAAGCTTTAACACGTGCTCAAGTAAGAGGTGGCGGTAAGAAACCATGGGCTCAAAAAGGTGGCGGACGTGCTCGTGCTGGGTCTCGTCGTTCTCCTGTGTTTGTAGGCGGTGGTCAAGCTTTTGGTCCGAACAACAACCGTAACTATGATCAAAAAGTGAATAAAAAGCAAAAGAAATTGGCGCTTAATTTCGCTTTAAATGAGCATGCACAAAATGGCAGTCTTTTCATAGTAGACAGCATTGAGATTACATCCGGTAAAACGAAAGATGCAAACGCAATGTTTAAAGCTTTAAATCAAAGAGATGCACTTTTCGTGAAATCTGTTTTGGATGAAAAAACATATTTAGCATTTGAAAATATTCAACCGACTTACGTTATTGAAGAAAATGAATTAAATGCTTTCCTAGCTGCAAACTATCGTTCAATCGTGATCGAAAAAGCAGTATGGGAAAATCTTGTAAGTGAGGCTAAATAATGGCAGATATTACAGATATTAAATCTATATTATATACAGAGAAGACTCTAGCGATGCAAGAAGACGGTGTTATTGTAGTTCAAACATCACCTCGTATGACTAAAATGGGTCTTAAAGAAGTTTTTCGTGAGTATTTTGGAATTGTGCCAATTAATATTAACTCATTGAATCAAAGCGGAAAAGCAAAAAAATTCCGTGGTGTACAGGGTAAGCAGAATAACTTTAAAAAGTTTTATGTGAAATTACCTGAGGGTGCACAAATAGAAAGTTTGGCGGTGTAATATGGCAATAAAAACTTATAAACCAACAACACCAAGCCGTCGTTTTTATACCAACGTAGATAATAGCGATATTACTGCAAAGGCAAGTGTTCGTTCATTGCTTATAAAACTTCCTGCACATGCCGGACGTAATAACAATGGTCGTATTACATCTCGCCATAAAGAAGCAGGCGCTAAAAAACTTTACCGTATTATTGATTTCAAAAGAAACAAATTCGGTATTCCGGGAACAGTAAGCGCTATCGAGTATGATCCATACCGTAACTGTCGTATTGCTTTAATCACTTATGTAGACGGTGACAAAAGATATATACTTCAGCCAAAAGGTTTAAATGTTGGAGATACAATTGCTTCTGCTGAATCCGGTTTGGACGTAAAGCCAGGTAATACAATGAAACTTATGAACATCCCTGTGGGTACCGTTGTTCATAATGTTGAGTTAAAAGTGGGCAAGGGTGGACAAATGGTTCGTTCAGCCGGTACTTCAGCTCAAATCATGGGACGTGATGGAAAATATGTTTCACTTCGTATGCCATCATCTGAAATGCGTTTAGTATTGGGTGAGTGTTTAGCTACTGTTGGAAGTGTTGGAAATGAAGAGTATATCAATATCGTCATAGCAAAAGCCGGACGTAGTCGTTATATGGGTATTCGTCCTCAGACTCGTGGTTCTGCAATGAATCCGGTAGATCACCCGCATGGTGGTGGTGAAGGTAAAACGAACTCAGGTCGTCATCCGGTTACTCCATGGGGTAAACCTACGAAGGGCGCTAAAACTCGTCGTAAGAAAGCTAGTGATAAACTTATTATTACTCGCCGTAAATCTAATCCGAAGAGGTAGTTAAATGGCAAGAAGTGTAAAAAAAGGTCCATTTGTTGATGATCATTTAATGAAAAAAGTTATCGCTGCAAGGGCAGAAGGTAGCAAAAAACCTATCAAAACATGGTCTCGTAGAAGTACTGTTCTGCCTGATATGATTGGTTTAACATTCAATGTTCATAATGGTCGCCAATTTGTTCCTGTATTTGTTTCAGAGAACCATATTGGTTATAAATTAGGTGAATTCGCACCAACTC
Source organism: Sulfuricurvum sp. (assembly GCA_022729795.1). Lineage (GTDB taxonomy): Bacteria > Campylobacterota > Campylobacteria > Campylobacterales > Sulfurimonadaceae > Sulfurimonas. The sequence goes on along the minus strand of DZBD01000056.1, from coordinate 4,336 downwards.
GTACGTTTAAGGGCCATAAAGGTTCTGTACAGAAAAAGGTAGGTTAAGCATGGCGAGAGCATTATTGAAATTTATCCGTGTTTCCCCTATTAAATCTCGTCTTATAGCAAGAGAAATTCAGGGTATGAATGCTGAAAAAGCATTGGCAGCCTTGGAATTTACTCCGAATAAGGCAGCGAAAATTATTGCTAAAGTTGTTGCTTCTGCAGTAGCTAATAGTGGCAATGAGGCTGAAGATTGTATCATTACATCTTGTCGTGTTGATAACGGTCCGGTACTGAAGAGATTTCGTCCGAGAGCTCGTGGTATGGCATCAGGTATCAGAAAGCCGACAGCACATATATTAGTAGAAGTAGAGGGTAAATAATATGGGTCAAAAAGTTAATCCTATTGGTTTACGTCTTGGTATCAACCGTAATTGGGAGAGCCGCTGGTTCCCTAACTTTAAAACTGCTGCGGCAGATTTAGGTGAAGATCACAAGATTCGTACATACTTGAAAAAAGAACTTTACTATGCGGGTGTTTCTAACATCATTATAGAAAGAACAGTGAAAAGACTTCGTGTAACTATTGTTGCAGCTCGCCCCGGTATCATTATTGGTAAAAAAGGTGCGGACATTGAAAAGCTTAAAACTTCTATTCAAGATCTTGTAGGTAAACCAATATCTGTAAATATTAAAGAAGAGAAAAAAGCTCAAACTTCAGCACAATTAGTTGCTGAAAATGTTGCTACACAATTGGAACGCCGTGTTGCTTTCCGTCGTGCAATGAAGAAAGTTATGCAGGGTGCGCAACGTTCCGGAGCTAAAGGTATCAAAGTTTCTGTTAGCGGTCGTTTAGGCGGTGCAGAGATGGCACGTACAGAATGGTATTTAGAAGGACGTGTTCCACTTCATACATTACGTGCAAAAATTGATTATGGTTTTGCTGAAGCGCATACAACTTACGGCTGTATAGGTGTAAAAGTATGGATTTTTAAAGGTGAGGTACTTACAAAAGGTATTCCTGCTGAAGTAAAAGAAGAAAAACAAGAGCAACAACGCCGTCCTAAGCGTGCTCCTAAACGCGAAAATAGCGAAAAGGCTGAATAATCATGTTAATGCCTAAAAGAACAAAATTTCGTAAAGTTATGAAAGGGCGTAACCGTGGTTATGCTCGTAGTGGCTATAAATTAGCATTTGGTGACATTGCGTTTAAAGCAATAGAAGCTGGTCGTATTAATTCTCGTCAGATCGAATCTGCACGTATTACTGCAACTCGTCATATTAAACGTAGCGGTAAAATCTGGATTAGAGTATTTCCTGCAAAGCCGTTAACTGCAAAACCTCTTGAAACTCGTATGGGTAAAGGTAAGGGTTCAGTGGACCAATGGGTAATGAATATTAAGCCGGGTCGTATTATATTTGAAATGGCTGGTGTTCCAGAAGAACTTGCTCGTGAAGCATTGACTCTTGCTATGCACAAGCTTCCTTTTAAATGTAAAATTATTACAGAGGAGATGAGCAATGAAATATTCTAATTTAGCAGATAAAAGTTCAGCAGAACTTAAAGTTATGTTGAAAGAGAGAAAAACTGAGCTTTTCACTTTAAAAATTAAACAGAAGATGATGCAATTGTCTAACACAAGTGAACTAAGTGTTGCAAAAAAAGACATTGCGAGAATCAACACTGCACTTAGTGCAATGAAGTAGGGGCGAGCGATGACTCATAAGCGTGAAATTCAAGGTAATGTAGTTAAAATTGCAGGCGATAAAACAGTAAGTATTGTTGTTGAACGCCGTGTAATGCACCCTCGTTACCATAAAGTTGTAAAACGTTTCAAAAAGTACTTGGTGCATGATGAGCGTAATGAAGTAAAAGTAGGGGATGAGATTATAGCAATCGAATGTCGCCCTCTTTCTAAGACTAAATCTTTTAGACTTAAGACTGTTGTTTCAGGAGCAAAATAATGATTCAAAGTTTTAGTCGTTTGAATGTGGCTGATAACACAGGTGCTAAAGAGATTATGTGTATTAAGGTTCTTGGCGGTTCAAAGCGTCGTTATGCTACAGTCGGTGATGTTATTATCGCTTCTGTAAAAAAAGCAATACCAACCGCTAAAGTTAAAAAAGGTAAAGTTGTAAAGGCTGTTATCGTTAGAACGAAAAAAGAGATTCAACGTGAAAACGGTTCTCTTATCCGTTTCGATGATAATGCAGCAGTTATACTTGACGACAAGAGAGAGCCTATCGGTACTCGTATCTTCGGACCTGTCGGTCGTGAAGTTCGTTATGCTGGATTTATGAAAATCGTATCTCTTGCGCCGGAGGTTGTTTAATGGCAAAGTTTAGTTTCAAAAAAGGTGATACCGTAGAAATTATCGCTGGTGATGATCGTGGTACGAAAGCAACCGTATTAGCGGTTATGCCTAAGAAAAACAAGGTTATCGTAGAGGGTTGTAAAATTGCTAAAAAAGCAATTAAACCAACTGAGGAGAATACTAAAGGCGGCTTTGTGAACAAAGAGATGCCAATAGATGCTTCAAATGTACGTAAAGTGGAGGCATAATAGATGGCTCGTTTTAAAGATAAATATTTAGCTTTAAAATCTGAATTGCAAGCAGATTTAGGAATTAAAAATTCTATGCAAACACCTCAATTAGATAAAATTGTTATCTCTGTGGGTGCTGGTTTTGCAATGAAAGACAATAAGCTTATTAAAAATATTGAAGATACTATTACTATGATTGCCGGTCAAAAAGCAAGTACGGTAATAGCTAAAAAGTCAGTTGCCGGATTTAAAGTTCGTGAGGGAATGCCTGTAGGTATCCGCGTTACACTTCGTGGTGAAAACATGTACAACTTCTTGGATCGTTTGGTTTCTATAGCTCTTCCTCGCGTTAAAGATTTCCGTGGTGTACCTAGACATGGATTTGACGGTCGTGGAAACTATAACTTTGGTTTGCAAGAGCAATTAATTTTCCCAGAAATTAGTTATGATTCTATCATGCAAATTCATGGTATGAATATAACAGTTGTTACAACTGCTGATTCAGATAAGGCTGCTTTTGCTCTTTTAGAGAAAATGGGTATGCCTTTTACTAAAGGGAGTAACTAATGGCTAAAAAGTCAATGATTGCTAAAGCAGCTAGAGAACCAAAATTTAAAGTTCGTGGTTACACAAGATGTCAAATTTGTGGTCGTCCACATTCTGTAATCCGTGATTTTGGAATCTGCCGTGTTTGTTTTAGAAAAATGGCAAATGAAGGGTTAATCCCAGGTGTTAGAAAGTCTTCTTGGTAGGCACTGCCTTCTAAGGGGAAACTTCTAATAATTAGTAATTATTTTAGTAATATAAAATAGTCACAAATAAGGAAAATGAATGATAAATGATTTAGTATCAGATGCGTTGACACGTGTTCGTAACGCAGGTATGAGAAGATTACCTGTTACTACTTTAGTTCACTCTAAGAGTGTTGAAGCAGTAGCAAATATCTTAGTAGAAAAAGGTTATATCGATAGTTGTAATGTTGTTGAAGACGGCGTTAAAAAAACTATCAAAGTTGTATTAAAATACAATGACGAAGGTAAAACTGTAATCAATGAGCTTAAAAGAATTTCTAAACCTGGACGTCGTGTTTATAAAGGTAAAGAAGAGATTAAGCGTTTCAAAAATGGTTACGGAACTATTATTGTTAGTACATCAAACGGCGTTCTATCAAATGACAAAGCGTATGCGCTTGGCATTGGTGGCGAAGTTATGTGTACGGTTTGGTAGGGAGATAACATGTCAAGAATTGGTAAATTACCTGTAGAATTTGTAGCTGACGTTACAGTAAGCGCAAATGGAAATGTTATAACTTTTGCTAAAGGCAAAAATAGTGTTGATTTAGATACAAAAGGCAATGTTACTTTTACTATTGAAGGGAATGTTCTGACTTTTGCTACTCTGTCTGATTCTCGTGCTCACAGAGCATTCTGGGGAACATATCGTGCACTCTCTGCAAATATTGTAACCGGTCTTGTTACCGGCTATTCAAAGCAATTGGAAATAAATGGTGTTGGTTATCGTGCTGCTGTAAACGGCAAAGTACTTAATCTTCAACTTGGTTTTTCTCATGATATAAATTATGCATTGCCGGAATCAATTGAAGCGAGTGTAGAAAAGAATGTAATAACTCTAAAAAGTCATGACAAGCAAACACTTGGTCAAGTTGCTGCTGAGATTCGTTCTTTCCGTCCACCTGAGCCTTACAAAGGTAAAGGTGTAAAATACATGGAAGAGCATATCGTGCGTAAAGCCGGTAAAACTTCTAAGAAATAAGGGAGGAGTATAAATGAATGCTAAAGTATTAAAA
>DZBD01000055.1 GCA_022729795.1 Sulfuricurvum sp. | reverse complement strand
TATACGGGAAGTACGTGGGAAACGCAAAAAAGTGTAGCCAATGCTCAGGATGTTGATTTGGTAACAGTTTTCGGAGACACAAGCGAGTTTGTTATTCCTGAGCATTATGAATATCTCAGACAAAAATATCCTAACGCACATATACTCGGTTGTTCTTCCTCGGGAAATATTATGGGTGATTCTATCAGCCAAAGCAAACTTGTAGTCACTGCCGTTTCTTTTGACTCTGCCAAAGTTATACTCAAAACCATTGCATTTACCGAACATGATGCCATAGAAGATATAGCAAAAAAACTTGCCGATACTTTTGAAAAAGAGGGCTTGAAACATCTTTTTATTTTAGCAGACGGGCTTAATCTCAACGGTTCTGAACTTGTTTCCGGCTTTAATCAAGCAACTGAAGTTCCAAAAACAGGCGGCTTGGCAGGTGATGGGGACAGGTTTGAACAAACATGGGTAATGGCGGACGCAACGGCAAAACAAAAAGTTATTGCCGCACTTGGCTTTTACGGTGATTCCCTCACTATAGGAACAGGCTGTTACGGCGGCTGGAGTGAATTTGGAACGCAAAGAGTCATCACAAAATCCAAAAACAATATTTTGTACGAACTTGACGGTGAACCGGCGCTTGATTTGTATAAACGCTACTTGGGTGAATATGCAGATGCTCTTCCAAACAGCGGATTGAGATTTCCTCTAAGTATTAAAAAAGAAACAGGTGACTTTGAAGTTATAAGAACACTCCTAGGGATTGATGAGGAAAACAAATCAATCATTTTTGCAGGCAATGTTCCTCAGGGCTACACCGCCAGACTTATGAAACCAGATATCGACCTCCTCATAGAAGGTGCAGGTCAGGCAGCAGAAATTGCAAAACATAAAAATGAAAAAACAGCACTTGGTCTTGTGGTAAGCTGTGTCGGGAGAAAAATCGTAATGAGTCAGCTGGTTGATGAAGAGCTTGAAGCGGTTGCCCAAGAGCTTGGAGAAAATGTTCAGCTTACAGGATTTTACTCTTACGGAGAGATAGCACCTTTTGAAAATAATATTAAAAGTTGCGAACTTCACAACCAGACAATGACACTCACAGTTATTTACGAGGACTAATACTAGAATGCATCGCTTACTTCATCGCCAGCTCAAACGACATTACGGCAAAAACTTTGAATTCGAATCACTGAGTGAGGAGATACGACAGTTGCTTGAAAATGTTTCACAAACTTACGATGAGTACGACAAAGAGAGAAGACACTTAGAAAATACTTTGGATTTAAATTCCAAAGAGCTTTTTGCGGCAAATGAACTTATCATACAAAAAAATAAAAATCTCAGTGCACTTTTGGATGAACGTTCCAAATTACTTGAAAATAGAATCGAAGAAAACGAGGAGATAAATAGTACCCTCAAACAATATAAGCAAGCAATGGATGAAGCCTTGCTTGTCAGTAAAATTGATCTCAGCGGAGCCATTACCTTTGTCAACCGTAACTTTTGCGAAAAAAGCGGGTACACGCAAGAGGAACTCATAGGAAAATCCCTCAGAAGTATGCGCCATCCGGACAACTCAGAGGAATTTTATCAAAACATCTGTGACACGATTCAGAGTAAACAAATCTGGAAAGGGAACTTTGCGAATTTGAGTAAACTTGGTAAAACTTATTATGTCAGTGCTACAATTTTTCCGCTTCTTAATAAAGACGGTGCAATTATCGAATTTATGAATATTTTGCAAGATATTACAGAGATACAGCAGGCAAGAAAAAAAGCAGAAGAACTTGACAGAGCCAAATCAGAATTTTTGGCGAATATGAGTCATGAAATTCGTACTCCTATGAATGGAATGTTAGGTTTTATTCAAATTTTATCGAGATCTTCCCTTGATGAAAAGCAAAAAAAATATCTCTCTATCATCAAATCATCTACAGATACCCTGCTCAAAGTTATTAACGATGTTTTAGATTTTTCCAAAATTGAATCTTTAAATATGAATATAGAACTCAAAAGAATGAACCCATTTATAGAACTTGAAAATGTAGCTGCACTTTTTAGCGAAAAAATGGCTGAAAAAAATATAGACTATAATGCAGATATTGATGAGAAATTAAATATTTTTATCAAAATAGATATCCATAAGGTGAAACAGGTTCTCTCAAACCTTATCGGTAATGCACATAAATTTACGCCAAATAATGGTCATATTCAACTTATCGTAAAAGTTCTCGAAGACTCCCCTGCACGCCAAAGCGTAAAATTCAGCGTCAAAGACAGCGGCATAGGTGTACCAAAAGAGAGGCAAGAAAGAATTTTTGAAGCTTTCGCACAAGCAGACAATTCTACGACAAGAAAATACGGAGGAACAGGTCTTGGTCTGAGTATCAGTTCTTCTTTAGTAAAACTGATGGGAAGCGAATTAAAAATAAATTCTCAAGAAGGTGTCGGAAGTGAATTTTTCTTTCAGCTTCAATTAGAAAAATGATAGATTGATTATTTCCACATGCCAAGAGCATGTGCAAATGAGATATCAGAAGTTAGTGAGAGCCGCACCCGCCACCGCAACAGCCGTTACTAGTGGATGTACTCATAGCAATCACAAAAGTATCGGCAGTTTCTTGAACCTTAAAACTATGTTTGCCGCAAAACTCTTGGTTCATATGGTCACGCATCTCGATAGACTTCATAAGCGCTTCATCTTTTGACGCTATTTCTAGATTATTTTCTAAATCACTTCTTTTGAAACAACCGCACTCTTTTTCTACTACAACTTTAAACATGCTTATCCTTTATATTTTTTTAATTTTCGCAATGTTATCGTAATGTACTTTTAGTATACTTAGCGTTTAAAAATTCAAAAATGTTTTAAGTAAAGGATAAATTAATGCTTTTAGCTTCCCTCATCTTCCTCATCACTCTACTTTTTGTCATCTGGCAACCACGCGGACTTCAAATCGGTACTACGGCAATCATTGGGGCAGTTATAGCGCTTATTGCAGGAGTTGTTACCCTGAGTGATGTCGGCATTGTTTTTAGTATTATCTGGGATGCTACGCTTGCATTTATCGGGATTATCATCCTCTCTATGGTTTTGGATGAGATAGGATTTTTTGAGTGGGCAGCACTCAAGATGGCAAAACTCTCACACGCAAACGGCCACCTTATGTTTGTCTACTCGATTTTGCTCGGAGCACTTGTCTCTGCACTCTTTGCAAACGACGGGGCAGCTTTAATTTTGACCCCGATTCTCCTTGCAAAAATGCATATACTCAGATTAAATACAAAAACTATCTTAGCATTTTTACTTGCAGGCGGATTCATTAGTGACAGCGCTTCGCTTCCATTTGTCTTTTCTAACCTTACTAATATTGTCACGGCAAACTACTTCAATATCGGCTTTGCACAGTTTTTTTCTCATATGATTCTTCCTTTTATCGTAAGCGTTATAGCAAGCATCTTGATACTTTGGCTCGTTCTGCGCCGTGACATCCCTCGGCATGTGGATGTGAAGCTTCTCAAAAACCCAAAAGATGCAATCAAAAACAAAGCGCTCTTTCAATTTAGCTGGTTTTTTATAGCACTGCTACTCGCCGGATATTTCTTAGGAGATGCTTATCATATCCCCATCTCCGTTTTTGCCCTTGGAGGAGCTGTTGTATTTTTGGCAATCGCTTCATTGGCTAAAGCAGTAGAGCCAAAACACATCATCAAAAATGCTCCTTGGCAGGTTGTGTGGTTTTCTCTGGGTCTTTATGTCGTAGTGTATGGACTCAAAAATGCAGGACTTACTAATTCTATCACAGAGATATTAGTTTATTTCAACACGCAAAGCCAATTTGTTGCAGTTATCGGAACTGGTTTTTTAAGCGCTATTCTCAGCGCTTTTATGAACAATATGCCGACCGTTATGGTGATGGATATTGCCCTTACGGATATAGCAAATGAGGCAATGATATATGCCAATATTATCGGCTGTAACCTCGGACCGAAAATGACCCCTTTTGGCTCACTTGCAACGCTTCTTTGGCTCCATACTTTGGAGAAAAAAGGGGTAAATATCAGCTTTTGGTCTTATTCGAAGTTTGGGCTTATCGTTACGCCCCCTATTCTTTTTATAGTTTTGCTTGCACTTTTGTAATCTCAATGTTTCGTAAGATATAATGTCATACAAAATTCTCAATTTTATTGAGAACGACGGAATTACAAGGAAACACTATGAAACAAAGCGAATATTTAGAACTAGGGCTTATCAACTGCCTCCGCGTTGACAGACACACGCCTCACGGCATCTTTTTAGCGGCACTTGACGGAAATGATGTTTTGCTCCCCCAAGCGTATGTTAGCGACGAAATGACGGATGACTCACTCCTTGAAGTCTTTTTGTATACGGATTCAGAGGACAGGCTTATAGCAACCAATTTAAAACCTACGGCAATGCTCAATGAATATGCACTCTTTGATGTTGTGGATGTCGCACCTTTTGGAGCATTTGTCAACTGGGGACTTTTAAAAGATTTACTGGTGCCTAATATGTTCCAAAAGACACCCTTTAAAAAAGGGGAAAAAAGATTTCTCAAAGTTGTTTACGATGAAAGAACTCACCGCCTTGTAGCAACTGAAAAACTCGGCGATTTTTTTGATAAAAAAGTCAAAGGTCTTGCGCCTAACAAAGAAGTGAATATTATAATTCTTGCAAAAACTCCCCTTGGCTTCAAGTGCTTAGTAGATGAGAAATACGAAGGTCTTATTTATAGCAATGAAATATTTGAGAATATTGAACTCGGCGATAAAAAAATTGCCTTTGTTAAAACCATCAGAAAAGATGGCAATATTGACCTAAGCCTGCGAAAACCGGGTGGAAAAAAAGGGAGCACAGTCGGGGAAAGCGTCTTGGAACTTTTAAAGCAAAATAACGGCATTATGCCCTATAACTACAAAAGTGATGCGGAGCTTATAAAAAATATTTTCGGTATGAGTAAAAAAGATTTTAAACGCTCTCTTACTGCCTTGCAAGATGCCGGCAAAATAGAAGTAAAAGATACCGGAATATATATCAAAGGATAGTTTTTGGCAAAGAAAAAAAAGAGTATAGAACTCTCAGACAAAAATATTACCTTTGAGAGTAAAAAAATCACCTACAAGGTGATACGCTACTACCCTACGGCAATGACACTCGACGTATTAATCCAAGCCGACGGAGTCAAACAAGGAGTGCAAACCGTCCCTTTCGCACAAGTTCCCAAAGAGATAAAAAAGATTATAAAACCCAATTAAATACCCTCATTCCTATCTTCAAGCTGTACTATTTTAAGATACTTTTTAGCGAAAAAAAATAAATTATATGTATAATTTCAGGAAGATAGGAAGATTACCCTCTAAATTATAGTTCTTCTATCAATAATACAGACAAATAAACAGTTGCTTTTATGCTAAAATTATTATGGTTTCCATAATTTATCCACATGCCCTAGAGCATTTATTTACAGAGGTAAAAATGACGTTTCAAGACCTTCAATTCGCACTGGAATTGAATTGCATATCAGAAAAAGATATAGACTATATATTGGATTACAGTAAAAAAAATGGAATCGATACTCAAGCAATTGATGACGAACTGCTCAAGCTTGGCTACGATAGAGTATTCGATAATGACCTAGACGATGATGACGACGATGATTTCGGATACATAGAAAAATTTCCACAAAAATCTAAATTTTACGAAGATTAATCTCCCAAGAATACTAAAATTGAGATACTAATATCAAAGGTGGCGCAATAACATGAACAAATCTTACCTAGAAACACATCCAGATGAGAATGGCTATTTTGGAAAATTTGGAGGTTCTTTTATCCCTCCGATGCTTGAAAGACCATTTGCGGATATAAAAAATGCTTATGAAGAGTTAAAAAACTCACCCGCTTTTATTGAGGAACTTAAATATGTAAGAAAACATTATCAGGGTCGCCCTACTCCTATTTCTTTTGCCAAAAATCTTACGCAATACTGCGACGGTGCAAAAATATATCTCAAAAGAGAAGATCTCAATCACACGGGTGCGCATAAACTCAACCATTGTATGGCGGAAGTTATTCTTGCAAAATATTTAGGCAAAACAAAAGTTATTGCTGAAACAGGTGCCGGTCAGCATGGAGTTGCTCTTGCAACTGCTGCGGCTTATTTTGGACTTGAGTGCGAGATTCATATGGGCGAAGTGGATATCGTCAAAGAACATCCTAATGTTGTAAGAATGAAAATACTCGGTGCAAAAGTAATACCTGCTACACATGGTCTTAAAACACTCAAAGAAGCCGTTGATTCGGCTTTTGAGAGTTACATTTCACAGGCAAATGAAGCTATTTACTGCATAGGATCCGTTGTCGGACCCCATCCCTTTCCGATGATGGTACGAGACTTCCAGTCAGTTATCGGGTTTGAATCAAAAGAACAGTTTTTTGAACATGAAATCAATCTGCCGGATAATGTTGTGGCATGTGTAGGCGGTGGCTCAAACGCAATGGGAATTTTTTCTGCATTTATCGAAGATAATAGTGTGAATCTTTACGGCGTAGAACCCTTAGGTAGAGGAGAAAAAATTGGAGACAATGCAGCATCGCTTACATTTGGGACAGAGGGCGTAATGCACGGCTTTAACTCTATTATGCTCAAAGATGAAAATGGAGAACCTGCACCTGTTTATTCTATAGGTTCAGGAATAGATTATCCCTCAGTGGGACCGGAACAGGCATATTTAAAAGAGATTGGAAGAACAAAAATCGGGCTCTGTACTGACGAAGAAGCAGTGGATGCATTTTATAAACTATCACAGCTTGAGGGAATTATTCCAGCTCTCGAATCTGCACATGCCGTTGCCTTTGCAATGAAACTTGCAAAAACTTTAAGCAAAGATAAAACTATTTTAATTAATCTTAGCGGCAGAGGAGATAAAGATATAGACTTTGTAGTAGATAAATACCCTATTCCTAATGCAAAGTTCTAATTCCGTACTTTTTATCTTGGCATCTCTAAAAATACTATTCCACATGCCAAGATAATTGCCCCTTTTCTCATTCAAAGTATCTGAAATTTTATTAAAAGCATAAAAATTCATACTTAGAAAATATTCATGTAATTAGTCTCAATTTATTAAGCAGTATTTATTAATATTTTATATATAATTCGCTTTATTTTTTAGGGAAATTCATTGAAATACATTATCAGCTCTTTACTTCTTGCGTCTTTACTGCAAATTTTTTTATGGATGAACACAAGCGATAAAACGATATCGCCTCCTGATGCTGAAAACATCATTCAGTCTTTCTCTTACGCCCCCTACAAAGGTGGAAGCAATAAAGAATACTTAAGCAATGATGAAATCGTGCGTGATTTGACTTTGCTCAAACGCTTCACAAAACAAGTGCGTGTTTATTCTGCTCCAGATGCTGAAAAAGTACTGCCCGTAGCGCGCGAACTCGGAATGAGAGTTCAATTCGGTTTTTGGCTCTCGGCAAGCCAAGAGGATAATGACAAAGAGATTGAACTGGCAAAACAACTTATACGTTCTTACTACAACAATATATCATCTATTATCGTAGGAAACGAGGTTCTTCTTCGTACGGATTTGACAGTAGATGAACTCATTGTAGTAATAAGAGATATCAAAAAAATGGTGTATGATATCAACAAAAAATATCCTAAACTCAACCATAAACCGACTGTAAGTACGGCTGAAATTTGGAATCTCTGGCTAGCAAACCCTCAATTAGGCAAAGAAGTTGATTTTATAAATATTCACATTCTTCCATATTGGGAAACGATTAAAGCAGAGCAATTTATACCGTTTTTCAAAGAAATATATGCCAAAGTAGAAAAAACATTTAAAGGTAAACGTATTACAATCGGGGAGTTTGGATGGCCGAGTCAAGGCTACAATAATCAAGATTCCGTTGCCAATCCTGAAAATCAAGCAACCGTAATCAGAAGATTCCTTGTTTTAGCAAAAGATCAAAATATCGAATACAACATAATTGAAGCTTTTGATCAGCCTTGGAAGGGTAAAGACGAAGGCGGTGTCGGTCAATATTGGGGAATATTTGATGCAAATAGAAATCAAAAATTTGAGCTCCAAGGCGCTATTCTTGTGGACCCGTATTGGTTTATGCAAATGATAGCTGCAGCTATAATTGGTGCAATTTTAACTTTTTTTGGGCTCAGAAATCAACATATTAATTTCTTACACGCAATAACTTACGGTATTGCAGCGCAGGGAATCTCTTTTGGTATCGTTATGTCGGCCGTATACCCTTTTATTCACTATATGAATTTCGGTGTATGGATAATGTGGGGAATGGGAACAATACTCATGTTGCCCCTTACCGTTATTACGCTAGCAAAGGCAAACGAACTTTTTAAGTGCACAATCGGAAAACGTCCAAAAAGACTTATTCCTCTTGACCTTAAATCTAACGATGTGCCTTTAGTGAGTATCCATGTTCCGGCATATAAAGAGCAGCCACATGTTCTTGAAGAAACACTCAGAGCACTATCAAATCTCAACTATACTAATTTTGAAGTCCTTGTAATTATCAATAATACTCCGGAAGATTTTTACAAGCAGCCAATCAAAGCATTGTGTGATGAACTTGGACCAAGATTCGTTTACCTTGATATTCAATGTACAGGCTTTAAGGCAGGAGCACTCAACACTGCCCTTGCTTATACAAATCCTCATAGTGAAATTTTAGCCGTCATTGATGCAGATTATGTTATTAGTCCAAACTGGCTTATAGATTTGGTACCGATATTCGATGATCCAAAGGTAGCTCTCGTACAAGCGCCCCAAGACCACAGAGACGGAAAAGAATCCTTGCTAAAAACAGCCATGAATGCAGAGTATGCAGGGTTTTTTGATATCGGAATGGTTGAGCGTAACGAAGAAAATGCTATCGTTGCTCATGGAACAATGCTTATGATACGTAAAAGTGCTTTTGATGAAGTCGGTCAGTGGAATACAGATACTATTGTTGAGGATAGCGAGCTTGGTTTAAGACTCTTTGAAGCGGGATATATTGCACATTACACAAACAGAAGATATGGTTTTGGTCTGCTTCCCGACACTATCCAAGCGTTCAAAAATCAACGTCATCGCTGGGCATATGGAGCAATACAAATTCTTAAAAAACATTGGCAGCATTTCAAGTCATCATCTACGACACTGACATCTGCACAAAAGCACCATTTCATAACAGGCTGGTTTTTTTGGCTCTCTGATGCGTTGGGAACCGTTACTTCAGTTTTAAACATCATTTGGGTTCCAGTCATCCTTTTTGTTGGCGTAACTATTCCGACTATTGCGCTGACGGTTCCTATTTTAACTGCTTTTGCCGTAAATGTAATTCATGCATTTGTTCTTTATAGAACAAGAGTAAAAGCAAACTTTTTTCATTCTCTCTTGGGAGCTATTGCAGCTATGAGCTTGCAATTAACTATTTTCAAAGCAGTATATGATGGTTTTGTCAAAGACAGTTTACCTTTTATACGAACAGAAAAAGGTGGAAACAGTAAGAAATCTTCAGGAAATCCTATAAAGAATGAAATTATTTTAGCTACACTTTTGCTTGGTTCATTTTTGGCACTCGTGCTTACGAATAAACAAGAAATTGTAGAAGTTTATCTTTTTGCCGGAACTCTTTTCATACAGAGCATCCCTTATATTTCTGCTATTATTTTGCGATTGATTGAATTAAAGTCATATCAAAAAGTTTCATAGCTATTTTTTGAACTTCTATCACTAATAAGGAATTTCTTTTGACATTTTGCCAAATCAAAATGGCATTTTATGCCACCTTTATGACGAACTATTATGGACTTCGATTAAGGTTTGCTACTACTTCTCAAGATAAAAAACGTCTTCGCATTGAATACGCTAAAAAAATTTTTAGAACACTTCATTTGAATATAAAAATAGTTCATAAAGAAAAACTTCCCAAATATGGGCAGTTTTTGCTTATATCCAATCATAGAAGCATTATTGACCCGCTCATCATAGAGCTTGCAACTGAAGATAGTAATATTTTTGGACATTGGGTTTCAAAGAAAGAGCTATATAATTCTTTCTTTTTTGGACTCTTTGTAAGAAATGGCGGCTCTATACTTCTTGATAGAGATTCTGCTCAAATGGGTGGGTTTTTCACAGAAATTAAAGAATGTGTCAAAGCAGGTGATTCAATCTATATCTTTCCTGAAGGAACACGAAATAAAGGTCACTCTGAATTAAGTGAATTCAAAGATGGCTCAAGAATAATTGCAGTAAAAAATCGCCTTCCGATTTTACCGATTTTCATTCGTTCACAAGCACATGAAGTACTTATGGCCTCACTCAAAGATAAGAAAAAATTGCGTTCAATTGAAGTTGAAATTGGCTCTATCATAGATTATAAAGACAAATCTTTATCATTGGAAGAAGCTTATAAAAAGCAGTTTAATATCCTATGAATACTAATATTGATCAAGCTACGAGCAATGGGGATATATTGATATGGGTAATTATGTTTAGTTTACTTGTAGTAGTCGTAGGATATCTAGCATATATAAATAAGGATATCCAAAGATAATAATCCTAGTAAGTATGAATGTTTTCGTATAGTCTTTTGAGTCAAAAAGACTATACAAGGAGAATCGCAAGGAAGATTATATATCGTGCTAGTTACAAAAGTGTTAATATATTTCTATAGTTAGCTTGATATAATTATAAAAAAAATAGGCAAAAAAATGAAAAATCAATTTTCAAGCGAATACGTAAAATTCCAACTTAAAATAGCTAATTTTATTTTGACTCAAAATTTTACTGCAAGATGTAATGAATACGAAATACTATTCAACCAGATGTCGTCTATATCTCCGGATGACATGAAAGAATATGTACAAAAATCACCCTCTTTTCTTACTGCCAGGAATAAAAGCTTATCTCTAATGGAAAAAATAGTTCAATTGCACCACTTTCTTAAAGAGTTATTTGAGTTAAGTGAAAATGAACTAGGGCTCAGATATAGTTATAATCTTGATAAAGTAGATAAAATAATTGCAGATAAACTCAAAGAGGCAGCTTATCTTATTCATAAATTTGAAATAGCATCAGAGGAAGGCAGAAGAGCTATAGAAGTTGTAAACAATCCATTTTTGGCGCAAGCATTATAAATATATATTTTTATATAAAGGACGATAAATGAAAACATGTAACTCACTAGAAGAAGTAAGAAAAGAGATAGACTTGATTGATACACAAATAATTCATTTGATTTCAGAAAGAAGTCATCTTGTGCGCCAGGCTGCCACATTTAAAAATACCGTAGAAGAAGTAAAAGCACAAGATAGAATAGATTTTATCCTACAAAAAGCGCGACACAAAGCTATAGAATTAGGTATTTCTCCTAATATGATTTCAGATTTATTTACAATTATGATCAATGAAATGGTTGAAACAGAAATCTCAGAATTTAGAAATAAAAACTTATTCTAAATTTTACATGAAATAACTTTAAAATAAAAAGAGAAAATCTCTTTTTATTTGTAACGGTATGTAATTCGTCCCTTATCAAGACTATAAGGTGTTAACTCAAGTTTAACACGGTCACCTGGCAATATTTTAATGTAGTGCATACGCATTTTTCCTGCAATATGACATAATATAATATGTCCATTTTCTAATTCAACACGAAATGTTGCATTTGGCAAAGCCTCTATAATCTTGCCATCAACTTCGATAACATCCGATTTAGCCATTTTAATCCTTTTCTCTCAAGCCAGAGATAAAATTTCAGCTTTACCGTTGATTACTGCAACAGTATGCTCATAGTGTGAACCGCGTAAACCATCGGCACTAACAACATCCCACTTATTCTCTAAAATAATTGGTTTTGAATCTTTTTGACATATCATAGGTTCTAAGCAAAAAACCATTCCGTTTTTAATTTTTGGACCCGACTTTGCATTTTGGCCATTTAAATAATTTGGTATTTCTGGCTCTTCATGAGGCTTCTTACCAATACCGTGGCCACAAAAACTATGCAATGGAACAAAACCACGAGATTTAATAAACTTTTCCATCAGTAAAGATAGTTCTTTAAATCTCATCCCTTCTTTTATCTCAGATATTGCATAATAAAGGGTGTCTTTAGCACATGCAATTAAATCTTCATCTTGTTTCGTAATTTTATCGACACCCATTGAAATAGCAGCATCTCCGAAATATCCATTAAGTTCGGTACCAATATCATAACCGATAATATCGCCGCTCTGAAGTTTATAGTCAGAGGGTATACCATGAATAATGACTTGATTAAGTGAAGTACAAACAGCATTAGGAAAGCCATACAAGCCTTTAAAAGAGGGCTTTGCACCGCGAGAGCGAATGTAATCCTCTGCCATAGTATCAAGCTCTTTTAAAGAGGTTCCAACTTTTGTATTTGCATGAAGAAGTTCTAAAGCACCGCCGACAATTTTGTTGGCAGCTCTTAGTTTTTCAATTTCATCTTGTTTTCTAAGCGCAATGGCCATTTTTAAAGACCAACTGCACTTAATGTTTCATATTTGCTCATATATATTTGAGCTTCAATTTTTCTCATAGTGTCAAGAGCAACTTGGACAACAATCAGTACTGCCGTACCGCCAAAGAAAAATGGAACACCCATACCTTTTATAATCATAAATGGTAAAGTAGCAACCAAACCAAGATATAAAGCACCCGTAAATGTAAGTCTACTAGCGGTTTCGTTTAAAAAATCTTTTGTAGCATTTCCAGTACGGATACCGGGTATAAATCCACCTTGTCTTTTTAAATTTTCTGATATATCTTTTGCATTAAATGTTATAGAAGCATAAAAAAATGCAAAGAATACGACAAAAATAAATGTCAAGAAATTAAAAAAGTAGCTATTTGGATTTAAAAGATCAGCAATTCCTTGAATCGTAGAATTAGTACTGCTTGATAAAATAGTCATAGGAAACATTAATATTGCGCTAGCAAAAATAACAGGAATAACACCGGCTAAGTTCACTTTAATAGGAATGTAGTTCATCACTCTTTTATTTTGATTTTGCATCATTGTTTTTTTGGCATAAGTAATTGGAACACGACGCTCACCAAGTTCTACATAAATAATAACAGCAATAGTGCCTAATATAAGAGCTAAAATTGCAAGCACCGTTATAAAGCTCATAGCACCGGTATTGACCATTGTAATAGTCTGACCGATTGCACTCGGTATTGCAGAAACGATTCCGGCAAAAATAATGAGTGAAATTCCATTACCTATACCACTTTGAGTAATCTGCTCACCAATCCACATTAACAACATTGTACCAGCTAGCATTGAAAAAGCAGAAAGTAAAATAAATGTTGTATGATCAGCTAAAATTGCACTATTACCACTAGGTCCTGTTAAGCTTTGAAGTCCGACACTTACGCCTACAGCTTGAATAATAGTTATAACTATTGTAGCATAACGGATTATTTGCATATATTTCACCATTCCATCACGCTCTTTTTTCATTTGGCCAAGAGTAGGAAATGTAGCAGCTAGAAGTTCCATGATAATTGATGCAGTGATGTAGGGCATGATGCCTAATGAAATAATAGATAATCTTTCTATAGCATTTCCGCTAAACATATTAAAAAGACCTAGTGCGTCTGATTGATGAGAATCGAAAAATGAAGCTATAACAGCTGTGTCAACACCGGGTACCGGCACGTATGCCAGTAAGCGGTAAATAAATAAAAACCCGATTGTAATAAGTATCTTATTAACTAGATTTTTATTCACAGCTATTTACCTGTTGTTGTAACGTTTTCGTCTTTAATTCTTGATGCTAAATCTTTCGCAGTAGCACCAACTAATTTCACTTTAACAACAGTTGCAGATAGTTTGTGAACACTACGGATTGAATCCATTGTTATCTCTTCTAATTCTGCTATTGCTGCAATTTTTTCTACATTGATTACATACGGTTTTACAACACGAGATGTAAAGCCAATCTTAGGTAATCTTCTCGCAAGCGGAGTTTGTCCACCTTCGAAGTTTCTTTTTCTGCTGCTACCTGAGCGAGCAGTTTGACCTTTTCCACCACGAGTAGAAGTCTTGCCCATTCCTGAGCCTTGTCCACGACCAACACGTTTACGATTTGCAGTTGAACCTTCGGCAGGTGTTAAATTTTCAATACCCATTTTCTACCCTTTAATTCTTGAAAGTGCTTCGATTGTAGCACGAACAAGTGTGTTTGGATTATTGGAGCCAATTGATTTAGTAAGTACATCTTTGATTCCTGAAAGTTCAAGAACCGGACGAGCAGCTCCACCGGCAATAACACCCGTACCTTCTGATGCCGGCTTTAATAAAACACGACTAGCATTATACTTATGTTCAATATCATGTGCAATTGTTGAACCTTTAATCTTAACATTTGTTAAGTTTTTGAAAGCTTCGTCAACTGCCTTACGTATTGCATCCGGTACCTCTTTTGCTTTACCTACACCATATCCTACAGTACCATTTCTGTTACCTACAACGATAAGGGCAGTAAAACGAAAGCGTCTACCACCTTTTACAACTTTTGTTACACGACCAATATTAACTATTGATTCTTCAAAATCTTCTCTATTGATTTCCATCATCGCCCCTAGAACTTAATTTCGTTAGCACGAAGTGCATCACCAAACGCAGCTATTACACCGTGATATTGGTAACCGTTACGATCAAATACAACCGCAGAAATATTTGCAGCTTTTAGTATAGCAGCAAATGATTCACCAAGTGCTACCGCACCTTCTTTGTTTGATTTATGACCGGTTGACTTTGAGTGCAATGCCGCTAATGTAGTTGCAGTTGCATCATCAATTGCTTGTACACTTATATAACGATTTGAACGAAATACAGAAACACGAGGAAGTGAAGCACAACCAGATATCTTTGCACGAATACGACGCTTACGCTTTAAACGATTAGCAACTTTCGATTTTAATACTTTAGCATTCATTTATACTCCTCCCTTATTTCTTAGAAGTTTTACC
>DZBD01000054.1 GCA_022729795.1 Sulfuricurvum sp. | reverse complement strand
TTTTATTAAAAAACTTTCTTAAATTATGTAGCATTGAGGGCTTTGATTTTCTCCCTAACTTGATTGACATCCGCTCAACTCTTGTGATATAATCCCGCTTAATAAATATATAAATTTTAGGATAAAAATATGGCTAAATCATTATACGAAACACTTGAAATCTCTGAGAGCGCAACTGAGGCGGAGATAAAAAAAGCCTACAGAAAGCTTGCACGTCAATATCACCCCGATATCAATAAAGACCCAAAAGCCGAAGATAAATTTAAAGAGATAAATTCAGCTTACGAGATTCTCAGTGATAAAGAGAAAAAGGCCAAATATGATATGCACGGCGACAATATGTTCGGCGGGCAAAATTTTCATGATTTTTCACGTTCGCACAGAGGGGGAGGCAATGCAGATTTGGATGAGATACTTCGCAGTATGTTTTCCGGAGGCGGCGGTTTTGGCGGTTTTGGCGGTGGCGCTTCCGGATTTGGAGGATTTTCACAGCAACAGCCGAACCTTGATATAGAATCTAACGTAACTATCCCTTTTAATGTCTCTATTCTTGGCGGTTCACACTCTGTTTCCGTCAATGGAGAGAGATTTGACATCAAGATTCCAGCCGGAGTAAAAAGCGGGGAGAAGATGCGTGTCAAAGGAAAAGGACATGCACAGGGCGGACGTGCAGGAGACCTGTTTTTAAAAATAATAGTAGCCCCAAATCCTGAATACACAAGAGAAGAGGATGATTTAGTCAAAAATTTTGATGTTCCTCTTTATGCAGCACTATTTGGTGATAAAATTTCTATTCAAACGCTAGAAAAAGAGATGAAACTTAAAGTCCCTCAAAACACTAAAAATGGACAAAGATTCCGTATAAAAGAGATGGGAGCGATGAATAGAAAAACAAATACCAGAGGTGATCTTTATTTGAGAGCAAATATAGTCTTACCTGATGTTGATTCACTTGATGCAGGTTTGGTGGCGATAATGAAAGAAAAACTACCAAAAGTATAGGGAGTCTGAATGATACACCAATATGATGAGCCTGTTTATTTAATCAGTATCGTTGCAAAGATTTTAGATATTCATCCGCAGACCTTACGCCAGTATGAAAGGGAAAATCTTATTTGTCCCTCTCGCTCCAACGGTCGTATAAGACTCTATTCTCAAAGAGATATTGACAAAATCAAACTTATTTTGAGGCTGACCCGCGAACTTGGCGTGAACTTGGCAGGGGTAGATATCATATTGCGATTAAAAGACAATGTAGACAATATGGAGCAGGAGATTGCAGAGCTCAGACATGCGGTTCTAAAGGCTAAAAACGCACATTCTGTTTCACCCGATAAAGCACTCGTTACAAAAAAAAGTGTTTATGAGATGATTATATTTCAAAAATAATTTTTATTCTTTTAGTCTTATAATTTTTGAGCCTACGCCTTGGAGTTTTTTATCCAAAGAGTCGTAGCCGCGGTCCAAATGATAGATACGGTGGATATTCGTCTCGCCGATTGCAACAAGGGCTGCCAATACCAAAGCACTCGAAGCCCGCAAGTCTGTTGCCATTACGTCTGCTCCGCTGAGTTGCGTTTTCCCGTATACGGTTGCAACATGCCCGTTGAGGGTGATATTGGCTCCCATCCTTTGAAGTTCGCTCACATGCATAAACCTGTTTTCAAAAAGTCTTTCTTCTATTATAGAGGTTCCATCCGCCTGTGTTGCCAAAGCTAAAAACTGAGCTTGCATATCGGTAGGAAATGCCGGATATTCTTGTGTAATGATTTTTACGGGTTTGATATTTTCAGAGGGGTGGATAGTAATCGTATCGGGTGTAATCGTAAAACGGCTGCCCATCTCTTCTAGCTTTGCAAGGACGGCACTGAGGTGTTTCGCATTGACATTTTCAAGTGTCAATTCAGATTTTGTTATCGCACCAGCACAAAGGTAAGTGCCGGCTTCGATACGGTCGGGTATGATAGTAAACTCATCAATATGTAAAAGTTTTCCGTTGGTTCCTTCAATAGTAAGGATTGCCGTCCCGATTCCTTCGATTTTTACACCGCTTGCATTAAGTATTTCACAGAGCTGAACCACTTCAGGTTCTCTTGCCGCATTCGTAATGACGGTTTGCCCCTCTGCCAATGCCGCCGCCATAACAATATTTGCTGTTCCAGTAACGGTAATTTTATCAAAAATGATATTGCACCCTTTGAGACCGTTTGGCGCAGTTGCTTCGACGTATCCCGCTTTAATGCTGATATGTGCGCCCATATGTTCTAGTGCTTTGAGATGTAAATCTATGGGTCTTTGACCTATTGCGCAGCCGCCCGGCAAAGAAACCTCGCAGTGACCGAATCTTGCAAGTATCGGACCTAGTACAAGAATAGATGCACGCATTGTTCTGACAATATCATATTTTGCTTTTGTTTGGGTGAGTGTAGATGTGTCTACTACTGCTTTTTCGTCTTGAAATTCATATGTTGCACCAAGATTTGACAAAAGTTTTAAGAGCGTTCTTATATCTGCAACCTGTGGCAAATTTTTGATGCTCACACTATTTTTTGCTAAAATCGTCATTGCTATTAGCGGCAACGATGCATTTTTTGCGCCGGAGATTTTGATAGTTCCGCTAAGGGATTCTATTCCCTCTGTTTTTAGGTAGTCCATGTGTCTCTTTATAAAGCTGAAATAAGTCCGCAATTGTATCCTAGATTACATTTTATCTTCTTTAGATATACTTTTGAAAAGGAGATAATGATGCATTCAGCCCTTGATAGATTGAAAATATTAACTAATAAAATGTCCAGTTATGAGATGGCTAGAAAAGAGAATATCAAAATACTAAAAAATTTATACACTGAACTTAAGATAGATAAAAAAGTGGAAGAGTTTTCGGAACTTTTTGCGTTTAAAGCTATAAATCTCTCGGGTGCATCGCTTTTACATGAGAATCTAGGAGAGATAAAAAAGGGAAAATATCTTCAGGTTTTGGCTATTGCTTATGACAAAGAGGCGATGATAAAAAGTAAAAATATCTCCTTAGCGTATTTCGGAAGAGCAGAGAGTGTAGATGAAAAGCTCAAAAACAATGTTGTAGAATTTGTGCTCAGATACAGGTTTGAAAAGAGCTTTATGACACTGGAGCATTATCACCAAATGCTCGAGCCTTACAATAAAATCAATGAGTAGTTTTTATCTTTTTTTATGGCTGAAATGGGTAGTGAAGCTATCCGTTTGGAGTTTACTCTTGGCATGTGGATTTTCTTTTTTTATCACGCTGTTTCTTTACGTACAACAGGGGATGCCGACTTTGAACGAGGAGATAAGGCAAGCTCTTTTGGATCTGTTTCTCTTTTGGTTTTCTATTACTTGGAACGTAGGGCTTTTGAGCGCACTTTTTATAAGCTTAAAGTATATTTTTAACAGTTGCAACGGCGGATATATGATGAAGCTCTTGGCATGTGGAACTCCTCAGTCCGGTTATGGGAGTTACGACATAATAGAAAATATAGGCTACGGAGATTTGGTAAAAATTTGGAGAAAATGGTTTATGCTCCTTATTTGGCTTGTGGGAACAGAGATGATTTTAGCGCTTTCTTATAGTACTTTGTTTACAAACTATACTGGCGTATTTGAGTGGTTTGATATATACTGGCTTTTTGGGTTTGTTCTTGTGGCAGGTTTTTTCTCTTTTATACTTTTGGGTCTGAGGTGCAAAAGAATCAAGGTAGTGAAGTGCTAATATTTTTGGATTTAGAGACGACAGGTTTAGAAGCTCAAGATAGGATTTGCGCTATAGGTTTAATAGCATTACAAGATAAAACCGTGACAACCATGTACGACATTGTGAATGAAGGAAAAAAGATATCTGCGAAAGCCTCAAGCATAAATCATATAACCAATGAGATGCTCAAAGCAAAACCGACGCTCAAAGAGAGTAAAACTTATCAATTTTTGCAATTACATAATAATGAAAACAGCACAATCGTCGCACATAATGTGAAATTTGATTTAGAAAAACTCTCGGCATGTGGATTTGAGTTTCAAGGTCAGATAATAGATACTCTGCGGGTTACAAAACATCTTTTACCCGAATGTGAAGCTTTTTCTTTGCAGTTTTTAAGGTACGATTTGAAACTTTACAAAGACGAAAAAAAAGAGGCCTTGGCATGTGGAATTGAAACCGGGTTGTTCCCTCACCACGCATTAAGTGATGCTTTGTTTGTGAAACTTTTATATGAGTGTTTGTCGCAGATGCGCACAAAAGAGCAAATGATTGCACTGAGTGCTCAAAAAGTTCTGATGCAAAAACTCCCTTTTGGAAAATATGCAGGCAAGTTTATAGAAGATATCGCAATGAACGAGGGTAGATATTTACACTGGATGCTCGATAATATTACGGGTTTAGATGAAGATTTGCGATATAGTATCGATTATTATTTACAGGGGTAGTTATGAGAGTAGCAGTTGAGTGCAAATCACCACTATTACAGAAATCTTTGGAACTTTTTTTATCAAAATATTTGAGCTCTGCAAAACATTGCGATATTGTCGTTCGTGATGAAAAATGTATGAATGATGTTCGGTGTTTTTATATTTCTAGCGGAATCGAAGCAGATTTAGTAAAGCCGTTTTCAAAATCGCAACTTATTTTGGCACTTGAAAAGAGATGTAAAGATTTAAAAGAAGAAAAAAAAGAGATTATAGAAGAGGAAGAGTCGGAACATCCTCTTAATTTTGAGATTTTAGAAAAAAGAATAGAGTATTTGACAAAAGAGTACCAACAAAATATATTAAGGGCTGTGAGAGCATTTTATGAAAAGTAATAGTATAAGTAAAAAAATTATATCTGGAAAATTTAAGGGTAAAAGTTTGAAACTTCCCTCAAAAACGACCACAAGAAGCTCTAAGACAATAGTATTGGAATCTTTTTTTAACACTATACAGTTTGAGATTATTGATGCCGTTTTTGTAGAAGTATTTTCCGGAAGCGGTTCCATAGGGCTTGAAGCACTGAGTCGCGGAGCAAAAAATGTTATTTTTATGGAGCAAG
This sequence comes from Sulfuricurvum sp., assembly GCA_022729795.1. GTDB lineage: Bacteria > Campylobacterota > Campylobacteria > Campylobacterales > Sulfurimonadaceae > Sulfurimonas. The sequence continues at coordinate 10,563 of DZBD01000054.1, read as the reverse complement.
ACAGAGATGCCGTAAAAATTTTAAAAGAAAATATTTCTCTCACAGACCCAAGTGCATGTGAGGTTTTTATCGGAGACAGTTTTACGAATATCACATCTGTTTTAGCAAAACTCAAGAAAAAAAACGAGAATGCTTATTTTTACATAGACCCTCCGTTTCAAATAAGAGAAGGGATGGAAGATATTTATGACAAAACAATAAAAATGATAGCTTCACTCCCTCAAGAAAATGTCAAGCTCATTATCATAGAACACATGAGCGGCTTAGAACTTCCAGATGTTATCGGTGTGTATACAAAGAAAAAATCTAAGAAATTCGGAATTACATCTCTTAGCTATTACGAAGAGCAATAAACTGGAATAATTGTTGCTATTCTTTTGAGATACAAAGGATTAGCGATGAAAAAAATTATTCTTTTTTTACTTATATACACCACAATTTATGCGACAAAAATTGATGATGTGGCAAATATAGTCGGTGTCCGTGATAATCAGATTATCGGCTATTCTCTGGTTGTCGGTTTAAACAAAACCGGAGACGGAACTACATCTAAGTTTACTCTGCAATCTATCGCCAACATGCTCAAAGCAATGAACATCGATATGAACCCCGTAGATATAAAATCAAAAAATGTCGCTGCCGTGGTTGTAACTGCAAATCTAGGACCATTTTCAAGACAAGGGGATAAGTTTGATATCACCGTATCCTCTATCGGCGATGCAAAATCGCTTGAGGGCGGTACACTTTTAATGACTCCGCTTAAGGGAGTTGACGGGAAGATATATGCACTTGCGCAAGGACCTATAAGTATCGGCGGAAAAAATGATAAAGCTGCCGGGAGTGAATCGCATCCGACAACGGGACTGGTATATGAGGGCGGTTTTGTAGAGCGAGAGATTGCTATTGATTTATTTAACCAAGAATACGTAACGCTTTCTCTCAAAGAATCCAATTTTAACAACAGCGTATCTATACAAAAATCCGTCAATGCTTTTTATAATACTCAAATAGCGGTTGCTATGGATTCCAGAACCGTAAAGCTGAAAAAACCTGAAAACAAATCGATGATAGAATTTTTGGCGGAAATCCAAGATATAGATATGGATTATCAAACTAAAAATAAAATAATTATCAATGAACGAACGGGAACAATTATTGCCGGAGTTGATATCGAAGTGAAGCCTATTATTATGACGCATGGAGATATTACTATTAAAATAAAAGAGCAAAGCACTCCAAGTCAGCCTGCCGGTTCAGTTGTAGTGGACAATAATTTAGTCATAGGGACAAAGGAAAATGAACTCTATACGAGAGAGGGGACAACAACAGTCGCAAATCTGGTGCGTTCTTTGCAAAAGTTAGGGGCAACTCCAAAGGATATCATCTCTATTTTAGAGACGATGAAAAGCGCAGGGAGTATCTCTGCCGAATTAAAGGTTATATAATGAGTTTTTACGGTGTCAATGCTTCAAATATTCAGACTTTGTCTCAGCAGCATACTGTGCCGAAGATAACTCCCAAGGCTGAAGATGTTGCATTAAGGGAGCAGACGGATGCTTTTGAATCGGTCATTTTAAAAATGCTGATGGACAATGCGATGCAAGATGAGAAAAATATTTTCTCACAGCAAAATGATCCGGGTGATAAAATTTACAAATCTATGTATAACGATGAACTCAGTAAAGCTAGTGCGGGAGGATTTGGATTTTCTCAAATGTTGTATGACTATTTGAGTCAAAAAAAATAGAATTTGAGTGGGTTGAACTTAAAATTTTTTCCTATTTGCCGATTTACTTACATAGAAAAATGCAAGTAAATACAAAGGAAAGATTATGATTTCACAACTTAATAGCGCAGCTTTACGAAGCGCATATGCCGGTAACCTTGGTGAAGCCAAAGAGTCGGTGCAAAAGTCGGGTACGAATATTTCAAAACAGGGTGATATGAGCAAGGTTGGGCAGATTAAAGAATCTTTGCAATCGGGCGAATATAAAATTGACCTCAAAGCGCTCTCAGAAAAGATTGCTGATACGCTGCTGTAGGTATATATAAAAGAGGGGCAGAAGATGTTGTCACACCATTTACAGAGTGCTTTAAAAGACTTACGGGATTTGATACAAATAACCGAGTCGGACATCGCAGATATTAAAGAAGCAAAGAACAATCCGCAATTTGAGAGATTGTCTCTCAAAGAGGAAAAATTGAAAAGTTTTGAATCCAAAAAAGCGATGATAGATTATGCAATATCTTCTTTAATGAGTGCAAACCCCGATAAAGATTTGCCGGAACTTTTAAATGCACAGCAACATCAGTCTTTGAGTGAATTAAAAATTGAACTTTCAAAATTAAGAGAAGTTAATAAACACTATGCAAAGCTCGTTTTGGTTGTAAGTAACTTATATAATGCTTTTTTAGAAAGATTGGTTCCAACAGAGATGCAGGGGTACAAAAAAGTAGCATCTAAGGACTCTTCTATTTTAACCGTGAGAGTCTAAAATGGCATCTATTTTTAATTCGCTTCATATCGGTTATTCCGGATTAAGTGTTTCTCAAGTCGGGATTGAAACTACGGCACATAATATTTCTAATGCCGAAAGTGAAGGATACACGAGACAAAGAGTAGTTGCTGCTGCTGCAACTCCGCTTACTACATCTTTTGGTCAAGTCGGAAACGGTGCGCAAATTACTGAAATAAAAAGAGTCTTTGATAACTTCGTGTATGACAGATATACTGCAGTTTCTTCAGATAAAGAGTATAGTGATTATGAACAAAAAACACTCGAAACGCTCTCTACTTATTTCCCCGAAATTGACGGGGTCGGCGTAAAATCTGATTTGCAAAATTTTTATAATATGTGGCAGACATTTGCAGATAATCCTGATAATACTGCGGTCAAAGTAGCCCTTGCCCAGCAAACACAAAGTCTTACAAGTCATATAACACAAAATCAAGATCAGGTACTCAGTCTGCAAAGCCAGATTAATGAAGAACTCGCACTTAGTATCAACGAAGTAAATTCTTTAGCCAAAGAACTTGCAGGGATAAACAAGTCAATAGATGCCGCAGAATCAGGCGGAATATATACTGCTAATGATTTAAGAGATAAAAAAAATGTTATTGAGCAAAGTTTAGCAAAGCTTATCGGCGCAAAAGCTGTAACAGCACAGGTAGGTAACGGTGCCTCAGGAACGATTACCCAAAGTTATACAGTAAGTGTCAACGGCTTTAATATCGTAGACGGAGCTTCTTACCATCCTATTACAATTAGCAAAGAAAATAATCCTTTTGGTTTTTATAATATTTCTTATGTACGACAAGACGGAACCAGTATCCCTATGGAAGAGAAGCTAAATGGGGGTAAAATAGGCGCTATGCTTGATTTAAGGGGTGGAGCTATCAATACTACAAGCGGCATGCCGACAGATGGTATTATTCAAAAAACAGCATCAGAACTTGATGCTTTTGCAAAAGGTTTGATAGAGTCTATAAATAATCTTTATTCCTCAAGCTCTACAACTAAAATGACATCGAATCCCTTGTCTATTGATCCGTTAAACTCTCTGATGAATTCATCATTAAATATTAAAGAGGGTTCTTTTGATATTGTTCTTTATGATTTAGACGGCAAAGTTTCAGCCAAAAGAACTATCAATATTGATCAAGCAACCGTGATGAACGGTGTTGCAGGATCCAACTCTATACAAGGTCAAATTCAAGCCCAAGCAGATGATAATAACGATGGCAATGCAAATAACGATATAGATGACTCTCTGAAGTTTAATTGGGCAACTTATGCAAACGGCGATAAGGCATTTGAATTGACTCTTGACCCGGTCGCTCAGTCAAAAGGGTACACTTTTTCTCTTATTGATGTCCAAAAAGATGATTCTTTAGCTTCAGGTACAAATTTCGCAGGAGCAGTCGGACTCAACAGATTTTTTGACGGTGATAGTGCTAGAAACATGAGGTTAAACAATAAATTACTCGATAATCCTACCTTGATTTCTGCAGGTTCTACCCCTTTAGGCGGTGATAATACAATTGCTCTTAATGTTATTCAGCATCAGTTTGAAAAGTTCGATTTTGATATCGGTTCTATCACATATAATACTACCACTTATGGAATGTTTGATACGACTGTGACTGAGGTTGGAAGTGCTACAAATGCTGCCATACTTAGAAATGAAACAATATCTACACAATTTAACGCAACACAAATGGAATATAACTCTGTTTCAAAAGTAAGTATAGATGAAGAGATGACAAATCTTATCAAATATCAAACAGCCTATGGTGCTGCTGCAAAAATAATTACTACTATAGATCAGATGATGCAAACACTTCTTGGGATTAAACAGTAATTTGCCTTTTTTTAGCATCTTTTTATTTATCTTTATTTTTATTTTCTCCTTTTGCGGGCAATACCTCTATGGGGTAGATGCATATCTTTTGGACAGTTCTTCTATTTTGCTAGCTCCTTCGTCGGAACATATTTTGGGTACGGACAGGCTTGGAAGAGATATTTTAGCAAGGTTGATTGAGGGCGGAAAAACGTCTTTGATTATAGGTGTGGGAAGTGCTTTTATCGCTTCTTTAACAGGACTTTTACTAGGCTCGATTGCAGGTTATTTACGAGGTGGCGTTGATAAAGCTTTTATTGTCGCGGTAGATCTTTTTTTGACTTTTCCCACCTTCTTTTTACTTTTGGCTCTTGTAAGTTATATAAACGCTTCTACTTGGGTATTGATTGTTATTATATCTATTACAGGTTGGATGACTACTGCGAGACTTATCCGTTCGCAAAGCTTTAGTATCACTTCCCAACCTTATATTAAAATACTCAACATTGCAGGTGTAAGCAAAATAAAAATATTGTTAAAATACTATGCACCGCTACTTGCCCCTATTTATTTTGTTAGTTTTACCTTTGGAGTCGGCGGTGCTATTTTGGCAGAATCGGGCTTAAGTTTTTTGGGACTTGGGATTGTTGCTCCGCAGATGAGTTGGGGAACGATTCTAAGTGCAGGAAAAGATGTTGTAGAGATAGCTTGGTGGGTCAGCTTTTTTCCCGGTCTGATGATTTTTTTAGTCACCTTGTCTTTGATAAATATTTCAAACTATTTGCAGCAACTGACAAACCAAAAACAGATTCAAAATTAAGCTTGGCATGTGCAAATGATAAGTAATTTAAAAGAGCAAAAAAGATACTATTTGGCATGTGGAAATAAATATTTTGGGATAAAAAGAAAATGATTTTAATGATAGATAACTATGACAGTTTTACATATAATATTGTGCAGTACTGTAGAGAACTCGGTGCAGATTTGAAAATAATTAGAAATGATGAGATGAGTGTTCAAGAGATAGAAGCATTAAAACCGGAAAAAATTATTATTTCTCCCGGTCCGGCTTCTCCGGATGAAGCAGGCATCACTTTAGAAGTTATCAATTACTTTCAAGATAAATTACCAATTTTAGGTATATGTTTGGGACATCAATGTATTGCGCAAGTATTTGGCGGAGATGTGGTTCGTGCAAAAAATATGATGCATGGGAAAACATCAACGATGAAAAGAGTTTGTGAAAGCTCAATTTTCAAAGGCTTGCCGGAAGAATTTACAGCAACAAGATACCATTCACTTATTGTAAAGCAAGATTCATTACCGGAAATTATTGAACCGACGGTATATAGTGCCGATGATAATGAAATTATGGCACTGAAAATTAAAGGCAAAGAGATTTACGGCGTTCAATTCCATCCGGAATCTATTATGAGCGAATACGGCCATGAAATTATAGGAAATTTTTTAAAAATATGAGTTCTCGATACATCTTGCTCCTTGTTTTAGGGATAGATGCATTAGTTTTATTTTTACAAACTTCAGAAATTTCTATTTCAGTGCATGAGGCTTCTTTGCTTTACGGCAATAGTAGTTTTTTGCAAACTTTTATAAAAACTTCACTCTATCTACTGGGTCAAAATGACCTTGCACTACGACTTCCAATGATTATGCTTCACATACTGAGCGCGGTATTGCTATATAAGATATCAAGTAAATATCTCAAAGATACGAGCACAAGAGTGTGGCTCGTCTTAATATTTATATTGCTCCCCGGAGTTATTAGCTCTGCAATTTTAGTCGATAGTGCAGGTTTTGTGATATTTGGACTCTTGCTCTTTGTCTATATATTTGAAAATTATTCTATAAGGTATTCCTATTTTCTTTTGGCTATGCTTTGCCTATTAGACGGCGGGTTTATATATTTATTTTCCGGGATGCTCTTTTTTTCCGCATATACTAAAAATAAATTTTTTTTCATTTACAATATTGTTCTTTTGTTTATATCGCTTTATTTGTTTGGCATCAATGCAAAAGGATTACCGGAAGGACATTTTTTAGATGCTATTGGTTTGTATGCAGCCGTATTTACCCCTATTATTTTTATCTATTTGTTTTATGTACTGTATAGAAGAGCTCTTACAAAAGAAGTAGATGTGTTATGGTTCCTTAGCTCCTCCGTACTTTTGTTCTCTCTGGTTATTTCAGTACGACAAAGAATCGAGATAGAACAATTTGCACCTTATTTTCTCTTAGCACTTCCTTTAGCGGCACAAACATTTGTCAGTTCGTACAAAGTAAGACTGAAAATATTTAGAACGAACTATAAAATAATATTTTATAGTTCGTTGGTTTTTTTATTCATCAATTCATTCGTAGTTTTCTTCAATAAAGAGTTATTTATAATAATTAAAAATCCTAAAGAACATTTTGCATATAAAGTATATGTAGCTAAAGAACTGGCAGAGGAGCTTAAAAAAAGAAACATTTATTGCATAAATGCACAAAATGATATGTCTCAGAGATTAGAATTTTATGGTGTGACTAAATGCAACACATATTTACTAAAAGAAAATATTTACACAGAAGAGAATAATTCAAATGTCACTATAAGTTACAGAAATAAAGTAGTTTATGCTGCAAGTGTTACAAAAATAAGCAATAAATAAAATCTGTTGAAGCGAGGTTATAAACAGATGATATTAATTGAATAAGATATGGTAAAATAAGTCTAAACATAAAAATAGGGAGTCGCATATGGCACAAAAAGCGATACGAGAATATGATGGAAAGGCACTGTTTTCTAAACAATGGGGAAACTATTTTAGTGGTTTTCATTATGGTTTTAAATCTGTTTTAGTTCAAAGTGGAGCGGAACTTTTAGCAAAAGCTGAGGAACATGGCTTTGAATGGCTAAAACAAGAATCACTGGTTGCTAAGCCGGATATGCTTTTCGGTAAAAGAGGTAAAAACGATTTAGTTCTTTTTAAAGATCAAAAACCGGGTGATGTTTCATTGGCAGTTGCAGCAAAATGGATTGATGAAAAGATGGCGCATACCGTAACACTTCTTTCTGGGCAGCATGGTCATTTAACACATTTTATTGTTGAGCCGTTTACCCCGCACTCTCAAGAGCAAGAATATTATATTAGTGCTACTTGCGTAGGCGAAGATGACGTACTTTACATGTCGGCTGAGGGCGGTATGGAAGTTGAAGAGGGTTGGGATGAAAAAGTTAACGAAGTTGTAATCCCGATTGATATGAGCGATGCAGATATGGAGCATGCCGTAAAAGCAAATATTCCTACTGACATTCCGGCAAAAGATAGAGAAAGTTTTACATCTTTTGCTATTGCATTTTTCAAGTTTTACAGAGATATGAACTTCGCATATTTGGAAATCAATCCAATCGTTATGCTAGACAACAACGATATGGCTATTCTTGACTTAGTTGCTAGACTTGACGATACAGCAGGTTTCCTAATGAGAGACACTTGGGGAGATATCGAATACCCTACTGCTTTTGGAATGGAAGATCAAACAGCAGAAGAAAAAGCAATAGCAGATGCGGATAGTAAATCCGGCGCATCCTTAAAACTAACAATTTTAAATCCACTTGGAAGAGTTTGGACTATGGTTGCCGGTGGTGGTGCTTCGGTTGTTTATGCGGATACGATTGCCGATTTCGCAGAAGCAACAGGCGGTAGTATTGCAGACCTTGCAAACTACGGTGAATATTCAGGTGGTCCAACTACGAGTGAGACAAAATTTTATGCAGACACTGTAATTGACCTTATGACAAGACATAAAGATTCAAAAGGCAGAGATAAGATTTTAATTATCGGTGGAGCGATTGCAAATTTTACGGATGTTGCTAAAACTTTTACGGGGATTATCCAATCGTTTGAAACATACGCAGATAAAATGAAAGAGCATAATACGAAAATTTATGTTCGTCGTGGCGGACCAAACTATGAAAAAGGTCTTAAAGATATTAAAGAAGCTGCGGATAGATTAGGTCTTTATATAAAAGTTTATGGGCCAGAAACACATGTTACCGACATTGTTAGAATGGCATTAGAAAAGTAAGGGATGAATATGACGAAACTATTTACTAAAGATACACAAGCAATTTTTTGGAATAATAACACAACTGCAATCCAAAGAATGTTGGATTATGACTATACGATTAAAAGAGCAAAGCCGTCCGTAGCTGCTATCGTGGCTCCAACGAGTGGGAATAAGTTTGAGAAATTTTTCTGGGGTCCAGATGAAATTATGGTTCCATTGTTTAAAAGTACGGCAGATGCAAAAAAAGCATTTCCACATGCCGATGCGCTATTAAACTTTGCTTCTTTTAGAACAGCGTATGACGTAACTATGGAAGCGGTGGAAATCGGTGGATTTAAGACTGTTATGGTTACTGCCGAAGGTATTCCTGAGAGACTTGCAAGAAAAATGAATAACACGGCAAGAACAAATGGCGTAACCGTAATCGGACCTGCAACTGTTGGCGCTATTGCTCCGGGCGCATTTAAAATTGCAAATATCGGTGGAACTATCGAAAATATCGTTCAATCTAAACTTCACAGATGCGGTTCATGCGGTCTTGTAACACGTTCCGGCGGTTTGTTTAATGAGCTTTCAAATATTATCGCAATCAATGCTGACGGTATTGCAGAGGGTGTTGCAATCGGTGGAGATAGATTCGTGGGGTCTGTTTTCATTGACAACATGCTTAGAATGGAAAAAAATCCTGAAGTAAAATATATGGTTCTACTTGGTGAAGTAGGCGGTACTGAAGAATATAAAATTATCGATGCAATCAAAGCCGGTCAAATTACAAAACCTGTAATAGCATGGTGTATCGGTACAATCGCAAAACATTTTAGCTCAGGTGTGCAATTCGGTCATGCAGGTGCGAGCGCAAATGCGGATGCTGAAACTGCTGCTGCAAAAAACAAAGCGATGGCTGAAGTAGGAATTTATGTCCCCGCATCTTTTAACGACTTACCAAACAAAATTGCTGAAGTTTACAATGAACTCAAGGCAAAAGGTATTGTAACAGAAATCACAGAGCCGGATATGAATACATGCCCAACAGTAAGAAAATCTAAAGAATTTATTTGTACTATATCTGACGACAGAGGTGATGAAGCTACATATGCAGGTTTCCCAATCTCTTCACTTGCTACTCCGGATACAGGAAAAGGTATCGGCGATGTTGTTTCATTGTTATGGTTTAAAAAACAGTATCCTAAATGGGCAACTGACTTTATTGAAACTGTAATCAAAACTGTTGCAGATCATGGTCCAGCGGTTTCGGGTGCGCACAATGCCAAAGTTACTGCTCGAGCCGGAAAATCCGTTGTTGAGTCACTTGTAACGGGTCTTTTAACAATTGGTCCAAGATTCGGTGGTGCTATTGATGGGGCAGCCGAGTATTTTAAATATGCGGATGATAATAAATTGACTCCGGCAGATTTTTTAAATCATATGAAAAAAGTCGGTGTTCCAATTCCAGGTATAGGACATAGAATTAAATCTTTAAAAAATCCGGATTTAAGAGTAGAAGGCTTGAAAAAATATGCCAAAGAGCATTTTCCATCCACTTCATTGCTCGATTATGCATTAACTGTAGAGCAATTAACAACATCTAAAAAAGAGAATCTTATTCTTAATGTAGATGGTACTATCGGCATTTTAATGGTAGACATGTGGAGAGCTTTGGGATACTCTGAAGAAGATATTAATGAGTTTATCTCTTCAGGAACTTTAAATGCATTCTTTATTGTCGGTAGAAGCATAGGTTTTATCGGGCACGTACTTGATGAAAAACGTCTTGCTATGCCAATGTATAGACATCCAATGGATGATATCTTGTATGATGTACAAGTAGCAGACAAAATATAAATATCTTTTTACTCAAGGAATTTAATTCCTTGAGTACCCACATTTCTTCTTATCTATTTAAAATTTCTTTGTTTTTCGATATACTTAATTTTTGACTTTATCACTAGGTTTATATGATGAAAAAAGCATTTACATTATTAGAATTAGTTTTTGCAATCGTAGTTATAGGGATATTAGCTGCTGTGATTATCCCTAATACAAATAGAGATACTCTCCAAGAGGCAGCCATACAGCTTGTTTCACATATAAGATATACACAGCATTTAGCTATGATAGACGATAAGTTTGACAGTACTGATGACGAATGGT
>DZBD01000053.1 GCA_022729795.1 Sulfuricurvum sp. | reverse complement strand
AAAAAGATATTGCAACCGGACAAGAGGGCTTAACTTTGGCAGCTATTTTACTTTTTGGCAAAGATGAAACTATCCAGAGTGCATTGCCGCACCATAGAACGGATGCAATTTTAAGAAAAATAAATCTTGACAGATATGATGACAGAGACGACATAAGGACAAATCTTATTGAGAGCTATGAGAGACTCACACTATTTGTGGCGAAACATCTGAATGACCCTTTTTATCTTGAAGATGATGTAAGAGTGAGTCTGAGAAACAAAATCTTTCGTGAAGCGATAGCAAATATACTTATCCACAGAGAATACAGTAGCGCTTATGTAGCGAAGATGATAATCCAAAAAGACAAGGTTGTGTTTGAAAATGCAAATAAAGCACATGGTCATGGTGCAATAAATCCTGACAACTTTATGCCATTTCCAAAAAATCCGACTATCGCAAAAGTATTTCGAGAGATAGGATACGCTGAAGAGTTAGGAAGCGGTGTTAAAAATCTGTATAAATATTCCAAACTCTATGGTGGCAGTGACCCAAAACTAATCGAAGATGATGTTTTTACTACGACTATTTCACTCAAAGAGATGAGTGAGCAAGTTGAGCGTCTAAGTAGTGACCAAGTACCGAGCAAGCAACAAGCAAGTACCGAGCAAGTTGCAACACAAGAAATTCTTGCCTACTGCACAACTCCAAAAAGCACGAGTGAAATCATGAACTTTTTGAATTTAAAACATAGAGAGCATTTCAGAGTAAATATCTTAAAACCTTTACTAGAAAACAAATTATTAGCTTTAACTATCCCAGATAAACCAAACAGCCCAAAACAAAGATATATAGCTGTAAAACGTAAAAATACATAAAATTTACATATAGCCATCATGTGTTCATATCTTCATATACCACGGCACTATCAAAAAGGAGATAGTTGTATTAAACTTCTGTTCTATTTTACAGGGTCTATTTTAACAAATCACTATAATCGTACTTGAGCGTATTCATATAATATGTCTCTCCGTGAACAATAATACGTTCATCCTGCCCCGCTCTTTTTTGAAAAGTTTCTTTCACTTTTTTACTTTTCTTTTTGGAAAAATCGTGTTCTTTGAGATAGGCTTCTAAAGAGATAGTTTCTTCATCTCTTTGGCTTATCTCTATCTCCGCTTCGACGTGTTCTTCTTTGTTCTCTTGAAGTGGTGCGCTTAACATAAACTGTGCGGAAAAAGCATGCAGCATACTTTTGAGATGTTCATCTTTTTCTTTATAGATCTGCTCAATCTTGATTCTCTCCTGAATAAGCATCTCCTCTTTTTGTTCTCTCAAAGTTCTAATTTCTAATTCAAATTTTTCTATTTTGCCTTGTAATGCGGCATTTTGTTCCTCAAGAAGTTTCGTATATCTATCATCTATTTGAGGGCTTGCCTGCCTTGTATTGACTCTTTTGGATGCTACTTTATCGGCGGAGGCTTGAGTACTTTCTATTGTTACAAATTTCACTCCCCCTTCAACCGCACTTATAAGCGTGCCTCTTCGGATTCTGTTATGAATCGCTTCTTTGGATATTGCGAAGTGTGCGGCAGCTTCTTCAATAGTCATCTTTGGCATGTGGAAATTCCTTATCTCATGTTTTCAAAAACAAGAGGTGCTTCCCATTCTTGTGAACGGATTTCCGCCATAACTTGCTGTAAATCATCTATTTTTGCACCCTTGACTCGGATAGAATCACCCTCTATCTGTGCATTTACCTTGAGTTTGAGTTTCTTAATCTCGGCAGTAATTTTTTTTGCCTCTTTAGACTCTATATAATCCACAATTTTATAAGTACATTTTCTCGTTCCGCCGCTTGCATCTTCGACTTTTTGCTCATCAAGAACCTTAGAAGAAAGCCCCTGTTTTAAAAGCTTCGCTACTACGACATCTTTGAGCGCATCAAGCTTGTTATCGCTAGAGGCGACAAGCACTAAAAGCTTCTCTTTCTCTTTATAATTGACCTCATAAGGAGTTCCCTTAAAGTCATAACGGTTTGCAACTTCTCTATCAACAAGATTGATAGCATCCTTAAAACTCTGCATATTTATTTTTGCACTTATATCAAATGAATACTCTTTTGCCATTTTAAACCCTCTTCTAACATTTACGGTTATTATAACATATTTATAACAGTGTTATTACTTGGCTTCAATTATGTTTTATATTATTTCTGATACCATTAATACTTTTTTAACGAAAATGCGTAGGATACAGAATGCAAAACACAAAACTTACTTCCATATTAAATTATTCGAGTGCTCCGCTTAAAGCTGATAATACGGTTGCAGAAGCCTTAAGCATAATGCACAAAAACCATATTAGTTCTGTTGTGATTACGAACACTTTAGAACAGCCTATCGGTATTTTTACAGAGCATGATGCCCTTAAATTAATTGCTAACATACAAACAAAAGAGACTCCTCTCTTGAATGTGATGAGTAAAAATGTTTTTTTCGTTCAAGAAAATATCTATATTCATGATGCCTATGTGCTCATGGAACAAAAAAAGTTCCGTCATCTCATTGTCGTAAATGGAGATAATAGATATCTTGGCATAGTGACGGAGGGTGATTTTCTGAGGAATATGGGCTTTGATGAGATTTCAAAAGCAAAGTGTATAGAGGATGCTATAAGCAGCTCTTGTCTTACCGTCAATCCGGCAACTACTTTAACACAGGCTGCCAAACTGATGAGCGAGAGTAAATGTGATTATGCAATTATTTTAGACAATAACCAACCTATAGGTATTCTCAACGAAAGAGATATAACAGATTTTTGTTCCACTGCACCTGCAATACAAGAACAAAACATCTCTGTGCTACAAAAACATCCTATGCAGTTCATCAAAAAATCAACATCTCTACAAGAAGCATCTGCTTTGATGAAAAAGAATGGAGTACACCAGTTGGTTGTTGTCGATAATCATAAAAATCTTATAGGACTTGTAAGTCGCCATGACATACTCAAAGCCTTGCATGGAGCCTATTTTGAGTTTTTACTCCAAACGATTGAACGCAAGAGCTCCAATGAACAGCTCTTAAAAAAACATAAAAAAGAATTGGAGAAAAAAACCGTTTTTTTAAACAGTGTTGTCAATACCATTCCAGACTTAATATGGCTCAAAGACAGAGATGGAAAATACTTGATTTGCAACACTGCTTATGAAAAATTTTTAGGTACAAAACAAAAAGATATCCTTGAAAAAACAGATTTTGATTTCGTAGAAAAAGCCTTGGCAGAGCACTTCAGCAAAACCGACAAACAAGCAATTCAAGAGGGCGGTTTCAAGCAGACAGATGAATTTTTAACTTTTGCAGAGGGTAGCAGGGAAGGTTATTTTGACACAATAAAAACGCCTCTCAAAGACAGTGACGAGGAACTCATAGGTATTTTGGGCATCGCTTACGATGTTACCCAAAGAAAAGCAAAAGAAGAAGAACTGGAAAAACTAGCTAATTATGACCCGCTTACAAACCTTCCAAATAGATTGCTTTTTAAAACTCATCTACGAAAATCAGTTGCTAAGGCTATCAGAAATAAGCATATTGTTGCTGTTATAATCTTTGATTTAGACAGATTCAAGGATATTAACGACAGTTATGGGCATACGATAGGAGACGAACTTCTCAAAATAATAACATCGCGTCTGCTCTCAAGAGTAAGAGAGGGTGATGTAGTGGCAAGACTCGGCGGTGACGAATTTGCCGTAATCTTAGAACATATTACACATGAAGATGATGTGGCGCGCGTCACCGACGAGATACTTGAATGTATATCGTCGGCATGTCGCCTCTCTAACGGTGTAGATGTACATATAAATTCAAGTGCCGGAGTAGTCATAGCACCAAGGGACGGGCAGAATGTGGAAGAGTTGTTTCAACACGCAGATAGTGCGCTTTACCGGGCGAAAAATGACGGTCGCGGAACTTATAGATATTATACGGATGAAATGACAAGAATAGCCCAAGAAAAAATAGCATATGAGAATAAGCTCAGAAATGCTCTTGCAAATAATGAGATGGAAGTGTATTACCAACCCCAAGTTCACATCCATACAGGCAGAATTGTCGGAGCAGAGGCACTTTTGAGATGGAATGACCCCCAAAAAGGGATAATATCCCCAAGTATTTTTATCCCTATTGCCGAGGATACGGGTCTTATCAACAGTATTGGGGAGTGGGTTCTCAATGAAACATGCAGACAGGGGAAAATTTGGCTGGACAAAGGGTATCGCCTCACTCTTGCCGTAAACGTATCGGCGAATCAGGTGAAATACCAAAATATACCGCAAATGGTCTCCAATGCCCTGCGTAAAAGTGGTTACAGTGCCGATAAACTGGAATTAGAAATAACGGAGAGTGCTTTAATGCAAAGGGAAGAAGAGGTAGTTGCAATGCTTCATACGCTTAGAGCAAAGGGGATACGTTTGGCTATTGATGATTTTGGAACCGGCTATTCCTCTTTGTCTTATCTCAAACGATTCCCTATAGATGTACTCAAAATAGATAAAAGCTTTATAGATGATATCCCTTATGAAAAAGACGACATGGCGATTGTTGTAGCAATTATAGAGATGGGAAAAGCTCTTGGCTATCAAATATTGGCAGAGGGGATTGAACACAAAGAGCAGTTGGAATTTTTAAAAGAAAAAGGGTGTACCTACTATCAGGGATATATAAAAAGTAAACCCCTTCAAGCAGCCGCCTTTGAAACACTTTTCTTGGAACAAAATAGTTAATTATTACTCTTGGTTTTGTTCGTTTTGCAGGTTTACGGCATCTAGACATTTATTATAAGTATCATCGCACGAGGAGTAACATGTATCTGCTACATTTTCTCCATTGTCGCATTTTTCAATACAAACATCATTTGCTTTTTCACATTTATACTCAGGCGTGGCATCCTCTGCGTAGCTCTCGTCTGAAAGTATCGGGCTTACAAGAAGTGCACTTAAAAAAAGGATTTTACAAAGCTGCAGTGTTTTCATCGGACGTAGTCTCCATTTTAAATTCAGGGTATAACCGTACATATCTGAAGCAATTATACTCACTAAAAAGTTGCTTTATGCTAAATATTTTCTTAAGTCTTTTAAAAGCTTGGGCTTCCGTCAAAGCCGAATCCACCGCCAAAACTTCCAAAACTAGGGTCGCTATATCCCAACATTGCACTTTTTGAGCGAAGTTTTTCTACATCTGCCTTACTTGAAATTCCCTGAGGACAGACGATAGTGCATTCATTGCAGAGAGTACAATCCCAGATTCCATTTGTCTGAACAGTGTCTATTTTAGAAGCAGACCCCTCCTCTCTAATATCTGTTACGTAACGCCAAACGCGTGTAAGGGTAAAAGGACCTAAAAACTCCTCATTCACGGCATAAACAGGACAGGCGCTATAACAAGAACCGCATAAAATACAGTCACTCTGCACCTCATTTCTTTTTTCATCCTCTTGGGTTACGGTTGCCGTGCCGTGAATACTGTTTTGCCAAGCCTTTGCTTTTTGGTTAAACGCTAAAGCCTTATCCATCTCCACAACCAAGTCGCGAATTAGGGGGACATTTTTCAGCGGTTCCACCAAATCGCCCTCTTGTACTTTATATCCACATGCCAAGACCTCTTTGCCGTTCACACGCACCGAACAGCTTCCGCACACGCCGCTTCTACATCCGCTTGCATACGAGAGTGAGCTATCCTGTTTGGTTTTTATCTCGTTTAAAAGTTCTAAAAGTGTCGCATCTCTTACATCTACTTCGTATTCTAAAACAGCCTCTTTGACTTCAGGTTCTGTCGTATATCTTTTAATTTTTACTCTCATCGGCTACTCCATAAAGTCTGCACAAAGCACACTGTCCTCTTTCCAAGTTATCGTATGCGCTTTGTATGCTGTATCGTTTTGCTTTGGGATGTCGCTTCTAAAGTGTGCGCCCCTGCTCTCATTTCTGCTGATGGCACAAACTAAAATGATTTCGCTCAACTCCACCATATTTCCAAACTCTATAAACTCCACAAGGTTTGTGTTATACACCTTGGACTTATCTTTTGGACCCATAAAAGGGAGCTCTTTTTGCATTTGACGTACAGCGCCAAGGACAGCTTTGAGCCCCATATCATCACGCGATATCCCCACATTATTATAAAAGATATTCCCCATAAACTCCCGTTTTTGATAAAAGTCTATCTGGTTTGTAAAATACTTCACCCCACGTATAAAGTTGTTTGCACTCACGGTTTGTTGTTCGCTTGTTATCACTTTGTCGAATATTTTGGCATAAGCGGCAGCATTTTCACCCGCTTGTTTACCAAAAACCACAAGTTCTAAAAGAGAATTTCCCCCAAGGCGGTTTGCACCGTGGACTTTGTGGTTTGCGCACTCGCCCGCGGCATAAAGCCCTTTGACTTTTGTGCGTGAGTTTTTGTCCACTTCTATACCGCCCATTGTATAGTGGGCTACAGGTTTTACAGGGATGAGCTCATAAACAGGGTCCACATTTTCATACAGTTTTGCAAGTTTTCTCTCTTGGGGAAGCTCTTCATCTATAAACGCTTCACCCAAGTGGCGAATATCCAAAAACACCTCTTCGCCCTTTTCTATCTCCTCATGTATCGCACGTGCGACCTCATCACGCGGTGCCAACTCGTTAGTAAATCGCTCCCCTTTTGAGTTGAGCAGATACCCGCCGGCACCTCGCGCACTCTCGGAGATTAAAATAGAGGAGTTTTTCAAAGCTGTCGGGTGAAACTGTATAAACTCCATATCGCTGAGTCTAGCACCCGCTCTAATAGCTGCGGCAATTCCGTCTCCCGTTGAGCCTACGGCATTGGTAGAGTGTTTATGAAAGACTCTACTATAACCGCCCGTTGCAATAATAACAGAGCCGCTCTCATAAGTCTCAACCTCTCCTGTTCGGATATTTAAAACAGTTGCTCCACAGGCATAAGACTTATCATAATCACTAAAGTTGGTAATGATATTTAAAAGATATCTCTCATTTAGAATTTCAATTCCATGCCCCGAGGGTACTTCCTCACTATCGCTCACGGCGCATTCCAAGCATCTATCATAGAGTGTGTGCAAAATTTTAAGACCGGTATAATCCTGCGCATAACAAGCACGAGGGGCAGAAGCGCCGCCGAGCGTTCTTTGGGCGATTTTCGCATCTTTTGTTCTGCTAAAACATACACCAATACTGTCCAGCCAAGTTACGGCTTCGGGCGCACTTTCACACAAAAGCCGAACTGCTTCTTCATTTGCCAAACCGTGTGCAGATTTGAGAGTGTTTTGGATATGCGCTTCCACACTGTCCTCACCTACATTGCCAAAAGCTGCATTAATCCCGCCCTGCGCCATAGTTGTTTGACTTCGCGTAGGATAATCTTTGGTGATAACCGTGACTTTTGCCCCTGCTTCGTGTGCACTCAAAGCAGCAACTAAACCCGCTCCCCCCGCACCTATGACTAAAACATCTGTTTTCATAAAAATCCTCTCAAAAAATTTCTCAAAGCTCTTAAGCTTCTGGATTCCGGCATGTGGATTTAGATGCCCAAATGCTCTTGTATATTTCGGACAACTCTGGCTATGAGCGTAGCGCGCGCTTCCACCGATGCCCAAGCAATATGGGGAGTGATATAGATATTTTCTTGATTTTTGACACTTAAAAGCGGATGGTTTTCCCGCATCGGCTCTTGAGCCAAAACATCCAGACCAAAGTAAATATTTTTCTCATCCACTATCCTTGCAACCGCCTCTTCATTGATGATGCCGCCACGTCCAAGGTTTAAAACCACAGCACCCTCTTTGCAAGTTAACAATTGTTCATAGTCTAAAAGATTGTTCGTTTGTTCATTTAATGGGGCATGGACAGAGATAATATCACAGCTTTTTAGGAGTTCATCCAAGTTCATTCTTTGATAATCATCACTTCTATTTCGACCGCTTGTGGAGTAGTAAAACAGCTCTGCCCCAAAAGTTTTGGCAATATTTGCAACCCCTTTTCCTATAGAGCCAAGCCCGATTATCCCCCATTTTTTTCCCTTAATCTCAAAAAACGGTTTGGAGATATCTGTAAAAATCTCATTTCTTGAATACGTGCCCTCTTTTACATATGCATCATAATATCTTGAGTGCCCTATCAAGTAAAAAAGGATAGTAAAAGTGTGTTGTATCACGGAGTCGGTTGAATATCCCACCACATTTTTGACTGTTATATCTCTTTTTTTTGCTGCTTCTAAATCAACATTGTTCATTCCCGTCGCCGCAACGCAAATCAGTTTGAGAGTATTTCCACATGCCATAAGTTCATCAGTGATTTTGACCTTATTCGTAACAATAACATCACAGTTTGTTATCCTCTCTTGCACCTGAGCAGGTGAAGTTGTTTGAAATACTTCCACCTCACCCAAGGACTCAAAACCGCTTAAATCACTCTCTCCAAAGGTTAAAGCATCCAGAAGAACGATTTTCATTATACGTCTTTTATTTTTGTAATAAGCTCTCTCGCCTGCTCTAGGGCTGCATCTACCTTGTCAAACACAAGTGCAACGGCTAGTCGTCTTCCTTTATGAGTCTCGGGTTTTGAGAATACTCTTACAAAACTGTTCTCGCTAAAGAGGCTCTCATCCACATCGATAACCGGAGCGTTGTTGTGTGCTTCTGATTTAAACGCCGCACTTGCACCCTCTCCGTAAAATGTAAAACCTAAAGGAAGACCTAAAACCGCACGAAGGTGAAGGGCAAACTCGCTTTGGCTTTGGGTGATGAGCGTCACCATTCCCGTATCGTGAGGACGTGGAGAAACCTCTGAGAAATAGACCTCATCCCCTTTAACAAAAAGTTCCACTCCAAAAAGACCCAGTCCGCCAAGACCGTCGGTAATAATCTTTGCCGTCTCTTGTGCTTTTTGTTTGGCAATCTCACTCATCTGCATCGGCTGCCATGAGAACACGTAGTCCCCGTCTCTTTGCTCATGCCCTATCGGTTCACAAAAAACCGTCTCTTTGCCGTTTCGGGCAGTAAGCATCGTAATCTCGTAATCAAAATCGATAAATGCCTCGACGATAAGCTCACTCGCATCACCGCGCGCCTCTTTTGCCATCTCCCAAGAAGCGGGGATATCCTCGGCACTTCTTGCTACACTTTGACCGTGCCCCGAAGAGCTCATAACAGGTTTGATAACACATGGGAAGCCCATACGTCCTGCTGCGGCTTTAAGACCCTCCTCCGTCGTTACAAACTCGTATGGTCCGGTTTTAAGTTCCAAAACCTCTGCGGCAAAAGTACGGATGTTTTTTCTGTTCATCGTTTTACTCACCGCACTTGCGTTTGGGATAACGTTATACCCTTTGTCCTCTGCGGCAAAAAGAGCATCAATGCTGATAGCTTCAATTTCGGGGAGAATATAATCAGGTTTCTCACGATAAATAATCTCTAAAAGTGCATTTTTATCCTGCATATTGACCACATAAGAGCGGTGTGCCACATGATGTGCAGGTGCATTTTGGTATCTGTCAACCGCAATCACTTCAAGACCGAGTCTTTGAGCTTCGATAGCCACCTCTTTACCGAGTTCGCCGGAGCCTAGAAGCATAATTTTTTTGGAATTTGATTTGAGAGGAGAGGAAAATTTCATAGATAAGCCTTATAAAAAATGAATCAAATTGTAGCATAATAGACTCACAACAAGGATGTGATAAAAGCTTGTTCACACCCTTTGAATACTAAATGTAACTCAAATCTTTAGTTTTTCAACCCTATAAGAGTTTGAAGAAGCTGATCTGAGGTGGTAATTGTTTTACCGTTTGCCTGATATCCTCTTTGGATAATTATCAGCTGTGTCAGCGCACGTGAAAGGTCAACGTTTGAAGCTTCCAGCGCAGACGATTGGATAAATCCACGTCCGGCGGTAGCTGCCGTACCGATGATAGGGTTACCTGAGTTTGCTGTTTGAATAAAAACATTTCCCCCCTCAGTTGCCAAGCCCTCATTGTTCGTAAATTTTGCCATAGCAACCTGTGCAAGCCCAAAAGAACGACCGTTAGAGAACGAACCTACTAAAGTACCGCTTTGGTCAATCCTGATACCGACTAAATCTCCCCCTGTAAAACCGTCTTGTGAGATGCCCGATGTTGCAGATCTTGCATCAAAACTTGTCATCCCGTCAAAAGTATTAGCAGTTCCCAGAGTAAGATTCACCTGTTGATTGGGTGCTGAGCCGTTATAGCCGGAGAACGATACGTTTGGTGGGCTAAATGTGGATAAAGAGCCGTCATTATTAAAACGTACACTCCCCGTCATTTCATTCAAAGGAGCAATAGTATTAATAGTCGCAGGCTCCGGAACACTCACTTTCAAGCTCCATGTACTTCCCGTATTTGGGTCAAGTGCGGTTTTTCTAAATTCTATTCTTAGGGTATGTTTTGATCCGAGTGAATCAAAAATATCTATTGAACTTGAGTGGGTTGCAGCATTAAAGCTTTGAGAAAATGCCTTGCCTGCACTGCCCGCAGGTAAAACTGCATTCAGTGCTTTCATGTTTGTAGTAAAATTAGTATTTTCCGTCACGCCCGTAGCGGTTAACCCTGTAACTTTTAGGTTCATTTCATAGTCGCCGTCTTGCGAATTACCGGGATTGCTAATCTCGAATTTTCCCTCTTCGTTCACTTTTATCGAAATATTATTTTCACCGGGAATACCGTCAAGATCCAAGTCGCTAACATTACGGGCTTCAAGCTCCATCGCCTCGCGAAGATCAGCCATAGTCGTGAAAGTTTTATCAATTCCTGCAAGGTAAGAAGGTCCGGACGCAGTATACTGGTATCTATAGGCCGTTGTACTATCCTCTGTAGCATTAAAACCACTATTTGCATTCCCGACAGAGGCTATCCTAACATTATGCGATGCGGATGCATCGGCATTTGTATTTTCCAAGTTGATACGCCCCGTTACAATATCATAGCTTGCCGTAATACCCGTTGTACTTGTTTGGGCATTAATCGCAGTAGCATATCTATTTGCATTTTCGGTCACCGTATTTGTAGCTAAACCGCCTGAAGTAGTGATAAGCTTTGTAGAACCGTCATCTAAAGCAAAAGTGATGCTCAGCTCGCCGGCTCCTGCTACAACGGGACCCGTAGCTACTGATTTTGAGCTCAAAAAGGATGCCCAAATCCCCTGATTTTCTTGAAGATTAAAAGCTTCTCCCACTTCATTAAACATCACTCCGACATCACCCGATGCTATAGGATTTCCGTTTGCATCCACTGCAGAGGGCGCAGGAGAGACTACCAGAGCGGGAGGAACAGCAGTCCCGTTAGGAACCGGAGTACTTCCGACAGAGTATGCAGGGGAATAACTATAAACAAGAGAACCTGAGTTTAAGTTTGCTTTGAGAACAACCTCTGATGTAGGGCTCGCAGGAGTTGTAAGCCCCGGTGCTATATTAATATTCGTAATAGGAGCGGTTGAATCTACTTTTTTTGTCACATCGTCTCTGAGCCATCCTTGGGCGATAAATCCGTTATTATCTACAAAATTTCCCGCAGCGTCAAACTTAAAGTCGCCTGCACGGGTATATTTATAGGTATTACCGCCATCGGGTGAAATAATAAAAAGTCCATCACCCTGAATAGCAATATCCGTATTTTTATCCGAATTTTGGATAGAACCTTGAGAAAATATACGAGTCATTGAACTTATAGTTGAGCCAAGTCCCACTTGCACTGCATTTTTACCGCCGAGTTGCCCCTGAGGAGCAGTTGCAATAGCCTGTGTTTGTGCTAAAAGGTCTGAGAAATTTGCACGGGAATATTTAAAGCCCGTAGTATTGACATTTGCAATGTTATTTGACTCTACGTCCATTGCAACTTGATGCGATTGTAATCCTGATACGCCGGAATAAAGTGACTTTAACATTGTAAATCCTTTTTTTTATTTATCCAAAAAGAAATAATTTCTTTCGTTTGACTTTGCCTTGAGGCACTTACTTTATAGTAAATCTACATAGCACTTAGTGTTCCATTTTTAAAAAACGCTCTTTGCTTTAAACGATTATTTATGCATATTTAAGGCTTTTTGTATCATCTGATCTGCCGTAGATATGGACTTAGAGTTAGCATCGTAAGATCTTTGCAAAATAATCAATTCAGTGAGCCCCGCTTCGATTCTTACATTGGAATTTTCAAGCATAAAGTTGCTTATATCCGTACCGATAATATTTTTTCCATCGGCATCCGTAAAAAAAATCGGTTTTCCGCTATTTGTACTTTCACCGAATCTAGCTCCGGAGATACGCTCCAATCCCTCATCATTTTGAAAATGATAAACGGCTATTTTTCCTATACTGCTTTGCATCCCATTGGTAAATGTTGCAATTACCTCTGCGTTTTTATTGATTGCGTAACCCACTAAATCACCGCTCACCGTACCGTCTGCCGTACTGGAACCTGATGAAACGGGCTTATCGATAGAAACTATTCCGCCGAATCCGCTACCTAAATCAATCGCTACTTCGCTACCGTTATTATTGATAGAGGTTAGGGTATTTGAAATAAGAGCGCCGGAGGAGTCAAATTCAATCTCACCGCTTTTCGTGTCATATACCTTAGAACCGTCAGTACTTGTTACGGTAGCTAAAACGGTCCATTGACTATTTGGAAGTGTCTGCACCGGATTTTTTGTAAACTCGAGTCTTAGAGCGTTTTTATCTCCTGCTGCATCTATGACACCTGCACTTACGGCTCTAAACTCATTCTCTACCCCAAGGTTTGCAAAAAACTTCGCATTTTTTGTAGGCTCTGCGGGATAAGTCAAAGTTTTAGGAAAACGAAGTTTTTCTTGGGTAGCGACACTTCCAAGCGTCACCTCGTCAATGCTACTTGTAAGAATATTATCCGGACCTATATTGCCGCCCATTGTTCCTAAAACATGGTATCCATCGGTGGTGACCAAGTCATCATTGGCATCAAAAGTAAAATTTCCCGCTCTCGTGTACAAAGGGTTGCCCTCTCTTTGTATTGCAAACCATCCATCACCCTGTATAGCCAGATCGGTACTTCTGTCCGAGAGAAGCAACGAACCTGTTTCTTGCGATGTCGTTACCGCCTGCAGCCGTGAACCGACCCCTACGCTACTATCGACACTCGTTGTATTTTCCGATGTATGCAACATATTTTCAAACAATGAAGAAAATTCAATATCGGATCCGCGAAATCCTACCGTACTGATATTTGAAAGATTATCCGCCGTCACATTAATGGCATATTGATTTGATCTCACTCCCGATAATCCTGTATAAAAAGCTTGAGACATCATTTGAGAACTCCTTTAGTAGACCTCTACGACATTCTCTAGCGGAACATAATTAGAACCTAGTTTCACTAAAGTATTTCCGTCTTCAAATCTGACCGATTCAATCGGATAGGCACCAAGTCTCGTGCTTAAAACATTTCCTTCAGGGTCGCTGTATTTGGAATTGACATGATAAATGCCGCTTTGTACCTTGTTTCCGCTAGCGTCCAATCCGTCCCATGTAAACTGATAAACACCTTTTGGATTTGTGCCGACATCAATCGTTCCCACTGTTTTTCCCTCTGCATCGGTAATATCTATTGTACCGTCTTGAATATCCGATGGAAAATACACCTCAAATTTGGTGTCGACTCCCTCATCGTGCGCTATCGCATCGCTCCCTAAATCTGCCGTTTTACCGATGGCGGAAATTGTAGAAAACTGTTGCGCACTCCCTAAAGAAGCGGCTAAAGAAGCTAAAGCTTTGTTTGTATTATCTGAAGCTTCAAGTGCTGCCAATTGCGAAGTTTGTGTCAAAATCTTCTCTGAGTCCATCGGTTCCGTCGGGTCTTGGTGCTGGAGTTCCACCAAAAGAAGCTTCATAAAATCGTCTTTTCCCAGAACAGTTTTGTCCACGGTCGTGGTTGTTGTTTGGGAGGAGACTGCTGTTGCGGCATTTTGGCCTGTAGATGTAATTGCCATTTTATATCCTTTATATGTATCTTGGAACGATAATCTCTAAAGAGCTCAGAATCTCTTCTTTGACCTCTTCCTTCTCGTAATAGTTATACTCTTTGTGAGCCTGCTTCTCATTTTGACGATTTTGCTGTTGCTGGCTAAAACTAGAGTTATCCGATGTGTTATTAAAATTTAATGTAGCATTATTTATTCCATTATTAGTAAGTGTAGTTCTAAGTTCATTTGCATTGAGCGCCAAAGTGTTGATAGCTGCATTGTTGGAGCTGATATTTACATGCAGGTTATTGCCTCTTTGTACAATAGTGAGTTCGACTTCACCTAATTTCTGTGGATTTAACTGAACTTTAACTCTTGTGAATGGAGATTTGTAATCTTCAATAGCACCTTTTACATCGCTTGAGAGATAGCGAACCATTTGTTTTGCTTCATTCATTTTCACTTCCAGCTCTTCGCTCTTATTTACCGTGAAAATATCCGTTTTTACATTTGTACTCGTCTCATTCTGCGGCTGGGTTTCTCCGTACAAAAGTTTTTCCATAGCCGTTATCGTCGCTGTAGAACTATCCGATGAAGTTGTCGGTGTAAGTGTTGTGGCAGGGGTAAAAGATAAATCAGGGCTTATGACCGGATTTGCTACAATCGGTTTTTCACCTCTAAGGAGGGATGTCAAAGTCTCATCCGTTTTACTTTTTGAAGTCATTTGAACTTTGTTGTTTGCCCCTGTTTGATTTTCATCTTTGAGTTGTTTCATCTGGACTAATAGTTGTGTGGAATACACTTTTTGCTCTTGTGCTTTTACAAGCGGAGTCGCTTTTACCTCTTGAGGCAAGGCAACTTTTTGAATATCCGGCTCTGTTTGTTCTTGGATTTTATCTTTTATTATTTGTGTATGTGTAGTATCGGCGATGCTCGGCATCTTTGATACTTTTGTATTTATTGCCTGCAAAACTTCCGGAGTCGCTGCTTCTTTGGCTGTTTCTTTGGCTGCTTCTTTTGTTGCAATCTTGGCATGTGGAATCTCTTCTGCAAGCTTTGGAACTGCTATTTCTTTGGCTGTTTCTTTACTTGCAATCTTGGCATGTGGAATCTCAAAATTCAGTGCCGCTCTCAAGGACTCTTGACTTATTTTGTTAGCAAGCGGCTGGGGAGCTGTACTCTCTTTTTTCGCTATAATAAGCGGAATCTCTGCTATTTTAGCCTCAACCTTCTTAGCTTGTGTATCCGGCTGCACCTCTTGGAGAGTTATTTTACTAATATCTACACCCAATTTTTTGCCCAACTCTGCTAAACCTTTGAGTGTTTTTGGGAGCTCTTGTATTTGTGATTTTTGATATCCGTCACTTTGTATAATTTGAGTTTTGAGATACTCTTTTGCATCCTTCACCAAAACTTTGAGCTCTTTGACATCGAGTGCTACGGCTAGTTTCGGGTTGAGCTCTAAAATCTCTTTGGATTCCAACGCTATAGTATCTTCATTTTTGAGTAGTGAAAAGAATGTATCGCTCTTTGGAGCAGTTTTTACGTTTGTATTGTCTTTGGCACTTATATTTTCTTTCACATCACTTGCAAGTGCAAGAACCAAAGCGCCGTTTTGGACAACTTTAGGTTCTTCTTTTTTCCCCATTCCCCTCAGTAAATCTGAAAATGAGAGAATCGGTTTTTCGCTTGGCGTAGATAAACCAAGTGGTGATGATGAAGCTTTTTGAGATTTTATATTGAATGAAATCATCTTTTACTCCTAAGCCTTAATGTCAAAAGGTTTTTTAGTTTATTAGCACGAATCATTCCAGTATATATTTAATAAAAATGCTATTATGTCGATACTCTGCAATCAATTCATAACCATTAA
>DZBD01000004.1 GCA_022729795.1 Sulfuricurvum sp. | reverse complement strand
GTCCTTCATAAGCAAAGGGTTGCATAAGTACTTTTCTTGCATCAAGTATTAAATATCCTCCGTTTGCCTTGTGAAGCGCACCGGCTTTTATCATGTTGAAATCGGTTACAAGGGTTCCGACATGAGAAGCATGCTCCACTCTTCCTATAAGATTTTGGTGAATAGGATTATCTTCGTATATAACGGGAGCCGTAGCATTTTTATCGTGTGAAATAAAAAGATTTACGTTGTATCTTTCAAAATTGGGTGCATAAAATTCTTGCATAAAAGGGGGAACTGCCATATCATCGGGTTTAAGTAAAAAATCTTGTACATTACGAATAACGTTGTTTTCCATCTCGCCTAGATAATCTAAAACCTTCTTAGAATCTTGATATTTGCGGCGCATCTCATCGATAAGTGCTTCGACTGCTTCTTGCGTAGTTTTTCTCTCTAATGCTTTGAGTTCTTTTTGCTGTGCCTTGTTCAGCATACTTACTTTGCGCAAATTTTCTTTGACGATTGTTTCAAACTCTGTCATTCTGTGGATGATTTTTTCTTTTTCCTCCCCTTCTATGAGCTTAAATTCCGCCGAAGATAAAACCTTTCCGTTAATAATTGGAGCAAAAGTAACACGAGTAGGTAGAGTGGAGCTCATTGCTACATCATGCTTTTTTGCCTGCTCTTGGAGAGTTTTAAAAATATCTGTTTGTTGATCAATGTATTTTTGGCTTGTTGCTTCGCGCTCGTTTTGGTAGGTGTTACTCTCAAAAGCCGTAGGCAAAACGGCTTTAAGAAGTTCTACAAGTTCAATAATATCTTCTTTAAATTGCAGTGCTTCGCCGGAGGGAAAATCAATCGCAATAGGTTTTTTCGAATCTTTAAAGTTGTTGACATAGCACCAATCTCTTGGAGCGACCTCTTTTTCAGCTCTTTGGCGTAGTAGTGACATTACGGAAGAATGTTTGCCGCTGCCGGATGGTCCCATTGCAAAGAGGTTGAAGCCCTCTTGTTGTATGTCTGCCGCAAAATCGATAGCATCAAGAGCACTCTTTTTCCCCATCGGATGTTCAAGCGGTTCCAAATCATCCGTTGTTGTAAATGAAAAGAATGAAGTATCACACGGATGGTAAAGCTGAGAGATATCTAAAGAACTAAGCATTGTATCTCCTTTTCTATAAATAAATTTATATGAACTAAATATAATAAATAAAAATTGCTTGTTTATTGATTAAAGAGAAAAAGAATATGATAGAATAAACTTCTCAAAAAGTTCCTCATAAAAGATAAATAAATGAATACAACGATATCCTTGGCATGTGGAAACGGCGGTGAAGAGAATAATGAGCTTATTTCTAAAGTTTTTTACAAAGCATTTGCAAATGAAATACTAGAAAAAAAAGAAGACGCTGCGATTATCCATAACGGTGAGCTAGCATTTTCAACGGATAGTTTTACGGTCTCACCTCTTTTTTTTGCGGGGGGAGATATAGGAAAACTTGCTATTTGCGGTACTTGCAATGACCTTGCTATGATGGGAGCAAAACCGAAATATCTTACCTGTAGTGTTATTATAGAAGAGGGATTTGAACTTGTACAACTTGAGCGGATTGTTTCAAGTATGAGACAAGAACTTGAAATTAACGGTGCCATTGTGGTAGGTGGAGATACTAAGGTTGTTCCTCGGGGGAGTGTGGATAAAATTTTTATAAACACGACGGGGATAGGGGAAGTCCTTCAAAAAGGGATTAGTTCCAATAATCTTAGGGTTGATGATGTGATTATAGTCAATCGGGATATAGGTACTCACGGTGCTACAATTTTTGCTGCACGCGAGGGAATCGATATAAGCTCTTCTCTCAAGAGCGATTGTAACTCTTTATTTGCGCAGGTAAAAGCTTTGATAGATGCAAAAATAAAAATAACGGCGATGCGGGATGCAACAAGAGGCGGCATAAGTGCAGTGCTTAATGAATGGGCAAAACAATCCAATATATGTATCGAGGTTGCGGAGCAGATGGTTCCCGTCAGTGATGAGGTAAAAGGGATTTGCGAAATGCTTGGATTCGAAGCGACAACTTTGGCGAATGAGGGCACATTTCTTTTAGCCGTGAAAAAAGAGGATGCAGAATCGGCATGTGGAATTTTAAAAGAGTTTCATCCACATGCCCAAATAATCGCCAAGGTTACAAATGCACATGCCAAGAAAGTGATTCTCAAAAGCGCTTGGGGAACATCCCGTTTTTTAGAAATGCCCACAGGCGAACTTCTTCCGAGAATTTGTTAATGCATGAATATAGTATTGTTCAAGCACTTTTGGATGCTTGCGAAGAGAATGTTAAAGCCAATAGTGCAAGTAAAGTTACTAAGGTTGTGATAAAAATTGGAATAATGAGCGGAGTGGAGCCGGAATTACTTCAAAGTGCATTTGAAACCTTTAAAGAGGAAACTCTTTGTCATGAAGCTGAATTAGTGATGCAAATTCAGCCTATTGTTGTACGATGTCATGTGTGCCTGAGAGAATCCGTTCTGGAAAAACGGGAATATCATTGTCCAAACTGTAAAAGTCAGGCGCTTGATATTATTGATGGGGAAGATATGTATCTTATGCAATTAGAACTTGAGTAGATAAATGCATCATATCTTGAATTTTGCTAACAATTAAACAAGACTTAAAGCTTAGATAGGTATAATTCCGCACTTTTTGTAGAAACAAAACTTATTTCTTTGTGATTATTATGTATTCATGGATTATAAGTACAATATTTAAGGACCGTAGATGTACGCAATTATTAAAAATGGTGGTAAGCAGTATAAAGTTCAAGAAGGTGATATCTTAAAATTTGATAACATGTCTCTAGAGCCAAAAGCTACTATCGAAATCAAAGAAGTTCTCGCTGTAAATGCAGGTGAACTTAAAATGGGAGCACCTTTTGTAGAAGGTGCAGTTGTAACTGCTGAGGTTATCAACGAAGGTCGTGACAAGAAAGTAATTACTTTCAAAAAACGTCGTCGTAAAGATAGTAAAGTTAAGAGAGGTTTCAGAAGAGACTTCACTCGCGTTCGCATCGTTAAGATAGCTGCGTAACTAAAGAATAGGAGTAAGATATGGCACATAAGAAAGGTCAAGGTAGTACACAGAATAATCGTGACTCAGCTGGTAGAAGACTTGGTGTTAAGAAATATGGTGGAGAGGCTGTAATTGCCGGAAACATCATTATCCGTCAAAGAGGAACGAAAGTTCATCCTGGTAAAAATGTCGGTATGGGAAAAGATCATACAATTTATGCACTTGTTGAAGGTGTTGTTAAGTTTGAAAGAAAAGACAAAAAACGTCAACAAGTTTCTATAGTACCTGCTGCATAACTCTACATATTTGGGCTCATGCCCAAATATTTCTATTTAGACTTTATCCCTCAAAATTACTGTAAAATGTTTAGGAATTTACTTTTAATTTTAGTATATTTTTAAATATTTTTTGCCTTGTAAGAGGCTCGTTTTAGTGCCTTATAGGCTAGCAATCACTTTTTGAGCTTTAGGCTCAAGCTGTGTTGAATGTATCAACTCAAGGAAACTATATGTTTACAGATAGTGTAGAATTAACAGTATCATCCGGAAAAGGTGGACAAGGGTGTGTGTCTTTTCGTCGTGAAAAATTTGTTGTAAATGGCGGTCCTAACGGCGGAGACGGCGGAAAAGGGGGGGATATTTGTTTTAAATGTGACAATAATACGCATACTCTTTCCCATTTTCAGAAAAAAATGCACATTAAAGCAGATAACGGTGTTCAGGGCGAGGGCTCTAATATGACCGGAAAGTCCGGAGTAAAAAAAGTTATCATAGTTCCACCGGGAACTCAAATTATTGATGCCAAAACGGGCAATGTGCTTTTTGATATGTTAGTTGACGGACAAGAAGAGTTGTTTATTTCAGGCGGCAAAGGCGGACTTGGAAATACACACTTTAAATCTTCTACAAATCAAAGACCCACTTATGCGCAACCAGGTGAAAAAGGGGAGACAAGAGAGATAAAGCTAGATCTTAAGTTGATAGCGGATGTCGGACTTGTAGGATTTCCGAATGTCGGTAAATCTACACTTATCTCTACTGTTTCCAATGCACGACCGGAGATAGCCAACTATGAATTTACTACTTTAACTCCAAAGCTCGGTCAGGTAAATATCGGTGACTTTGAATCTTTTATAATGGCAGATATCCCTGGTATAATCGGCGGAGCACACGAGGGAAAAGGGCTTGGAATTCAATTTTTAAGACATATTGAAAGAACAAAAACTCTCCTTTTTATGATAGATTTGGCTTCTTATAGAGATTTGAAAGAGCAGTTTGAAACTCTTAGAAGCGAAGTGTCCGCTTTTTCGGATAAATTGGCAGTAAGTAAATATGCGATAGCGCTTACTCGTGCGGATATTGTCCCTCAAGAAGAGATTGTTGATTTAATCAACGGTTTTTTAGAGCTTATGGGTGTGAGAGCAAATAAATCAAGTGAATATGCATTTGACTCTTCTTTGCCTTATTTTATTCAAGAAAGCGCCGATGAAACCCTGGGATACGACAAAGCATTGCCGTATTTTATTGCGCCGATTTCTTCTGCGACTAGTAAAAATATTGAAGTTCTTAAATATACTTTATTTAATTTAGTGCAGTCAAATAGAACTGCTTTTTAAATAATTTTTATTGCTAGGTGGGTGTAAATGAAGCGTGTAGTAGTAAAGGTCGGTAGTGCTGTTTTGACTCAAGACAGTAAAATTGCACATGATAGAATGCAGGCTTTGGTTGATTTTTTAGCAGAGCTCAAAAAAACAAACGATGTTATTTTAGTTTCTTCCGGAGCTGTTGCAGCAGGGTATACGAAATTAAAACTTGACCGGAGTATTATAAAAAACAAGCAGGCACTCGCCGCAATCGGTCAACCTATTTTGATGAAAACTTATGCTAAAAAATTTGCTTCACATGATATTATCACTGCGCAAGTTTTGGTGAGTGCCGCAAATTTTAATAAACCCGATGACATCCATAGAATCAAAGATACGGTAAATACACTTTTACAAAATGGAGTGATTCCTATAGTCAATGAGAATGATGCAACTGCTACGGAAGAACTTGTACTTGGGGATAATGATCAGCTTTCAGCGTATATGACGAAATACACGGACTCAGATATTTTAATTATTTTATCGGATATAGATGCATACTATGACAGTGATCCAAGACAAAATCCACATGCCAAGATTCTCAAAGTTGTAAATGCAATACAAGAATTTGAATTAGAAAAAGAGGTGACTCCAAATAACGCATTTGCAACAGGCGGGATAGTTACAAAGCTCAAAGCCGCAAATTATTTGTTGGCATGTGGAATTGATATGTTCCTCTCAAGCGGGTACGATTTGAATGCAATTAAAAGTTTTATGATAGAAAACGTGCACACAGGCGGAACATACTTTAAGGCCCAAAAATGAAAATATTATTTATGGGTACACCTGATTATGCTAAAAAAATTTTAGAAAAAATCGTCGCAACACAAGAGATGGAAGTAGTCGGTGTTTATACGCAACCTGATAAACCGGTGGGAAGAAAAAAAGTTCTCACGCCGCCTGAAGTGAAAACTTTTGCGCTTGAGCATAACATAAATGTATATCAGCCCCATAAACTTCGCGATAAGGAAACCGTGGAAGGCGTGCTTGCAATAAAATGTGATTTTATTGTAGTGGCAGCTTGTGGACAAATACTTCCAAAAGAGGTCTTAGATCACGCTCCTTGCATCAACCTTCATGCTTCGATTTTGCCGCAGTATCGTGGAGCAAGCCCTATTCAGCAGACTTTGCTCCATGGGGATAAACAAACAGGCGTAACTGCTATGCTTATGGATGTCGGTCTTGATACAGGCGCTATTTTAAAAATTAAGACTTTGAACGTCGGCGATGACGAGATGCTCGAGACACTTTTTGAGCGATTGACGATTGTAGCAGCCGATTTAACGATAGACGTTTTGAAAAACTATAATGCACTTGTGCCGATAGCTCAGGATGAAGCTCTTGCTACGCATTGTTCCAAAATTACAAAAATGGATGGAAAAGTTCTCTTTGATAATGCCGTAGTTCTTTATAATAAATACCGCGCTTATACTCCTTGGCCCGGAATTTATCTTGAAAACGGATTAAAATTAAAAAAAATCGCTTTGGAAACTCAAGCAGGTTCTCATGAAAGCGGAAAAATTTTAAAAATAAATTCCGATAGTATTCTCGTCGGCTGTTCACTCGGCAGCTTAAGAATTTTTACTCTCCAGCCAGAATCTAAAAAAGAGATGGATGCACTTTCTTATATTCATGGAAAAAGGTTGAGTCTTGAATCTTACCTTTCTTAGGAGCATAGATTCAACGCAAAACTATTTAAAAGATTTGCTTAAAAGTAATGATTTAGAACTTCCACATGCCGTAGTGGCAGATAGGCAGACATGTGGTGTCGGCAGTAGAGGAAATGCTTGGCAGAGTATGGAAGGAAATTTATTTTTGTCTTTTGCGTTGCCCTTGAAAGAGCTTCCGGAAGATTTAAAAATTGAGTCCTCTTCTATTTATTTTGCCTATCTTTTAAAAGAGACTTTAAATGAATTACATTCTACTCTTTGGCTGAAATGGCCTAACGATTTCTATATTAATAATTTTAAAATCGGCGGTATGATTACAAATGTAATGAAAGAAAATATTATCTGCGGTGTTGGGCTTAATTTAGTAGTCGCACCCGAAGGTTTTGGCACTTTGGATATTGAAATATCCAGAGAAGAACTCTTAGAAAAGTATTTTACTAAAATACAAACGCATCCTACATGGAAGCAAGTTTTTAGTAAATATCAGTTAGAATACTCTATGAGTAAAAAATTTTTTACTCATAATAATAATTCAAAAATATTGTTGAAAGATGCTTCACTTCAAAGTGATGGATCCCTGATAAGTAATGGCGAGAGGATATTCAGTTTAAGATGAGTGAAGTAATAGTAATAGCAAATCAAAAGGGTGGGGTTGGTAAGACTACTACCGCTGTTAATCTAGCCGCATCGTTGGCAGTTGCAGAAAAAAGAGTGCTTTTAATCGACTCAGACCCACAGGCGAACGCCACCACATCTTTGGGCTTTCATAGAAATGATTATGAATTTAACATATACCATGCGTTAATCGGTACTAAAAAAATAAAAGATATTATATTGAAATCTGATTTGCCGACTCTCCATCTTGCTCCATCTAATATTGGTTTAGTCGGGATAGAAAAAGAATATTATGATGCTAACAATACTCAAGGTCGTGAGTTGGTTTTAAAAAGAGCAATTGAGAGTGTTCGTAAAGATTATGATTATATTATTATAGATTCACCTCCTGCTCTAGGTCCAATGACAATAAATGCACTTTCTGCGTCTAATTCCGTAATTATTCCGATTCAATGTGAGTTTTTCGCACTTGAAGGTTTGGCACAGCTTCTCAATACGGTAAAATTAGTACGAAAATCTATCAATCCAAAACTGGTAATAAGAGGGTTTCTCCCTACTATGTATAGTTCTCAAAATAATTTGTCAAAACAAGTCTTTGCAGACTTAAGACAGCATTTTAAGGCGAAACTTTTTAAAGACTCTAAAGATAAATACATTGTTGTACCAAGAAATGTAAAACTGGCAGAGTCCCCGTCATTTGGAAAACCTGCTATTTTATACGATGTAAAATCTATCGGCTCTATCGCTTATCAGAACTTAGCACAGGCTATTATAAAATGATGAAAACACAAGCATTGGGAAGAGGTTTAGGAGCCCTATTGAGTGAGATTGATGAAGCTTATGAAAACGAAGTTTCCGCAAAAGATGCTGTAATAGAAATACCTCTTAAGGATATTCGTCCAAATCCGTTCCAACCAAGAAAAACCTTTGATGAAGACTCTTTGTACGAACTATCAGAATCAATTAAAAAAGACGGACTTATTCAGCCTATAATTGTGACTGAAGATATAGACGGATATGTATTAATCGCAGGTGAGAGAAGATTACGTGCATCAAAGTTGGCAAAATTAAAAACTATACGTGCGATTGTGCATAATAGCGATGAATCAAAGATGAGACAATTTGCTCTTATAGAGAATATTCAACGAGATGAACTTAACTCTGTTGAACTAGCCTATG
The DNA here is from genome assembly GCA_022729795.1 of Sulfuricurvum sp. GTDB lineage: Bacteria > Campylobacterota > Campylobacteria > Campylobacterales > Sulfurimonadaceae > Sulfurimonas. The sequence continues at coordinate 40,528 of DZBD01000004.1, read as the reverse complement.
CTTATGGTGAGCTGATTAAATTACACAATATTACACAAGAAGAGCTTTCTACTATTATTCATAAAAGTAGAACGCATATTACGAATACAATGAGACTGTTACAGCTATCTCCCAAAACACAAAAAGCACTCATAGAAAAAAAAATTACTACCGGTCATGCAAAAGTTCTTATAGGACTTGATGAAAAAAATCAGCAATTAATAGTAAATTCCATTATTGGGCAAAGATTGAGTGTTCGAGAAGTTGAAACAATGACCAAAAATCTAAAAGAAGAAAAAGTTCATCCTCTTAAAAAATTTGATGTAATTACATACGATTTTTCCTCTCTTGTAAGCAAATTAAATTCCTTTGGATTCTCATCAAAATCATCAAATAATAGACTAACAATAAAATTTGATAATGAAGATCAAATAAATGATTTTTCAGCATATTTTTTAAATTAGTATAAAAAATATAAAATTCTTTAATTTTTTTTACTAATTTAACTATCCTTTCAATTTTCACATAGTATAATTTCGCAACTTTTAGGAGGTGCTATGTTAGATATAAATCCGATACTGCTTGTAGCTACATTGATCGTATTTCTCACGCTTATCGCCGTTCTTAACAGTTGGCTTTATAATCCATTGTTTGCTTATATGAATAAACGCGACGAAGATATCAAAAAAGACCTAGATAGAGTGGGTTCTAATGATAATGAAATCCAAGAGTTGAATTTAAAAGCGCAAACGATAATTATGAATGCTAAACTGGAAGCTTCGGCCCTGAGAGAGAAAGTTGTTGCAGACGCTAAGGAATTGGCAGATAGTAAGTTAGAGGCAAAGCGTGCTGAATTAGCTAGTGAATATTTAGAATTTAAGCAGTCTCTTGCTAAATCTAAAGAGCAGTTAACTCATGACTTAATGTCAAAGGTTCCACTGTTTACTGAAGCTGTTAAAGCTAAATTTAGTCAAATATAAGGATGTAATGTGAGTAGAATTTTAGTATTTATGCTAATGATATCAACTTATGCATTGGCATCTGGTGATATTGGGGAACATGCAAGTTCAGATATAGTGCAGAGAACAGTTAACTTTGCACTTTTTGCTGGACTAGTTTGGTATCTTGTGGCTGAACCTGCAAAAAACTATTTTGCATCAAGAAGTCAAGCAATTGCTGATGAGTTGAAAAAGGTACAAGATAAATTAAATGAGTCTTTGTCTCATAAAAAAGAAGCTTTGGCTAAAATTTCTGATGCTGAAAAATTTGCACAAGAGTTAGCTATAGCTTCCAAAAAAGAGAATAAGATTATTAATGATCATATAATGAATCAATGTGATGCTGAGTTAGAAATTCTCACGAAGCAACATGTTACATTAGCAGACTTTGAACAAAGAAAAATGATTCGTAAAGTCGTTGAAGATGTTCTAGGCGAAGTTTTAAGTCAAAGCAGTGATAGTTTTGACAAAGAAGCTATGGCAAATGTCATCTTAAAGAAGGTGGCATAAGATGGAAGAATTGATTGCAAAAAGATATATTAAAGCTATCAAAAAAGTTTCTAAGATAGAATCAATGGAAAATATGTCTATTGTTTTTTCTACTTTGGCTAAGTTATTCGAGAATGAAAAATTTATTCAGATTATAGAAAATCCAATTGTCAGCATAAAAGAAAAATCAGAAATTTTATTGGAAGCTGTAAAGTCTGCAAATTCTAATGAATTGAACAACTTGATTAAGCTTTTGGTTGAAAATAAGCGTATTAGTATCATTCCTGCATTAGCAGAAGAGCTAAGAAAAGATCTTGCGCACTCTAATAAAACTTATGAAGGTGTTGTTTATAGTGACAGCAATATTGACGCAAAAGTTATGAAAGAGTTAAGTGATGGTTTAAGTAAAAAATTTGATTCTAAAATTTCGTTCGTGTTTGTGAAAAATGACGTTGATGGAATTAAAGTTGATGTAGAAGATTTAGGTGTAGAAATTAATTTTTCCAAGACAAGAATCAATAGTCAAATTATAGAGCATATTATAAAAGCAATTTAATTTTCAACGAGAGGAGAACAATAGTGGTAGCAAAAATAAAAGCTGATGAAATCAGTTCAATAATTAAAGAGCGTATTGATAACTTTGAATTAAGTGTTAATATTAATGAAACAGGTAAAATTGTTTCTTATGCTGATGGCGTTGCAAAAGTTTACGGACTTAACAATGTTATGGCCGGTGAGATGGTAGAGTTTGATGATGGAACTAGAGGTTTAGTGATGAACCTTGAAGAAAGTAGCGTAGGTGTTGTTATCCTTGGTTCCGGAGATGCACTTAAAGAAGGTATGTCAGTTAAAAGACTCGGTAGACTTTTACGCGTGCCTGTCGGTGATGCATTGCTTGGACGTGTAGTAAATGCACTTGGTGAATCAATCGATGGAAAAGGTCCCATAGAAACAACAGAAACTCGTTTTGTTGAAGAAAAAGCACCTGGTATTATGGATAGAAAGTCTGTGCATGAGCCATTAGCAACAGGGATTAAGGCTATTGATGCTCTCGTACCAATTGGTCGTGGACAAAGAGAACTTATTATCGGCGACAGACAAACTGGTAAAACTACAGTTGCAATTGATGCCATCATTAATCAAAAAGGTAACGGTGTTGTTTGTGTTTATGTTGCAATCGGTCAAAAAGAATCAACAGTTGCACAAATAATCCGTCGCTTAGAAGAACATGGTGCAATGGAATATACAATAATTGTATCTTCAACAGCTGCAGAGGCTGCTGCTCTTCAATTTTTAGCTCCATACACCGGTGTTGCTATGGGAGAATATTTCCGTGATAATGCTCGTCATGCTTTGATTGTATATGATGATTTATCTAAACATGCAGTTGCATACCGTGAAATGTCACTTATTCTTCGTCGTCCTCCGGGTCGTGAAGCATATCCTGGGGACGTTTTTTATATCCATTCTCGTCTTCTTGAAAGAGCTGCAAAAATGAGTGATGAAAATGGCGCTGGGTCATTAACAGCGCTTCCAATTATTGAAACTCAGGCAGGAGACGTTGCAGCTTATATCCCAACGAATGTTATTTCAATTACTGATGGACAAATTTTTCTAGAAACAGATTTGTTTAACTCAGGTGTTCGTCCTGCTATTAACGTTGGTCTTTCTGTTTCTCGTGTTGGTGGAGCAGCTCAAATTAAAGCAACAAAACAAGTTGCCGGTACTTTGAGACTAGATCTTGCTCAGTATCGTGAACTTCAAGCATTTGCTCAGTTTGCATCAGATCTTGATGAAGTTTCTCGTAACCAATTAGAGCGTGGTCAAAGAATGGTTGAAGTTTTAAAACAAGGACCTTTCTCACCTCTTTCTGTTGAAAAGCAAGTCGTAATTATTTTTGCAGGAAATGAAGGTTTCCTTGATGATATGGCAGCATCAAATGTTGTTCGTTTCGAAGCTGAGTTGTATCCATTTATAGAAGCATCATACCCTCAAATATTTGAGAGTATTCGTAGTACTTCGAAAGTAGATGATGACACAAAAGCATTGATGATTAAAGCACTTGAAGAGTTCAAAGCTAGCTTTATAGCGGCATAAGGAAAACTCATGGCAAACTTGAAAGATATTCAAAGACAGATTAAGAGTGTTTCCAATACTCAAAAGACTACTCGTGCAATGAAGCTAGTATCTACTGCAAAACTTCGTCGTGCCGAGGAATTGGCTAAGCGCTCTCGTCTTTATGCTGCTAAAATGAATCAGGTGATTGCCGAAATAGCTGGACGCATTAAGTGTAACAAAATTGGAGGAATCGACAATCGTTGTTTTACAAAGATTGAAAATCCGAAAATGGTTGATATAGTTTTTGTTACTGCTGATAAAGGTTTATGCGGCGGTTTTAATATTCAAACTATTAAAGCTGTTAAAAAACTTATAGCAGGATACAAAGAACAAAATGTTAAAGTGCGTTTACGCGGAATCGGTAAAAAAGGTATAGAGTTTTTTAAATATAATGAAGTTGAACTTTTTGATACAGCTGTTAATCTTAGTTCAAAGCCTGATAAATCTAAATCTGATGATTTTATAATAACTTCAATCGAAGATTATAAAGATGGAAAAATTGATGCACTTCATCTTGTTTATAACGGGTATAAAAATATTATAACACAAGAATTACATGTGAATAAAGTATTACCTGTTGATACGGAGCAGTTTGAGTGTGTTGAGCAAGAACATTCAATACTTGAGATTGAAGCACAAGACGAAGAACATATGTTGGACTCTTTAGTGAATAAGTATGTTGAATATAATATGTATTATGCTTTAATAGACTCAGTCGCTGCAGAACATAGTGCGAGAATGCAAGCTATGGATACGGCAACTAACAATGCTAAAGAGATGGTAAAAACATTAAAAGTTCAATATAATAAAGCTAGACAAGCAGCTATTACTACAGAACTTATTGAAATAATAAGTGGTGTGGAGTCGATGAAATAATGGAGAAAAATATGATTGGTAAAATTAGCCAGGTTATGGGCCCAGTTGTTGACGTTGATTTTGATGGTTATCTTCCAGTAATTAACGAAGCAATTGAAGTTAAGGTAAGTGTAGAAGGGAATGATACACGTTTAGTATTGGAAGTTGCAGCCCACTTAGGTGATGGTCGTGTAAGAACGATTGCAATGGACATGAGTGAAGGTTTAGTTCGTGGCATGGATGCTATCGCTACAGGTTCACCAATAAAAGTTCCGGTTGGAGAAAAAGTACTAGGGCGTATTTTTAATGTAATCGGCGAAACTATTGACGGAGGAGAGCAAGTTGTTGATGCTCCTACATGGTCAATTCACCGCAGTCCGCCACCATTGGTTGACCAGTCAACAACAACTGAAATGTTTGAAACAGGTATTAAAGTTGTTGACCTCTTGGCACCGTATGCAAAAGGTGGAAAAGTTGGATTATTTGGTGGTGCCGGTGTTGGCAAAACAGTTATTATCATGGAATTAATCCATAACGTTGCACATGGTCACGATGGTCTATCTGTTTTTGCCGGTGTTGGTGAAAGAACACGTGAGGGAAATGACTTATATCATGAGATGAAAGAATCGAATGTTCTTGACAAAGTTGCACTGTGCTATGGACAGATGAGTGAACCACCAGGAGCACGTAATCGTATTGCTTTAACAGGTTTAACTATGGCTGAATATTTCCGTGATGAGAAAAAGCTTGATGTACTTATGTTTATCGATAATATTTTCCGTTTTGCTCAATCAGGTTCAGAGATGTCTGCACTTCTTGGGCGTATTCCTTCAGCTGTTGGTTACCAACCGACTTTAGCTCGTGAAATGGGTGCACTACAAGACCGTATAACATCGACTAAAAATGGTTCAATTACTTCTGTTCAAGCTGTATATGTTCCAGCTGATGACTTAACAGACCCTGCTCCAGCTTCTGTTTTTGCTCACCTAGATGCTACAACAGTACTGAACCGTAAAATTGCTGAAAAAGGTATTTATCCTGCAGTGGATCCACTAGATTCTACTTCAAGATTGCTTGATCCACAAATTTTAGGTGAAGAACATTATAGTGTTGCGCGAGGTGTTCAACAAACACTTCAAAAGTACAAAGATCTTCAGGATATTATTGCAATTCTTGGGATGGATGAACTTTCAGAAGATGATAAAAACGTAGTTGAACGTGCTCGAAAAATAGAGAAATTTTTATCTCAGCCATTCTTTGTTGCAGAAGTATTTACGGGTTCTCCAGGTAAATATGTTTCTTTGGAAGATACCATTAAAGGTTTCAAAGGAATTCTTAACGGTGATTACGACCACATGCCAGAAAATGCATTTTATATGGTTGGTAGTATGGATGAGGCAATTGAGAAAGCTGAAAAGCTTAAAAGCAAATAATTCATATATACTAAAGGACTGGTTATGGATAAGTTAAAACTTGAGATCCTTACTCCTAATGGTGAAATCTTCAATGATGAAGTCATTAGTGTAGTTCTCCCTGGCGAAGAGGGAGAATTTGGTGTTCTTGCGCATCATGCTTCTTTAACAACTTTGTTGGAAGCTGGTGTTATTGATATCGAAAAAGTAGATAAATCAGTCGAATCGATTTTAATTAATTGGGGCGTAGTCCAGGTTGATGAAAAAAAAGTAATTGTATTAGTAGAAGGTGCAGTTGCCATTCGTGGTGATAGTGAAAGCTCTATTGCTGATGCACTAGAAGATGCTAAAAAATTGATTAGAGACATTGCTGATTCAAACCCTGCAATTGCGTCTGTTTCAGTGAGAATTGAATCTGCTGCCAAGAAGTTACTTTAAGCAATGATAAACGAATTAATTGATTTCTATTTAAAAAGTCACCCAGTCACATTGGGTGTACTGGCTCTGTTGTCTGTATATTTTGTCATACTGAATTGGGTGTTTTATTATCGTTATTTTTCTATTAATAGTTGGATTTCACTAGAAACTAATTCTCTTGAACATCTGTTAATGGGGGCTTCAACTGTAAGTGATAAATCCTTTTTAAGTAATTTTTTGAAATCAAGTTCAAATGTTACAAAAGAAATATTAGATTTAGGAATGCTTGCAGCAACAAAAGAAGCAACAAAAGGTCTTTCAGTGTTATCTGTATTTGCATCAACAACCCCGTTTATTGGTCTATTTGGTACAGTTGTTTCGATTTTAGATACTTTTTCTCATATTGGACAAAGTAGCGGTGGCGGCATGTCTATTATTTCAAGCGGTGTTTCCGATGCACTAATTGCTACGGCTTCAGGAATTTTTGTAGCTATATTTTCTTACACTTATCATCAAATGTTAAAGAGAAAATCATTTGAGTTAATCAGTTTTCTTCAAATGCAAAGTGATGCTGTCTTAGCGCGTAAAGTATAAATATGATTTATGATTGGGAAGATAAGCCGGAATTAAATATTACTCCTCTTGTAGATGTAATGCTAGTTTTATTAGCAATACTTATGGTTATTGCTCCAAATATTGTATATGAAGAAAATATCAAATTACCTCAAGGCTCCGTAAGCCAGCAACTTTCAAAAATTCCACCTGTGCATATTACTATTGATAAAGAGAAAATACTAAAAATTAATAAAGATATTTATGAGATAAATACTTTTATTGATAATTTCTACACTTATTCAAGAGATTTAGATAAAAAAGCTACTGTATTAATTAGTGCTGATAAAAGTTTAGATTATGGTGTAGTTATGTCAATTTTAGCAGCTGTAAAACAAGCTGGATTTTCTGAAGTATCGTTAGCGACAAATGGCTAGAAACGACTCTTTTTTTTATATAAGCGGTATTATTTCCTTATCGCTTTTCTCATTTATTTTGTTTCTTGTAATTTATAGTTTATTTTCACCTAAAAAAATAGATTCTTTTGCTTTAAAGAAAGATAATTTTATATCAGTATCAATAGTAATGCCCAAAGTAGAATCACAAAAAGCAAAAAAAGAAGTTTCAGCTCCAACCGAAGAAGCACCTGTTATTCCAGAACCTAAAAAAGTTGATATTGATGATTTGTTTAGTGAAGTTATAACTAAAGATATAAAAAAAGACAAACCAAAAGAAAAACCAAAAGATAATAAAAGAGTGGAAAATACTCAAAAAAAATTAAAAGTTGCTAAAGAGAATAATGCAAGTAAAATAGCAAAAAAACTTGATAAATCTGTCTCCAAGAGTGCTGATGAAGAAAAAAGTGCTGCTTCTACATCACCAGAGGTAAATGAGTATTTGGCTAAGATTCAAGGATTGGTCTATGAACATTTTAATCCGCCGCCAAATTCACAGGGTAATAGTGTTAAGGCAGTTATTCAGTTGAGTCCAATCGGTAAAGTTTTAGATTTTAGAATTTTAACTTATTCTGGAAACAGTGAATTAAATAAAGAGTGCGATCAAATTAAAGATAGGCTCATGAGTGTTATTTTTCCAATTAATCCGGAAAATAAAACACAAAACAATATAGTAATACTAAGGTCTGAGGAGTAATTTTGAAAATAGTTTGTTTATTATTAATGTTTTTTACTTTGTCTTTTGCTGCAGATGCAACAATTGAAGTCACAAAAAAAGTTGATACACTTCCTGCATTAGCAGTTGAAGAGGCCTCAATTAGCTACGATGAAACATTTAAAATGCAATTTTTTAAATCTATAATTGCCGATTTAAACGTAATTTCGCTCTTTAACGTAGATAGACATTATCGTAAGGTACAGTTCGATGATACAAACGTTCTTGTTGAAAATAAAGACATGACATATGTTTTAAGATATAAAATGTTTGAAGACGATAATAAGGCATTAAATATTGAAGTAAAACTTTTTAGAAATAATGCCAGTGTATTTGATAAAAAATATAAAATTAGTAAAAAAAATATATATATGTTTGCAAGTCATGCAATTGCATATGATATAAATGAGTTTATGGGAGAACCGTCTGTTGAATGGATGAAAAGAAAAGTTGTTTTTTCAAGGATTGTTGCTCCTCAAAAAAGTGAAATAGTTATTGCAGATTACACCCTTTCATACCAGCACGTTGCAGTCAAAGGCGGTTTTAATGTTTTTCCGAAATGGGCTAACAATGCACAAGACTCTTTTTATTACACTTCATTGGATGGTAAAAAGCCAACTTTAAAACATCTGGAAGTAAATACAGGAAAAAATAAAATCATGCTATCCTCAGACGGAATGTTAGTCTGCTCAGATGTGAGTGAAGATTCTAAGCAACTTCTTTTGACTATGGCATTAGATGGACAACCTGATATATATACATATGATATATCTACAAAAAAATATAAGAAAATAACAACATATAAGGGAATTGATGTGAATGGACAGTTTACGTCAAAAGATTCCATTGTTTTTATTTCGGACAGATTAGGTTATCCTAATGTTTTTTCCAAGAAAATTGGAAGTAACAGTGTTGAACAATTAGTTTTTTATGGGAAAAGCAATTCTGCTTGTAGTGCACATGGTGATTATATAGTGTATAAAGCAAGAGAGAGCTCTAGTGCATTTTCCGGAAATACTTTCAACTTGCATTTAGTCTCTACGAAGACAGATTTCATTAGAAGACTCACTGCTACGGGTGTTAATGAATTTCCAAGATTTTCAAAAGATGGAGATGCAATTATTTTTATTAAAGACTATTTAGGGCAAAGTTCTATAGGAATCATCCGTATAAATCATAATAAAAACTTCTTATTTCCACTTAAATATGGGAAAGTTCAGTCTATGGACTGGTAAAGTTGTTATTTTGTTAAATTTAATATACGCATTTTCAAATTTTCTGGCTATAATTACGAAATTTTAAATTCAAAGGAAGTAGTGGTATGAAAAGTATAGTACTCTCAAGTGTTGTAATAGCACTTTTAGTTTTTAGTGGATGTAGTTCTAAAACCCCTGTTGTTGATGAGAACGCTAACAAGCAAGCTGTTCAAGAAGTTGCTCCTATTGCTGAAACTGTAGCTGCTGCAGATTCTTCAATTGAAGATAGCGCTAGCAAAATAGCTCGTTTAGAAGGTGAAATGCTTTCAGTTTATTTTGACTTTGACAAATTTGATATCAGATCAGATATGAAAAGCAATGTTTCTGGTGATGCATCTGTAGTAAACGGCGAAGCTAAACCTTACATGGTTAAGTTAGAAGGTAACTGTGATGAATGGGGTAGTGATGAGTATAACTTCGCACTAGGTTTAAAAAGAGCATCAGCTGTTAAGGATTCACTAGTTGCTGAAGGTGTTGATACAAGTCGTATCACAATGGTAAGTTACGGTGAAAGTAGTCCAGTATGTAGTGATAAAACTCAAGAGTGCTGGGCAAAAAATCGTCGTGTAGACTTCAAACTTCTTCCATAATTTATGACTAAAAGTATTATAGTTGCTTTTTTTGCAACTATTGTGCCTTTTAATTTAAGCTGCGCCGAACCTTCTGCGTTTGGTGCCGGCGATCTCAATAGCCCAAAACCTTACGGTTTAACTTCTAACGAAAAAGTTGTATTAGAAACCAAACAAAGTCTTCACAGCGTTGTTGTTAAAAGCAATAATCAGGCAAATGAAGTTGATTCCCTTAGAGAGAGAATTGATGGGCTGCAGAGTATTGTAGAAAGCTTAAGTGAAAAGTCTCAAAATAATAAAATCAGTTTACAAAATTTAACGCAACAAAGTTCTGATCAATTAAAAAATTCTGATGAATTTGATAAAAGACTCAGCGAAATTACTACAAACAATAGTGAAAATATTGAAAAAATTAAATTAGTTATTTCAGAGTTATCAACATTAATTGATAAAATAAACACTTCTTACGTAACTAAAGATGAAGTTAGTTCTTTGGTTAAAAGTCTCATGGCTCAAAAGTCTACAACGAAAAGTACAACTGCTGCTACGGGTAAAAAAACAGAATTACAAAATACATCTTCAATAGGCCTGGATGCGATGAGTGTAAGTGATATTTACGACGATGCGCAAGCACTATTTGATAAAAAAAATTATACTAAATCACTTGAGTATTATGCGTATTTGATTGATAAAAATTATAAGCCTGCTTATGCGCATTATATGATTGGTGAAATGAACTACAAGCGAAAAAATTTTGGTGAAGCAATAGCATATTTCAAAAAAAGTGCTTCCTTGTATTCTAAAGCACCGTATATGTCGTCTTTAATGCTTCACACTGCAATATCTATGGATAATACAGACGATAAGAAAAATGCTAATGCCTTTTATAAAGGTGTAATTGCAAAATATCCAGACACAAATGATGCAATAGAAGCTCAAAAAAAACTTAGCTTAATGAAGTAGGTTGAAAATATTTTTCAGCAACATCATATATTTTTATGATAAAATTTAAAAAATAATTTAAAGGCTTATTATAATGGCAATAGAATCAAATCAAATTGTGTCAATTGAATACGAAGTTCGCGATGGTGATAAAGTCGTAGATAGTAATATTGGTGGAGCACCGTTAGTGTTCATGTTTGGAAAGGGTCAGATTATTCCTGGATTAGAAAAAGGAATTGTTAATATGGCTATTGGTGAAAAAGGTGATGTTCTTGTTAAATCTGAAGATGCATACGGTGTTTATAATGCAGAGGCACAACAAGAAGTCCCAAAAGATCAGTTTGCAGGAATTGACTTAGAAATTGGAATGACGCTTTATGGGCAAGGTGAAGATGGAGGAACAGTACAAGTTACTGTTAAAGAGATAACGGATGAAAATGTTATTATCGACTTTAACCATCCTTTAGCAGGAAAAGATTTAATGTTTACTGTTACAATTAACAATATTAGAGATGCCTCTGCTGAAGAAGCGATGACCGGTATTGCAGCTGAAAATAAACAAGATGATAGTGGATGTTGCGGTACAGGTGGCGGCAGCGGCTGTGGATGTCACTAATTTTATAACTGCGTCCGATGCTTCATCTCAGGCATTTAAAACAGCAACTCTTTTAAAAACATTGAGTGTTAATTCCCTTATTACAGGGGAATCCGGTGTTGGAAAGAAAAGTCTTGCTAGATATATACTCCCAGATGCACCAATTTTGGATGCATCTCATTTTGATGAATTATTATTAGCGCTTGAAAGTACAAATGATATAATAATCACCAATTTGCAAAACTCACCAAACATTAAAATTGTAATAGAGACAATAAAAGCAAGTGGAATTAGGGTTATTGCAACTGCTAAGAGTTCATATAATAGTGAAAGTATAGATGATATCTTTAGTGTGAAATTTGACATCCCTCCTCTTGTGCAACGATTAGAAGATGTTGCTTTTTTAGTAAAAAAATTTACGCTCGAAGCTTCCATATTGTTTGGCGGTAATGAAAAATTTACCTTTGAGAATTTTCAGCCTGATTTGAGTCAAAACTCTCACTCATTAAGACGACAAGTGATGATAAATTACCTCTTGCAAGATATAAAAGATGTAGAACTCATGGAAATAACAGAAAATTATTTGTCAAAAAAACTTGGTTCAAACGCAGATTATAGAAATTTTTTATATTTATATGAAGTGCCATTAATAAAAGCCGGATTGAATAAATTCAAATCTCAATTGCAACTTGCTGACAAATTAGGTCTCAATAGAAACACACTAAGAAAAAAAATATCCGATAATCAACAATACTTATAAGGAAAATATATGTCAAAAAAAATTGCAATGATTTTTGCCGGGCAAGGAAGCCAAGCCGTAGGCATGGGAAAGGATTTTTATGAAAAATCTGATATTGCTAAAGAGATGTTTGAAAAAGCAGGACAAAGGATAGGAATTGATTTTAAAGAGTTAATTTTTGATGAAAATGAAAAATTAAATGAAACAGCATTTACGCAACCGGCAATTTTACTTATTCAGATGATAGCGTATCGTCTTTTTAAAGATGCCTGTCCAAGTGTAGAAGCTACTCTCTTTTTAGGTCACTCTTTAGGAGAATTTTCAGCATTGTGTGCCAGCGGTGCTATTGATTATCTTGATGCAGTTGAGTTGGTGCATCAAAGAGGTGCATTTATGCAAAGTGCTTGCGATAGCATTGATGCAGGGATGATGGCTATTGTCGGACTAGATGATGAGGGTGTAGAAAAAGTATGCTTAAATGCTCAAAAAGACGGCAAAAAAGTATGGCCTGCGAATTATAATCAAGACGGTCAACTTGTAGTTGCGGGCATGAAATCTGATTTAATATCTTTGGAACAAGCTTTTAAAGATGCAGGCGCAAAAAGAGCTCTTCTTTTAAATATGTCTGTTGCGAGTCATTGCGATATTTTGATTCCTGCTCAAGAACCTTTAGCGGCCTTGATGACAAGTATGATTCAAGAGAAATTTAGTGCGCCTGTAATATCAAATGTTACAACAAAAGCATACAGTACAAAAAACGAAGCAATAGCACTACTTAAAGAACAACTTGTGAAACCTGTCAAATATAAACAGTCTATTGAAGCAATTGCAAATGATGTTGATATAGCAATCGAATTTGGGAACGGAAATGTTTTAAAAGGTTTAAATCGTAGAATAGCTAAAGATTTAATGACATTGAATGTTTCTGATATGGCATCACTTGCGCAAGTTTCTGAGGAAGTTTGTATCTAAGATGAGGATAACTATAGCTCAATATTCTCCAAAGCTAAATCGTAGTAATTTGCAGGATATTTGCAAAATCATCAAAGAACATTCACAGGAGAGCGATTTAATAGTATTCCCTGAGCTTGCTTTGAATGGCTATTCGCTACAAGATAAGCTGTATGAAGATGCGTGGAATATTGAGGAACTTAGCGAATTAAAAGAATTGAGCCGGCATGTGGATATTGCAATCGGTGTTGCTTTAAGAGATGCCAAAGTATTTAGAAATGCTGCCTTATACTTTTCTTGCGGAGAGTTGCTTTCTCAACATAACAAAGTTCATTTGCCCAATTATGGAATGTTTGAAGAAGCACGCTATTTTACGGCAGGAAATATATTTGAAAGTTTTAAGATTCCACATGCCAGAGTTTCAATGCTTGTTTGTGAAGATTTATGGCATGCAGATGTCCAAAAACAGCTTTTTGATGAAAATCCCGATTATATTATTGCCTTAGTTGCTTCTCCTGCTCGTGGTTTTGAAGATAATGGTTTACTTATTGAAGAGCAGTGGTATGCACTGATTAAGTCGGCTGCACTTCATTGTGATGCGAAAGTAATCTTTGTGAATCGTGTCGGTTTTGAGGATGGACTTGGGTTTTGGGGCGGTAGCTGTATAGTGAACAATAACTCAAAAATTCTATATAAATTACCAAAATACGAAACTTTGATAAAAACATTTGAAATAGAGGACTAAAGATGAAAATAGCTGTAATGGGTGCAATGCCCGAAGAGATAGCTCCAATTTTAGAGAAATTAGGTGTGTATAAAACGACTGAATATGCCAAAAATAAATATTACGAAGCATCTTATATGGGTGCAGATTTAGTGATTGCATATTCAAAAATAGGCAAAGTGTTTTCTACTTTAACCGCCACAACCTTGATTGAGCATTTTGGAGCTGAAATCTTATTATTTTCAGGAGTAGCCGGCGCAATATCACCCGAACTTCGTATTGGCGACTTGATTGTGGCAAATAAGTTGTCGCAGCACGACTTGGATATTACCGCTTTTGGTCATCCCTTTGGATATGTGCCTGAGGGTGCCGTATATATAAATGCAGATAGTAAAATGATTGCAATGAGTAAAGAAGTAGCAAAAGAGATGGGTAAAAGTGTTAAAGAAGGCATTATAGCTACAGGAGATCAATTTGTAGCTAATGAGCAGAGAAAAAACTGGATAGGCGATACATTTGAGGCTGATGCTTTAGAGATGGAAGGAGCAAGTGTTGCTGTAGTGTGTGATGCATTGAATGTTCCTTTTTTTATTCTCCGAGCTATTAGCGATGCAGCAGATATGGATGCCGGCTTCTCTTTTGACACATTTTTACAGAGCAGTGCCAAAGAAAGTGCAGAGTTTATTATGAAAATGGTAGATAAAATTGTCGATTAAACTTTCAAAAAAAATTATGAGTAAGCTTGGTAGGACAAATGCCGAGTTTAATCTCATTGAAGAGGGCGATAAGATTTTAGTAGGTCTGAGTGGTGGAAAAGATTCTCTGACTATGGTTCACGCAATGAAAGAACAGCAACGCCGTGCACCTTTTGACTTTGAATTTATTGCAGTAACAGTGTCGTATGGAATGGAAGAAAACTTTGATAAATTAATCGCCCATTGTGCAGAGTATGATATTCCACATGCCATACATGATACAAAAATTTATGATTTAGCAACGGAGAAAATAAGAAAAAATTCTTCTTTTTGTAGTTTTTTCTCACGTATGCGTAGGGGCTCACTATACAGTGCAGCAGAAAAATTTGCTTGTAACAAAGTAGCACTTGGTCATCATATGGATGATGCTGCTGAGAGTTTTTTTATGAATTTTATTTACAATGGTCAGTTACGCTCCCTTGCTCCTAAATATAGAGCAGATAATGGGCTCATAGTAATACGTCCATTGATTCAAATGAGAGAAAGGCAGCTTACAGCGTTTGCGCTTGAAAATGATATTCCTACTATAGGTGATGAAGCTTGCCCTTCAATGCGTTTTGATGTAAAAATGCCACATGCCAGAGCGCATACAAAAGAGATGCTTTCTCGTATGGAAAAAGAATTCCCAACGCTTTTTACAAGCTTAAATGCAGCATTTAAGAATATATCGCAAGAGAGTTTTTTTGATGTGGAAAAATTTTCTCTCTGAGTCTATTTGGAACTGAGTTTTTCTTCATCTTTGGCTATTTGAGATTCTTTACTATTTAATATCTCTTCTTTTAATGTTTGCAAAAATTCTAAAATATTTTCTTGATATGAGATAGTGTCGCCATCGTGCGATAATGCTAGAAAGGGCTTGAGAGAGTCCGTGTCTATTTTTTTTGCATAACGGGGAACTAATTTGAGCTCTTTTTGGATATTTAAAACCAGAGTATCAATATCCAGACCATTATTGTTTGTTATTTTTTTAACAAGCTCTTTGGTTGTGAGCATCAGCAGATTTGCTCTATCTTCATCGTTTTCGTAAATATTCATTCCTACATTTCTAACAACAATATAATTTTCAACCTTTGCATTGCTATCAGAAGCAATCATGAGTGCAAAAATTTTTGCACGAAATTCTAATGAACCGTGATGATGTACAAATATCTCACGAAAAGCGTTTAAAAAATAATGTTTTATTTTTAGACTAAGTTTCATTTTTTTCTCCCAATATGCTATTATACATGTTTAGATTTTAAAGAAAGCGTAATAAATGTTAAATCAAGATGATTATGAAATATTAAAGAAAAACCTTGCTCTCTCGCAAAGACTTTTTCATAAATTAAGTGGTGTCATTCACCAACTATCTGAACTGGTGTATGATGAAAGCGGCTTTTATATCGAATATGAAAACACATATTTAAGGCATCGAGCCAAACTGAGTGCAAGGATTATTGATGTTTTGCAAGATTCACTCGATGGCTTTACTATTGAACTGCTTACAAATGAAAGTTTTGAAAATAAAAATTTAATGATTACTTTTCGCAAAGAGAAAGAGTTAAGCAAAATAAGCGTTGATTTTAGTGAAGATGGAGTGCTAAGTATTTTGCAAATAGCTTGATATTTAAAATAATTGGTATAATTTCAAGGATAATTTAAAAGGAAAATTTTTATGGGTAGAGCATTTGAATATAGAAAAGCATCAAAATTAAAAAGATGGGGAGCAATGTCGACATTGTTTCCAAAATTAGGTAAAGTTATCACTATGGCCGCAAAAGAGGGTGGTTCTGATCCTGATATGAATGCAAGACTGCGTACGGCAATTTTGAATGCAAAAGCAGAAAATATGCCAAAAGATAATATTGAAGCGGCTATCAAAAGAGCTACTGCAAAAGACACTGCTAGTATGTTAGAGGTAAATTTTGAAGGAAAAGCTCCTTATGGAGTTCTCCTTTTTATTGAGTGTGCAACGGATAATAATACAAGAACAGTGGCTAATGTTAAAAATATTCTTACGAAACATGGCGGTGAATTACTGACAAACGGTTCTTTAGAATTTATGTTTGAGCGAAAAGCAGTCATAGAATTTCCACTCAAAGAGGGTGTGGATTTGGAAGAGTTAGAATTGGGATTAATAGATGCTGGACTCGAAGAGATTGAAGAAGAGGAGGGTGAAGTATTAGTTACGGGTGATTATAAAAGTTTTGGTACTTTAAATGAGGCTATGGAATCACTTGGAATAGAAATAACAAAAGCAAATTTAGAACGAATCGCAACTACGCCTATAACTATCACTGAAGAAGAACAAGTCGATATTGACAAAATTTTACATAGATTAGAGGATGATGAGGACGTTCAAAAAGTTTTCACAAATTTAGCGTAGTTTTCACATGCTTGGCATGTGGAAATGGTAATCCATGAAATTTATTAAGAGCCCTTATACTAATTCACATGAAGTGAAACAATCTAAGTTTATAGCACATCTCATCCCTTTTTCTGAGTATGAACACACACTTTTAGAATTAAAGAAGACACATCAAAAAGCAAGACATTTTGTTGTTGCATATAGATATCTGAATGAATTTGCTCAGATAGTAGAGCATTCCAGCGATGACGGAGAGCCAAAAGGCACATCCGGTAAGCCATCACTCTTTGTTTTGCAGGGTGCTGAGATTATTGATACAGCTGTTATTATCGTGAGATATTTTGGTGGTACAAAACTTGGTACGGGTGGGCTAGTGCGCGCGTATAGTGATGCTGTCAATGCTGTTTTAAGCCAAACTATTCTTATAGAATATAAAAATGAGATAGTGAAAACTATCTCTTTCGAATATACGAATACAAGAATAGTAGAATATGAATGCTTGGCATGTGGAATTACAATTATAGAAAAAGTATTTTCATCTACTCCAGTTTATAAAGTAAAAGCTTGTGAGTCTACAATACAAGATTTTTTAGTAAAAATGCAGAGACTCGTTGAACTAGTATAGTGGTTGGGAAGATAAAGTTTTATCTTCCTTGGACAGCATTTCCCATATCCCACATAGGTAAGAAGATACCAAGAGCAAGTAAGATTACCATGGATGCTATAATCAGCAACATGATAGGTTCTATAGCTCCTGATAAGCCATCAATGATAGCGTCAAACCTCATTTTATAATATTCAGCAACTTTTTTTATCATTGTGTCAAGAGTACCGCTGTCTTCCCCTGCTGAAACCATTTGTATAATCATATTCTCAAACAGACCTGTTTCTTTAAGTCCCTTGTTGAGAGTTCCCCCTTTTTCTACTGTTCTTCTTACGGATAAGAGTTTTGCTTTAAGGGGAAGGCTATCAATCATATCTATTGAAGTGTCTAGAGCTTCGGCAATCGGAATACCAGCACGAATAAGTTCTGAAAAAACAAGAGTAAAACGACTGAGTGTCGAATACTTAATAATATTTTTAATGAGATATGTCTTTAGTAAAAATTGGTGCCAGCCATATCTTATATGTGTGTAGTTATTTATCATATATTTGAATGTAGAAATTGCTATGAAAATAGCGGCTAAAACATAGGGTCCATAATTATTAAAAAGATATTCAAGGGTAAGTAAAATCCTTGTAGGAAGAGGCAATTCAGCATGCAGTTCTTCAAAGATAGACTTAAATTGCGGAACTACATAAGATATAAGGACAGTAAATGCAATAGCCATAGCTATCATAACATTTCTAGGATACGCCATTGCTTTTTTAAACTTAATAATATTAGCACGAATCTCTTCAAGCATATCTGCAAGGGAGTAAAGAGCTTCATCTAGATTACCTGTTTTTTCGCCGAGTTGAACCATCGCAATAGTTAGATTTCCTAATTCAAATCTAAAATTATTCATTGAAGCAGACAAAGAGTGTCCTGCATTTATATCATCAGCGAGCTTACCAAAAACAGTTTTAAGAGCAGTATCTTCCGTGGCCGAAGCTATCTCTCCGATAGAATCGTGAATAGATATGCCTGCGTTTGTCATAACTGCAAGCTGTCGAATTGCAGCTATTAACGCGTCAGGCTTTATTTTTTTCTTTCGAATATTTTGTAGAAGATTAGTTTTAAATCTATTAAACTGTGCATCCAAAGGTTCTTGTTCTTCGGCAATCTTAATAATTATGCCGGTTACTTTATTTTTTGTATAGATGCTTGCTTCTTTTCTATCTGCCGCGTAAAAAAATATTTTTTCTTTTTTCCCTTTTTTGAGAACAGTTGCTGCAAAGTACTTCATTATTTTGCTACCTTTAGTATCTCTTCGAGACTAGTTACACCATCAAGGGCTTTTTGAATTCCATTTTCTAATATTCCAATAAATCCATCTTCAAGCGCTTGTTCTAACATTTTATCTTTTGCAGCACCTTTTGCAATTAAACTAGAAAGTTTGTCAGAAATATTTAAGACTTCACAAATCATTTCCCTTCCCATATATCCGCTTTCGTTGCACTCTTTGCAACCTTTACCTGTATAAAATTTAGCACCGACTGGAATTTTATCTTTTAACTCTTCTAAAACTGAAGAGGGAACTATCTCTTCGGTTTTACAATATTTACATATTTTTCTCACAAGTCTTTGTGCTTGAATAGCTACTAGAGCACCGCTTATAAGGTAATGTTCAATCCCCATATCTACCATACGGGGAATTGCACTTAAGGAATCGTTTGTATGCAGAGTAGAGATAACCATATGCCCTGTGAGTGCTGCTTTTATAGCAATTTCAAGTGTTTCTTGATCACGAATTTCACCAATCATGATTTTATCCGGATCCTGTCTTAGTATTGATCTAAGTGCATCTGCAAAGCTAAGTCCGACTTTTGGATTAACCTGTACTTGCTGGATGAGATTCATTCTATATTCTACCGGATCTTCAACAGTAATAACCTTGTCTTCAACATTTCTCAGTTCGTTCAATGCACCGTAGAGAGTTGTAGTTTTACCGCTTCCCGTAGGTCCTGTCACGAGGATGATCCCGTACGGGGCTTTAAGCCCCTCTAAAAGCTTATGATAACTTACCGTATCCATACCTGCATCCTCAAGTTTTACAAGAGCTTTTTGTTTGTCAAGAACACGCATAACAATGGATTCACCGTAGAGTATCGGAAGTGTCGATATACGGAAGTCAAATTCCTGTGCACCGACTGTTGTTGAAAAACGGCCATCTTGAGGTTTTCTTTTTTCTGCTATGTCAAGATTTGCTAAAAGTTTAAGCCTTGATGCAAGAGGAGGGTAAATATCTTTTTCAAAGATGAACATTTCAGTCAACTTACCATCTACGCGACCCCTAACAACACAATTTTTTTCTGTGGGCTCAACATGAATATCGCTTGCCCGCCCTTTAATGCATGTTTTTAAAACAACATCTATTAATAATAAAATTGATGAGGCTTCTTGCTGTTCTTCGATAGAGTTGATGGAGTTTAACTCATCTCTGATTTTTTTTACTAGACCTTTTACGCTGTCTTTTAATTCTACCTTAAAAAGATAAGTAGCTATCTGTTTTTTAGTTGCTAAAGCTATTTTGATTGGTTTTCTTGGAAAGAGTCTTTGTATGGATTCTTGCGCATCTATATTAAGTGGGTCACTAAAGGCAATAGTCACGCTCATATCGTCTTCATATATAGGTAGCACACTGTGTTTTTTGAGTTGCGCTAAAGGAACGCGATCTGTAAGTTTATAGTCCATATCTATAGAGTCTAAATCCAGAAAAAGTAAATTTAGTTCTTGGGCTAATTTTTCAAGAACAACTTTTTCATGTATATAATCATAGTTATCTATAATAGTTAAATCATAGACGCCATTTCTGATTTGCTCAACAATAAATCTTACAAGCCTGTCCATAGTCATAAAGCCCGAAAGAGTAATGTCTCTGAGGATGAGGTTAGTACTAATGCCTTTGGCAAGTAGCCTATCTACTTGAGCCTTCATTATAGAGCCATTGGCGAGTAAATCCATTGTTATTCTATCCACAGCAATTTCCTATCGGTAAACATGACGTTTGACAATTATTGTATCATAAAACTCTTCGATTACTATTTTGCTAATTCCATCGCTTTGTGAGAGATAAAGCTTATAAATTAATTTTTTATCATCCGGATTTTCAAAAAGATAAAATGCCCTAGATTCATGCTTTCCTAATTTAGAATATAAATCAAAGACTTTTGAAAGCACGTAATCCGTTGTAGGTAAGTTAAAGGACGATAAATCGTAACCATCAATCAGTGCGTGATAAAGCAATTTTTTTTGCATTACGATTATCGAAAAATATGCTGCATTTGCACGAGATTCTTTAGAAAACTTCAAAATAGCAGTTGGTATTGCCAAGCGATCTATAAAGTCGGAATTCAGACATGCAAAAGCGTATAAAGAAAGAAACTCTTCATCTTTGCTGTTATTACCAAAATTATCGAAACCAAGGTTACACACTTCTTCAAATTTTTTATTTTGGTAAAGATTAAACATATCTTGCTTTAAATCTGCATAAGCATTTATTACCAAAAATAATAAAATAAGCATTCTCATTTGAATTTCCCGGCATTGATTTCATCTAATAAAATTTGTGCACGATTTGATTTAGAATGGTCAATATATTGTGTTAAAGTTTTAATAGCCATCTCTTTTTCATTGAGTTTTACAAGAGATTTTGCAAAAATGAGCCAGCTTGCTTCTATATCATGATTGATTTCATTTGTAACCAAAGAATAATTATAGGCTTTGTGATAGTCTCCAAGTTCATAGTATTTTTTTGCAATAAAAAGACTCAAAGCCGGGTTATTATTCTTTTTAAATCTTTCTATAACATATTTTATATCATCATGAGTATTTTGTCTGTTAATACTGATAGAACCCTTTTTGGATTCATATGAAACATCTTCTTGTGAGGATTCAAGATCGATAGCTTTTTCTGAAAGATCTAGCACGTTTTCTTGAATCGGTTCTTCTATTACGATATTTTGAATATCTTTTGCCGGTGTCACTATCTCATATTTAGCCGGGATATTGGTTCTCATATTGACCATAAAATCTAATGACGGGCTCATAATGATTTTATCTTTTTTTTGTTCGTTACTCTGGGCTAAAGGAGTAGAATTTTGTAGTGGATTTTTGTTTTTTTCGATAATTGCTAGATTGCTATTAGCTATGATTGCCTGTTGTGATTTTTCTTTTATAGTTGTATTTTGTTCTACTAAAGGCAAAGTTTTTGTAGGCGAGACTTGAAGATTTTTATCTGCATGAACATCCACTTTTACGGTTGGTTTAAGATTATAAATAGTGACTACCGATAGGGTAATAATTATTGTACTCACTGCGATAATGGCATGTGGAATATATGACTTTATTTTATATCTTAGCCATTTGCTTTCGAGTTCATTTACATTAAGCATTTACTAAACCTGTATGAATTGCAGACATTTCTATTATCTTGTTTGAAATATGGTTTCTATTGATAGCTGTGTAGTTATTTTGTTCATCATAATAGGAATAAATATCAAATAAGGTATACAAAAGTTTATTAGTATCTCGGTAATTTCCGTTTGTAAGCTTATGGATAAGATTGACGGATTTATTTTGAAACATATTTGCGCTGTCAAAACAGTTTGCTTTCATTAGTTTTTTTTGTATATAAATTTTTAACTCCATACTTGATGCATTTTCTAGCTCTATAGTTTCCCATATTCTTGTTTGGAAATGTGCTTTTGCGATTAAATCTTCTTTTTCTGTTTTGTGAAGAGTAATAACAAATTTAACTTTTCTCGTATCAGATAATAATCGTATTTTTTCCATTAAAGAGTTGGAATAAAGCTGTGCTTCATCCAATAAAACAAGCGGTGTTTCCTCAGTTTCGTATTCTTCTACGACTCTCATAAATTGTGTAAAATTAAGCTCACCTTTATATTTAATACCAAATAAATCTTGTGCAAGGACTTTATAAAATTCACTTTCATCAAGAATAGGTGTTCTGTAAATATATACCTTTTGTATCGAGGATAAGTCATGATAGAGCTTCGTAAGAAACATACTTTTACCGGTGCCTGGCTTACCGAAGAGAAGTATCATTTTTAGAGGTTTTCTTACAGAATCTTTTAGAGATTGATAAATCGTAGATACTCTATCAAGTTGTATATAATCTTCAACATTTACCGTATCTAAAAATACATTTTTTGAGCTTTGATATATACTAGACTTCATATGTCAACTTCACTCATCAATCTTTTGAGTCTGTTTGAGTTTTATTTTTAACGATATCATCTTTAAAACCTTCATAGCCTAAGTCTTTTAGGGATAAATCATTTTTTTTCTTATGTATTATGTGTGGCTCAATTACAATCACAAGTTCTTCAACTTGTTTAAGGTTTTCTTCATATCTAAATAAATAACTAAGAATCGGAATATCTCCAAGTATCGGAACTTTATTTACAATATTGCTATTTTTTGTATTAATTAAACCGCCTAAAATAATTCTATTGCCATCTTTTACAGTAACCACTGAAGATAATTGACGACGGTTAAGATCCGGCGGCATTACCCTATCCGTAGAAGCTTGTTGTGTAATATCACTTCTTGTTTCAGACAAAGAAGGATTTATTTTGAGGGTTATAGTTTTATCATCCGATATTTCCGGTGTTATATCTAAGAGTATACCCGCAAAAACAGACTGTACAGAATCATTTTGTGTTGTTGCGGCTACTCCTCCACCCGTTCCCTGCTGATTTGTAGACTGTTGTATTTTATAAAAATATTCTGTACCGGCAGTAATAAGTGCAGGTTGATTGTTAAGTGTTAAAACTTTAGGATTTGAAATAGAATTCACGTCCCCTTGCGTTTGTAAAAATTTAATTACTTCTTGTAAGCTTCCGCCTGCTTTTATGTTTACAAGGGACGCTACATCCCTTCCCCCGCCATAGAGAGCTTCCGTAATAGAGCCATTTTCAAATTTGCTTACATTTTGATAATCTAATTTGTCGATAGAAAGTTCAATATTTTGAAGTGCATATAATTGCTTCCAGTCAACACCCGTAGTTTTACCCTTTGACATTGTGACTGTTAAGAGTTGAACATCTATTAATACTTGTAACTGTACTTTTTCTTGAAGTTTTTGTAAATACTCTTCGAGTCTATTCATCTGCTCTATACTAGCGGTAACTGTAATTAACCCTGCATTTCTGTTAATAATCGGAGCCTCTGCTTTATAAACATCATTGGGTCTATTTAATACTCTTTGAAGCTCTAAATCTAATGCTTCCCAAAATTGAACTTCATCGCTGCTCTCTATTTTAATTCCAGACTCTGAACTAGAGGAGTTTTGTCCGGATTGTGAAGAATTAGCTGTAGAAGATGAACCTGTTCCTCCTGAGGATGGAGATCCGTTAGTAGAAGATGAGTTACTTGAGGATGAACTCAAAGTTATATCAGTGCTGCCTGAGCCTTTTCTTTGAGACAAAATGTAGTCAATTGAGAATACCCTTGTTCCAAGATAGGAAACTCTAAGTATATTGTTTTCAAGTTTATATGTTAGATTGTTTTCTGTAAGAACAATAGAGAGAACTTCATCAATCGTTAAATTTTTTAAATGTGTTTTATTAAGTGGCGATTGCAAAACTTTTTCAGTGTTTGAATCGCTCACAATTATACTAAATTCACACTCGTCACTGAGTTGCTCTATAAACTCAATGATTTTTGTGTCCTTAGTGGAACTAATATTAAAGAGTTCGTAGGAACAATCAGCAAAGCTATAACTTGATAATACAATAACTAATAGTGCCGAATATATTGATGTATTGATGAGTTTCATTTTTTTGTCCTGCTAATTTTTAAATTTTAAATTTTTAATTTTCGTCATTGTCGATAGCACTAGTGTTTTATCTTTTTTACTTAGAACGGCAGATGTTTTTTCTATCTTAGAGACTTTGTAGCTTCCTATTGCATCACCAACTTTATACCAATTTCCATTTATTAAGGCAGAACTATTTATAACTGCAGATAATAAATAAACTTTTTTTGCTTTTTTTTCAGAAGGTGCAGATAAAATATTTGGTGTGCTAAAAGGAACACTCAGTACGTTTACATCTCCTTTATCTTCTTTATCCTCTTTTTTTGATTTGTTTTTTTCTAGGAAGATAAAAGGATCTTGTAATAGTGAAACCTTTTCACTTCCGATTCCATCTCTAGGTGGCTGGATTGCTTGAACCTGCTCATCAACCCAGGCTAATTCGTTTGCATTCAGATAAAACGTAAAAATAAAAAAAATAAAAACAGTTTTCATTAGTAAGTAATCCCCCAAACTGAAATATTTAAATCGGCATTGAGATTATCTTGGGCTTTGATTGCTAAATCATGTACATCAACTACTAGTTCGCTTTGTTCTAATGAATTTATAAAATTGAGTATGTTTTTGTAATCAGAAGTCGCTTTGATTGTAATGTCTAACACATGACCGAATGAATTATTATGTAATGCATAGCTATTTGTGAAGTTTACTATTTTTACATTATTTTTTTGTGCATTTTTTGAGATAGAATATAAATATTCACCCCATGTTTTTTCGTTATAAATAAGGGAAGATATAGTGTCAATTTTACTTTTTATGTAAGCATTATTGTCTTTATGAAGCAGCATTTCAGAATTGGCTTTTTTTATGTCTTGATCTAGTGTGATAATTTTACTCTCGGGATTATATTTGAGATACATATTATCATTATCTATTTTCGCATCTATAATAGATATTTGCTTTCTTTTTTCTTCGAACTCTTCAAAGGAACTATCCCAAAATAAGAGATATGAAAAAGCAAAAATAAGTGCAAATATCATGACATAAGTCATGTAAATATCTTTTTGACTTTTATTTTTTAATGCAGCGTCAATTTGCTGTAAATAATCTTCAATATTTAATTTCATAATATTTTAACCTTTAACTCACTGAAATACTTTTTAGATTCTTCATCATATGAAATTATTTCAAGTGCAAAGTTATACTCGGCTTCATGTTTTTTTGTGACATATTCTAGGAGCTCAGTTATCTTTTTATCTTCTGATGAGACAAGATTAAGATTGAAATTCCTTGTATTGTTATTTTCATTATAAGATAAAGATTCTAGTTGAATGCTAAATTTATTTAAGTCCTCGGTTATTTTGGTTAGCAGTTTAGCTTTCATCGGGTAGTTTACTTTCACATCATGAATCTTTAAAAGGGTATTTTTTTTATCTATGTAGTTCTGCTGCTCTTGTGCTAATAAGGCCAGTGCCTTTTTCTTGTCATTTTCTTTATTATTGACAGTCGCTTCTCTTGTTACTTTAATATTGTCCAAATCAGCATATGTTTGTTTTAAAAGTTCATATTGGAGCGTTTGAGCGTAGCTTAGAATCCAATAAGTAGCAGGATAAGCAAATGCTAAAAGAAGAGATGCGGCTACCATCATTATTATTTTACCGCTATCGCGTTTTATAAATCGAGGAGGGCGATGAAACTGAGAAAAGTTACAACTATATTTTTGCGTTTGAGGCAGAGAAGCATATACGTGCATCAGAGCATGAAGTTGATCTAAATATTTATCTTTACATTCAAATCCATAATCAAATTCGAAATTACTGCTCTTAATATTGAGTTCTACTTCTATTATTTCATCAAGCTTAGTGACTGTAGGTATTTGTGAACCAATATATATATGCTCAATTTTATCAAGTTCATACGCTCTTTTGACATAGGTTAATATATCATTAATGTTCGCAAAAATTTCTTTGTATAGTTTTATTACAGTTGTTTTATAGTTGCTATGTGTCTCTTTAAGACTCTCTTTTGATAAGAAGTTGAGGAAGTCTTCATACGATATCCTTTCTCCATAGAGTTCACAAAATCTTTCATGCATTTGTACAAAAGAATATTTAATAGATTTCGTATATACAAACTCTTTTTCATTGTAAATAGTAACAAAGGTATCATTTTCTTGAAAATATATATAGCAGTGTGCGCCATTATTTCTGACGATTTCTTTGGAATAAAGTGATTTTAGAAGAAGTGGTGTCGGGATAATGGTATCTAAGTATTTTATTTTTTTTACAACGGTTTGATATGTTTTAATAATAGTAGAAGGATCCACAATAAAAACATGAAATTGTCTATTCTCGGCATCTATATTTTCAAAATTTTCTACAAATTGTATCTCATATTCAACAGCCTGATCTAGCGCTAATTCATCATATACTTTATTATTTATTGCATCTTCTAAATCTTCATCTGGAATATTTTTACTTATTTGAATTTGTGAATTTATAAAATCCTGATTGTTTAAGTAGGAAATAGCAAAGGTGTCTTTGACATATCTAGGAGAAGGTGTTTCACTTAAAAAACTTGATATCCCACTAAAATAAGTATCCGAATAAGGATTAATTGAAATAACACTTGAAAATGATTGTTGATTTTTTGTGCTCATTAAATATAATCCTATTTGAAATTAGCTATCGACATGAAACAGAACTCATTGTCTTTGTAAAATTCTACCCTATATTGCTTGTTATTTTTATCAATCGAGAAATTTTTGTTTAACGATTTGAGACCAATTTTGACTCCTGCCTCATCAACACTTCCCTTTGATTGATAACCGATAACGTTGACGCGATAATCTTTGTTTTTCAGAATACTAAAATCGTCCTTTACTGAAAAATATGAAGCTTTATTTATGGAAATTATTTTAGAATCTATTTTTACATCAAATTTTTCTATAGAATTATCCAGTGTCTTAAAATTTTGAGGACTTAAAGTAGTCACTATTTTGTTACCTATATACAAATTGTATTTGCCGTCCACTTTTTCCACACTGCCAAGAAGATTAGAAAATATAAATTCATTTTCGTCTGATTTTAGCGGAACATAGCTTAAATTATTTTTGATATCACTAAAATTGAATAAAATACTATTATTGATTTTCAATGTGCCATATTCATTTATTATTTTCTCTATTTCTGCTTCGTTAAGTTCAAACTTTCTGACAAATTGAATTTTCATAATTTTCATAAATTCTTCTATTGCAACGAGTTGGTAAAAAACATTTTGAGACAGGGAAGATAGATTTTTACTACTTTCAATTGCAAAGGCCGGTTTATTATTTGTTACTGCAAAGTATGTTAGAGAAAGACGCATTGCCTCATCATCAAATTTTGAATTTGTATTTCTAACATTAAAACTGTGATGCTGTTGTAAAAGTTTTTTATTGATATTATCCCTAATTTCAGATGCTATTGTGTTGAGATTACCGAAAGGTTGATTTTGATTAAGTTTGCACTGATCTATTACGCATGTTTGCCCCCAAGCGGTAGGGTTAAAGATATTTCCTTGATTTTTTTCCCTGTAAAACCCATGACCGTCATGCAAATTTAAAATCAAGGATACATTTTTTGATAATATAATTTTTTTAATTTCTTGTATTGTTTCAAAATCTGAATCATCTTTTGAGATAGTAGAAAATTTTCTATTCATATCTCCGTAAATTCCTCTTCGATTTTTTTGTATGCTAGCTTGATTAAGATTAGGCACAATCCAAAGATTTTTTGAGGTTATATCATAATGAGAAGCAAGGATAGAAGCGGCAAAATATCCACCCGGTTCATCTCCGTGTATTCCTCCTATAACAAGAAAAGTTGTATTTGAATCTGCATTTTCTTTTTTAATGAGTTGGACTTTAGCATAAACAGATGTGAATAATATAATGAATATAAATAGGAATTTCATTTATTTTTCTGTAAAAATTTTCATCTGATTGTTCATGTCAATTTCAATCATGAGTGCTTTACTTCCATTGTATTTGAAGGTATCGGAAGTATATATTTCTTGAAATGTAATTTGATAAATATTTTTTGTGTTAGGATAGGGAATAACCGCTATATCATTAAAAATTATCTCTTTTTTTTCTGCTTTAGCGAAAATTCTTGTTTTGTAATGTTTAAATCGCTCGTAGAGCATACCGTCAAAACGTACAAAATTATCTGCATAAAATTCCAAGTATTTATTCAAATCATTGTACAACCACGCATATCTCCATGCATATAATTGAGCTAGAATATTACTGAGTTCCTCTTTAGGAATATTTTTATTAACCTCTTCATCATTTATTATGAGCAAGGTACTGTTAAAGTCAATATTTCGATTTAAACATTCAATATTTTGATTATTTATAGCTATGCAACCTTTTGTAAAATCATCTCTATCTTGTTCAGTCGGAAGTCCGTGAATCCAAATACCCGAGCCATTTTTACCTTTGTATTTGTCGTACGAATTGGGATAGGATGTAACAAAAGCTAAAGGACCGTAAAATGTATCAGGATTCGTTATTTTTTTTGTAAGCTCATATACACCTGTCGGTGTTCTTAAGTCTCCCTCTTCAATTTTGTCACCTTTTATTTTTCCTGTAAATGCATTATATTCTTTGACAAATTGAAATTTTTTAGTTTTATTTTGTTTATATAAAGTAAGTATAGATTTCTCTTTGTTGCACGCTAATACGGAAGCATATTTTTCTGTATAACCGAATGTAGTATCATGCTCTTGGAGGTAATTACTCCAATATTCCTTCTTGGCAAGTTCAAAGTCCATCTGTTTTTCTAGATTGTTTATTCCATTTTTTCTGTAACTTGTTAAGATATCATTTGCATTAAGAGATAGTTCAAATAGTAATAAAAAAACAATATTGAGTAAAATAAAGTTTTTTTTATTCGGCATGTGCATATCCTATCTCTTTTAAAAATGCTTTATCCTTAGTCCAACCTTTTTTGACGCTTACCTGCAGGTTTAAGTATGCTTTTTTACCACTTAAAAATTCAATTTTTTCTCTAGCATATTTACCGATTCTTTTGATAGCATCACCGCCCTTACCGATAATAATCCCTTTTTGACTTTCTTTTTCTATGATAATAGTTGCGTGGATTCTGTCTATATTTTCTTCTTCATCTATTTTATCTATGATAACGTCTGATTCGTAAGGTATTTCATCGCTGATATTTTCAAAAATTCCCTCTCTAATGAATCCGGCATAAATATCTCTTACCAATTCGCTAGTTAAATCATTGGGATCAAATAAAAATGGAGATTCGGGAAGATTCTTTGAAATAGTTTCTAGTAAATCCACATGCCCAACTTTTTTTGGTACGGCAACCGGAATCAATGCTTCAAAATAATCTGAAAATTGGTTATATTCACTGATTCGCTTAAAAAGCTTTTCTTGTGAAACTTGATCAATTTTACTCAGAACTATTATGTGTTTTACTTTTTCATTATTAAGTTTTAGAAATTTTTGATAGTGCTCAATAGTGTCTGTAACAGGAGCCAGATATACAATAAGGTCACAGTCGCCCATAGCCTTGAGAGCTTCATCAAGCATAAACTGATTTAAGATTTTTTCTTTTTCATGTAGTCCCGGCGTATCAACAAAAATAATTTGTGTGTCTTTGTGCATTACTATTGCATTTGAGCGTTTTCTTGTAGCATTAGCCTTTTGACTAACCATAGCGATATTTTCACCCAAAAGTGAGTTCATAAGTGTACTTTTACCTGCATTTGGACGACCAATTAACGATACGAAACCAGCTTTAGTCATAATTTAACCTTTTATAATATATATCTTGATAAGTCATCGTTTGCAACGACTGTGTCAAGTTTGTTGTGTACGAATGTAGAAGTTATTACATAATCTTTATTTTTATAATCTTCAGCATTAAAACTGATATCTTCAAGAACCTTTTCTGTAACAGTGTGCAATCTTCTTGCCCCGATATCTTCCGTAATTTCATTTGCGCGATGTGATATTTTTGCAATTGCTCGAATCGCTTCATCTTCAAAAATTAAGTGGACACCTTCAACCCCTAAAAGTGCTTGATACTGCTTCAATAATGAATTTGTTGTTTGTGTAAGAATTTTGTAAAGTGTTTCTTCGGTCAGAGATTCAAGTTCAACTCTCAATGGAAATCTACCTTGCAATTCGGGAATTAAATCACTTGGTTTTGTGAGATGGAATGCTCCGGCAGCTATAAAAAGAATATGGTCTGTATTAATTACGCCATATTTCGTTGTAACACTACTCCCTTCAACAATTGGAAGTAAATCTCTTTGCACCCCTTCTTTGCTTGGATCATTACGTCCTTGACTTTTTGCACTTATAGCGATTTTATCGATTTCATCTAAAAATATAATCCCACCGTTTTGAGTACGTCTGAGCGCTTCTGCATTGATACTCACAGTATCTAGAAGTTTGGAGGCGGCTTCATGTTTTAAAAGCGATTTTGCATCTCTTACGGTCACCTCTTTTTTACTATCTTCTTTAGATAAGGTGCTGAAAATTTTAGAAAAAGATTCCTGAACTTTTGCCATTTCCGGTGGAAGATTTGTGTCATTAAACTCAATATTTACTTTCTCAAATTCTATTTCTATAATAGTGTTGTCCAAATCGCCTTTAACAACTTGTTCTTGCATTGTTTTAAGAAGTTTTTGGTAATCATCTTTTTTTGTTTGGCTTGCCTGCTCAGAGGGTGGAGGTAAGAGTCTTTCTATTATTTTATTAAGAACATAGTTTTCTATTTTTTCTTTATTTGCTTCTTCTTGCTCAGATTTAACTAGGCTTATCGCATTGACAACTAAGTCTCGTATCATAGATTCAACATCACGACCGACAAAACCGACTTCGGTATATTTACTCGCTTCAACTTTTATGAAAGGCACTTTCATCATTTTTGCAAGTCGTCTTGAAATTTCTGTTTTACCGACACCCGTTGAGCCAATCATCAAAATGTTCTTAGGCATTATTTCATTTTGAAGTTCTTCCGGAAGCTGCATTCTTCTATAACGCGTTCTTAGTGCCAAGGCGATAGTTTTTTTTGCATCTTTTTGTGAGATAACATATTGATCAAGATAGGCTACTATCTCTTTTGGAGTTAAATCCATTATAGTTCATCCTCTAGTATAAGAGTTTTAATATTGTGATTGGTATAAATACATAAGTCGGCAGCTATATGAAGACTCTCTTTTACGAGCTCCTCTTCATCCATGGCATGTGCATGTTTTTTGAGTGCACGCGCAGCAGATATAGCAAAGTTCCCGCCACTGCCTATAGAAGCTATTTCGCCATCTTCAGGCTCAACAACATCACCGTTTCCAGTTAAAATAAAAATATGTTCATTATTTAAAACTATCATCATAGCTTCTAAACGCCTGAGAACCTTATCCTTTCTCCATGCCTTAGAAAACTCGACGACTGATTTGAGTAGATCACCTTTTTTGTCATCTAAAAATTCTTCAAACATATCAAAAAGATTAAAGGCATCTGCAGTACTTCCTGCAAACCCGGCAAGAATTTTGCCTTTATGGAGTGTACGTATTTTTGTTGCATTACCTTTTAAGACGCTATTTCCAAAAGTTACCTGTCCATCTCCACCGATTACGGCTTTGTTTTTACCTTTGTAAGCAAGTATTGTCGTAGCGTCAAACAAGACTATTCTCCTACAACATCCACATGCAGCGTAGCGTGAATACCGTGACCCAATTTAAAATCTAAATCATGTTCACCGACAGTTTTTATAGAGAGTTTTTCATTGATATGTTTTTTGTCAATTTCTATATTATGCTGTTCTTTTAAGGCATGTGCAACTTCATCTTTTGTAATAGATCCAAAAAGATGACCGTTTTGACCTAATTTTTTTACTATAACAATCTCAATTTTATCAAGTGCTTCTGCAAGGGCTTTCAAAGAAGAGATCTCATCTTTGAGTATTTGGGCTTGAAGACGTTCTTCTTCGGCATGTTGTGCCAAAATGTCTGTAGTCGCATGTTTTGCCAAACCTTTTCCTATAAGAAAATTTTTCCCGTAACCATCCTTGACCTCTTTAACTTCTCCTGCTTTTCCTAAACTTTTTACATCTTTAATTAGTAACACTTTCATATCTTTATCCCTACTACATTATAATTTTTTATACAAGACTAACTTTCATCCGGTTGAATATCTTTTGAATATTTTTGAAACAGGATATTTATAAGTTATCTTTCTTTTTCGCCGCCGTAAGAAACAATTCCATAAGACAAGTTTCCTATTTTTTTATATCCCATGTCATTTAAAATTCTAGCACAGTGCGCACTACGGCTTCCTACGTGACAATAAAGAATAATATTTTCATTTTTATCCAGCTTTGCCTCATCAAGTGTTTGAAAGAAACTACTTGTCGGTATAAGAACATCAGCACCCTTGATATGCCCCATTTTCCATTCCATATGTTCCCGAACATCTACAAGTTTAAACTTGACAATACCAAGTGCGCGTGCTTCAAGAAGAGACATTATTTCATCCCCGTCAAGTTCATGCTTATTCACTAACATTTCACACTCTTCTTTTGTTAATCCTCGAGAGTGCTGGTGTACAGCTTCTTCCATTCCCATTTCAATTCTTTTTGCAGCTGCAAATTCAGGAGTACAAAAAATTTGACAGTGGCATACCCCTTCATCAGGAATCTCATGCTCTATAGCAGGTTTACACGGACATATTCTATCTTCAACACTTCTTGGTTTTCCCTCAACCATTTCAACCATGTAGCATGGGCAAAATCTTTTATTGTACATGATTTTGTTGCGAGCAAGACCAAGTTGTACCCCCTCATTAATTTCTTCTTGAGGGTTATATTCCCAATTAAATTGTTTTACCACTTTATCAGTGAATTTAATTGTTTTTTCAAGCTCCGCTTGGAACTCAGGTGAATTCATATCTATTTTAATGATGCTCATCTTTTACTTCCTTGTGTTATTTATTTTTTCTTGCTTTACCGGCGATGATAAAACGTAAAGCATTGAGCTTGATAAAACCTGCAGCATCTTTTTGGTCATAAACTGAATCTTCCTCAAAAGTACAGTATTCAGGATTGAAAAGTGAGAGTTCAGATGAACGCCCGACTACAGTTACATTTCCTTTGTAAAGTTTAAGTCTTACGGTACCTTCAACATTCGTCTGCGTTTTATCGATTGCAGCTTGAAGCATTTCACGTTCGGGTGCAAACCAAAAACCGTTATAGATGAGTTTTGCATAACGAGGCATCATCTCATCTTTTAAATGTGCTTCTTCACGATCAAGAGTGATTGATTCGATTGCACGGTGTGCTTTTAACATTATTGTTCCGCCTGGAGTTTCATAGCATCCACGGCTTTTCATCCCAACAAATCTATTTTCTACGATATCGGCACGACCGATGCCGTGAGCACCCGCAATTTTATTTAAAGTTGCAAGCATAGTAGCCGGCGATAATTCTTCCCCATCAAGTGAAATAGGGTCTCCATTTTTATAGCCAATTTCTATGTACTGAGCAACATCCGGAGCATCTTCTGGTTTAACCGTCCAAAGCCACATGCTGTCTTCCGGTTCTGCATTCGGGTCTTCTAAAATACCACCCTCATAAGAGATATGAAGTAGATTCGCATCCGTTGAATAAGGAGATTTTTTCCCTTTTTTCTCTATTTGGATGCCGTGTTCTGCAGCGTAAGCCAAAAGTTTTTCACGTGAATTAAGATCCCATTCTCTCCAAGGGGCGATGATAGTTAATGTGGAATCTTTTCCAAGATACCCCATCTCAAATCGTACCTGATCGTTTCCTTTGCCTGTTGCGCCGTGACTTACGCCATCAGCACCCGTAATATGAGCAATCTCTACTTGTCTTTTTGCAATCAAAGGTCTTGCAATAGAAGTGCCTAGTAGGTATTCGCCTTCATAAATTGCATTTGCTCTAAACATAGGAAATACATAATCTTTTACGAACTCTTCTTTTAAATCATCAATAAAGATATTTTCAGGTTTAATACCTAAACTAAGTGCTTTAATGCGAGCAGGTTCAACCTCTTCGCCTTGTCCGATATCAGCCGTAAAAGTAACAACTTCACATTTGTACTCATCTTGAAGCCATTTTAAAATAACGCTCGTATCTAATCCGCCAGAGTAAGCTAAAACTACTTTTTTAACATTTTTTTTCATGTAAAAAACCCTTTTTGTGCAAAATAATAAAAAAAATTTTACTATAAAAGATATTAAAAAACAGTTAGTAAGTGATTATAGTCTGCAAAAAGAGGATTAGAATATCGGCTCTGAGATTCAAAAGGGAATTTTCACCCTTTTGAGTCAAATAATATTCCCGTTACCTCTTGCATTTTGGGAAGGAAATCTGCCG
Source organism: Sulfuricurvum sp. (assembly GCA_022729795.1). GTDB lineage: Bacteria > Campylobacterota > Campylobacteria > Campylobacterales > Sulfurimonadaceae > Sulfurimonas. The sequence goes on along the minus strand of DZBD01000004.1, from coordinate 5,830 downwards.
CTTGTTCTGCCGGAAATCTTCTAATTATTTTGCTTGTTTCCGATTCAATGACCGATACATAAAATATATCCTGAGAATCCACTCCGAATTTTATGTTTGTGTTCATAGGAGCCATTGCTTTGTTGAGTTGTTCTACTAACTCTTCTACTTGCTCTTTTGAGTTTATTTTTTCACTTTTATTTGTAACACCCTGCTGCATCTCTTTTATAACATCAATTTTCGGCTGTTGTGGTTGTTGCACCGCCTGTCGCGCTTGCTGAGTAGCTCTTCCTTGAGTTTCTTCGGAACCTATTTGAGACTGCTGTTGTCTTGCAACATTTGCTATGCCATCCATGACTCTCTCCTTAACGAATATAAACTAATAAAACGAATATCGACTGAAAAAAAAATTCCTTTAATGCAAAAGAGAAAAAATACGTATGTTTAGAATTTGGTATAACATCTCTTTTTATGATAATCTTGCGTTTATGAATCAATACATACAATTACTCAAATCTGAAGAGATTTTAAGAAAATTATCTTTCATCCAGCTTGTTACCTATTTCGGTGCTTGGTTTAGCAATGTTGCTATTTATACGCTTTTGCTTGATTTGCATGTGTCGGCACAGGTGATTGCTTTTACTGCGGCGCTCAACTTTATTGCAGGAATTTTGCAGGCACCGTTTTCGGGGTCTGTTATTGACAGTGTGAAGCCGAAAAAACTGATGCTTTCTTTATTGCTAGTGGATATATTTTCTACGCTTCTTTTGCTTTTAGTGAGTGATATTTCACACTTATGGCTGTTGTTTAGTTTGATTTTTATCCGTATGGCGGCTTCGAGTTTTTATTTTACTACCGAGATGTCTCTGTTACCAAAGATTTTGAGCGGAGACAAACTACAAAAAGCGAATGAAATCCATTCGATTATTTGGTCTTTATCGTACACGGTCGGGATGGCGGTGAGCGGATTTGTCGTGTATCTTCTTGGGATAAAAACTGCTTTCGTTTTGGATGCTTTGATGTTTGTTTTTGGATTTTGGCTTCTTTATAAAGTGGATATCAAGGTAGAATTTATTAAAAGCAGCGAGAGTTTACTTGGGATGATGCGCGATACTTTTCGGTATCTCAAAAGATTTCCACATGCCGTACATCTGATGCTATTACATGCGTTTGTAGGGCTTACCGCCTTTGATGCGCTTGTGGCTTTGATGGTAGATCAATACTATGCTTCTTGGATAGCAACCTCTCTGGCACTTGGACTTTTACATGCATCGAGAGCTTTGGGCTTGGTTCTAGGTCCTCTTGTTCTTGGGAAGTGGATTAACAACAAACGGGTAATGTATATCTTTGTTTTTCAGGCATTCGCTATTTGGGTTTGGGCGGCGCTGATGCACGATTTTTATCTTTCTCTTGCAGCGAGCGTGCTTGTAGGGTTTTTTACGACGACGCTCTGGTCTTACACTTACACGCTTTTGCAAAACAATATCGAAGCCAAATATTACGGCAGAATCGTGGCATACAATGATATGCTTTTTCTCATATCCGCTACCCTAACTTCACTCATGATAGGTGTTCTTGCGACGCAAAAATATTCGCTGGAATTTATAACTTTTATAATAGGTTTAGGATTTTTGTTGGGTGCCTTTTATTTTAGATGGATTTTAAAAACAAAAAATATTCAGGAGCTTAGATGATTTCAAAAAGGAAAAATAGATAGATGGCGGCAGGAATTTTTGCACTTTTAGACGATATTGCGATGCTTGCAGATGATGTAGCCGTAGCAACCAAAATAGCCACACAAAAGACCACGGCAATTTTGGGAGATGATTTGGCTGTAAATGCTCAAAAAGCGACGGGGTTTGAGCAGTCACGCGAACTTGCGGTTATTTGGGCAATCACCAAAGGCTCTTTTAGAAATAAGGTGATTATTTTGCCTCTTGCTTTTGTGCTTAGCGCTTATGCTCCAAGCGTAGTGACTTACATTTTGATGCTAGGTGCTTTGTATCTTATATATGAGGGCGCGGAAAAGATTGAAGAGTATCTGTTTCATAAAAAACATGAAGAGCTAAATGAAGCACTTTTGAACTCTACAAAAGAGACAATTTTAGAAATCGAGCAAAAAAAGATTAAATCTGCGATACTGACTGATTTTATTTTATCTATAGAGATTGTTATCATTGCTTTGAGCACGGTAATCAACGAGCCTTTTATTATTCAGATTGCATCTACTGTTTTTGTAGCAATTTTGGCAACTGTGGGTGTGTACGGCTTGGTGGCATTGATTGTACGTATCGACAATGCAGGTTTTTGGCTCATAGAAAAAAATCATATCAAAAGCGGAAATTTTCTTTTGGGTGCGATGCCGAAACTTATCAAAACATTGGCTGTCGTAGGAACTTTTGCGATGATTTTAGTGGGCGGTGGCATTTTAGCGCATCATATTGCATTTTTACATCACTCTTTTATTCCCGGCATTCCCGATATATTGAATGAACTTATTGTAGGATTCATTATAGGAGCGGCGGCTCTTTTAGTGATGAAAATAATAAAAAAGTTTTAGGGATATTTTATGTATATAACAAGTAAAGATATTCGTACCTGTGTTGAGAGCGTTGATTTTAGTAAGGGTTTAGATTATTACCACAGCCAAAGAGTTCTCGGTTTGGATATTCTCAACAGCGATGCTACTAATTTGAAGTTTTTTTCCGCCGTAAAGGGGAGTGCAAATAATATATACAAGCAAAATATTAAAATAGTTTATTTGGATAATAAATATATTTTGCACGGAGACTGTAGCTGTCCGGTGGCGTACAACTGTAAACATGTTGTAGCGGCGTGTATCGCTTATGTAGTGAGCAATATAAAAAAGATACAAAAAGAGGAAGAAAGACCAAGTTTTCTTGTCGATAAATGGGTGGAGAGGCTTCATAAAAACGCAGCAGATAAAAGTATAAGTACCGCAAATGAAGACGGTTATTTTATTACTTATAGATTGTTCGATGAAAAATCACGCTATAAAAATGATGCATTTAGCATATATAAAACAAAAATTTTAAAAAATAACAAATTAAGCCAAGGTGCAAAGCTTGACGAGTATAAATTTTTTAGCAGTTACGGGTACAGTGATATTAAAAATGATGAAGACCGTAATATTGCAGTGCTGATGGAAGGTTTGTATCGAAATTCCAAAGGTGGAAGTATCGTTTTTAGTTCAAAAATCGGCTACCTCTCTATGAAAGAGCTTATTAAAACAAAGCGATGTTATTTTAACACGAATAAAGATCCTCTTCAATATACGGACACTCTTTATGAGCTGCAGTTTCATTGGAAAAAATATAATAATACTTACAAAATAGAGTCAAGTCTGGATAAAAATATGAGGATACTTTATACGACTCCTCCTCTGATTATCGATAGTGTACATTCTTTGGTTTACAAGACAAATTTGGATGCAAACTTTTTAAAAGAGATAGAAAATTGCCCGCCTATTACCGAAAATGAGATACTCAAAGTATACGAAACATTTCAACGCAGTGCACCGGAGATAAAGCTTGCAACACCCAAAGGGATACAAACAAAAAAAGTTCATGCTAAGCCGGTTCCAAGGCTTAAGCTTTTTTATGAAGGCGATGAAAGCAAAAAATATCACGGGATAAAAGTCAGCTTTGAATATGGAGATTACGAGATACGATATTATCCGCAAAATCCAACAGCCTCTTTTTTCCAAGAGAATATTAAGACGGAAATTTTCAGAGATGCATCGTTTGAACAGAATGTAAAAGAGCGCTTAGAACAACTTGGATTTGAGAGCAAAAAAGAGGAAAATGACCTGTACTTTTTCTCTCAAAATGACACCAACAGGCAAGTGCAGCTAAAGACATGGAGCAGTTTTTTAGAATTCCACATGCCAAAGCTTGTCTCAGAGGGCTGGCATGTGGAAGTGGATGAGAGTTTTGAGATGAGGTTTGAATCAAATTCCAATATCGTGGTGCAGAGTGAGGAGACAAACGGTTGGTTTAGTCTTGCTTTTAACATTGAGTTCAACGGCGTTTCCCAGTCGCTTGTTCCGCTTGTGAGCAATATTATCCGTGAATTTGACGACTATGAGAATTTGCCGGAATATATCAATATCGAAGTTGCAAAAAATAGTTTTGTGAGCTTGGAAAAAAAGCAGATACAGCCGATACTCAAAACTATTTTTGAGCTTTTGGATAAAAAAGACAAAGAAAATACTCTTAAAATATCTTCCTTTGATGTACATCTGTTGGATGCAATGGATGAAAATATTATCTGGAGGGGAAGCCGTGAGATTCTGGAACTCTCCAAAAAACTGAAAAATTTTGAAGGGATTCAAAGAGTAGAACCTCCCAAGTCTTTGAGTGCAACACTCAGAGAGTATCAGCAAGACGGGCTAAATTGGCTCAATTTTTTGTATGAGTTTGGATTTAGCGGAATACTTGCAGATGATATGGGGCTTGGTAAAACTATCCAAACACTCTCTCATCTCTCACGTCTCAAAGAAGACGGAAAACTTACTAAACCCTCACTCATCGTGATGCCTACCTCTTTGATAACAAACTGGAAAAACGAGGTGAAAAAATTTACTCCCAATTTGCGTGTTTTATCTTTGCATGGGAGTGATAGGCATACCCGTTTTGAGCATATAAATGATTATGATTTGGTTCTGAGCACTTATCCTCTTATCACAAGAGACAAAGAGCTGTTTGACAAAGAGAGCTTTTGTTATATTATCCTTGATGAAGCTCAGAAGATTAAAAATCCCAATACCAAAATGACAATGGCAATCAAAACTTTTCGATGTGAGCACAAATTAGCACTCAGCGGTACGCCGATAGAGAATCATCTTGGGGAACTTTGGTCTATTTTTAGTTTTTTGATGCCGGGATTTTTGGATAATTTGAGTTTTTTTAAAAACTACTACCAGACACCGATAGAGATAGAACATGATTTTCAAAAACAAGAGCTTTTAAGTAAGAGGATTAAACCTTTTATGATAAGAAGAACCAAAGAAAAAGTGGCGCATGAACTGCCGGCAAAATCGGAGATTATTAAATATACGCAGTTTGAAGCCAAGCAGGAAAAACTTTACGAGGCGATACGGTTGACTATGGAGAAAAAAGTACGCGAAGCGGTGAGCCAAAAAGGGATAGGCTCTTCTCATATCACTATTCTTGACGCACTTCTCAAACTTCGTCAAGTATGTTGCGACCCGTCACTTTTAAAAATAGAAGAAGCGCAAAAAGTAAAAGAGTCTGCAAAACTGGAACTCTTTTTGGATTTGATAGAGGAACTTTTACAAGAGGGGAGAAAGATACTCGTGTTCTCTCAATTTACCTCGATGCTCGGTATTATAGAGCAAAAAATCATAGAAAAAGAGGTGAGCTACACCAAGCTTACAGGCTCTACCAAAAACAGAGAAGAAGCGATAGAACGGTTCACGAGTGGTAAAGCGGATATTTTTCTTATCTCTTTAAAAGCGGGCGGAGTGGGGCTGAATCTTGTAGAAGCCGATACGGTAATCCATTACGACCCATGGTGGAATCCAGCGGTGGAAAACCAAGCAACAGACAGAGCTTATCGCATAGGGCAAACAAAAGCGGTGTTTGTCTATAAGCTGATCGTAGAAAACTCTATCGAGCAAAAAATACTAGAACTCCAAAAGAAAAAACAATCCCTTCAAGACGGGATTTACGACAATAATAAACAGCAAGAAGATATGAAGTTCAGCGGAGATGAGCTGCTAGATTTATTAAGCTAGCGAGCATTTCCACATGCCTGTTTACACATGCCAAGCCAAGTATCAAGCATCCTTTGCTACCATACGAAAAAA
>DZBD01000052.1:5178-15872 GCA_022729795.1 Sulfuricurvum sp. | reverse complement strand
TTGATGATAAAAACGCAAGATACGATTTCTGGAAAATTACCAAAAATTTATAGCAAAGATTTGGTAGAGATACTTTTTATGCACCCATATACAAAGATAGAGTTTTTGGTGGATAGGTTAAATATTACAAGAAAAACAGCATCAAAATATTTGAGTGAACTTGAGAAAATAGATATATTGAAAAATATTCAAATCAAAAATAGTAAATATTTTATAAATGTAGAGCTATTTGATTTATTGAGAAAGGGGATATAGGTAAAATTTGTAAGAATTTACCTATGCTTTATTATCTATGAGTAAAAAAATAATAAATTTACCCATAGCTTGAAACTTGTGCCAAAAAAAGAATCCATCTTTTTAACGACCGCTTTTATACAAAAAGATTAAGAAGCAAACCCGCTTGAGAAGTTGTCTTTTGCGACGACTATGTTTTTTTGTCTCTCTTTTTTTATCGGGTCTTTTTCTACAAATATCTTCTTTCGCGTCTTTGGATCCATCTCTGTGTAGTACATTACGGCACTGTATGTTCCAGGGGTTGGGGTAAATACCTGCGCTTGTTCTGGGTTCATCTTGAGCTCATCTGTAGTAAACCTCTTGAGCTCATGCATATCTTTTTCCGTACAACCAGGATGCGCCGCGATGAGGTAATAGGTGAGAAACTGGTTTTTCCCCTCCTCTTTGTTGAGCTGGTCATAGAGATTTTTAAAATCTACCAGCTCTTGTTTACCGGGTTTTCCCATTAGCTCCAGCACATGCTGCTGTGTATGTTCGGGGGCTACTTTCATCTGTCCTGAGATATGATGTTTGACCATCTCTTTGAGGTAGCTGTAGCCATGTTTTTTGTCGGCGTTTATGAGATCATAACGTACACCCGAAGCCACAAATGCATGCCGCACACCCTCCACTTCCCTTACTTGGCGAAGAAGATTTATATTTCTGCTGTGATTCACTTTCATAGATTTGCACAAATGGTCTGCGTCCACACATCTTTGATAATCACAGGTGCCGAGTTTGAGCTTTTTATTACACTCATAGCCGTACATATTGGCAGTCGGACCGCCAACATCACTTATAATCCCTTTGTAGTCTTTGTACTTATTAAAATCTTTTGCCTCTTGAAGTATATTTTCCTCCGAGCGGGTTCTTATAGTGCGTCCCTGATGCACACCTATGGCGCAAAAGTTACATTCTCCCCAACAGCCGTGATGAGTCATGATAGAAAACTTGATAGTCTCCAAACATTTTACCTTCCCGTCTTTTGCATAGTAAGGGTGCAACTCTCTCGTAAAGGGCAGATTGGAGTTTGCATCCATCTCATCTTCATTGAGATAATCGCAGGGAGGATTTTGGATAAGGTAGCGATTATCCACCGGCTGACACAGACCTTTAGCCGCTATGGGGTCATTGTTGTCATAAAACAGATCAAAAAGGTCGATGTATTTCTCTTTGTCTTGCAAACACGCATCATGAGAGGGAAGCTGATGATATTGAGGTTTTGGCTCTTTGGCGATATAACAAATCCCCCGAATATCCGTATAATCATTTCCACATGCCAAGGCTTTTGTCAATTCTTCCAAGGCAATCTCTCCCATGCCGTAAATAAGAATATCTGCTTTGGAATCAAAGAGTATAGGTTTTTTGAGCTTGTTCGACCAGTAATCATAATGGCTCACCCGTCTAAGACTCGCCTCAATCCCGCCTAAAACTATGGGCGCAGTATCTTTAAAGTGACGTCGGATGAGGTTGCAGTAAACGCTCAAAGCTCTATCGGGACGTTTGTTGTTTTTTCCCCCCGGAGTATAGTCATCGGAGTTTCTAAACTTTTTGGTTGCCGTATAGTTACTCACCATACTGTCCACACTTCCACCGCTTACACCCCAGTAAAGCCTAGGTTCACCCAAGCGGGAAATATCCTCTGCATTGTCTATATTCGGCTGACCGATCATCCCCACTTTATAGCCAAGCCTCTCGAGCATACGCCCAACCATTGCCACACCGATAAAAGGGGAATCTATATAAGCATCTCCGCTGACAAGGATAACATCACAATAATCCCAACCTTTGGCATCCATCTCTTCTCTGGTTGTAGGCAAGAAATCTTTTTCGCTAAAAGTATGTATTTGTTTGTTTATATGTCCGCTTTTGTTTCTTCTACTCAACTTTAAACCTCTTTGGCATGTGGAAATATTGATTTATAATCTTAAATTTGTATAATTATACCAAATACAACCAACTAAGCACACGATAAATAAAAGAGAAGCCTGTAGCTACAAGGCACATCTTTGCAGGGCTAGCATGGCTAACCCAAAAAGATGTAACGAAGTAGATGCGGGCTTCTCTTTTACCCTACGGGCGAGCATAGCACATCGTATTGCTTCGTTGAAAATACTTGAAGCTACTAGTAGCTCCTACGTCTTTTCGCCTTGCACTCCAATGTGCTATGCTCGTTTAGCGTATGCATAGTTTGTTGCATTTGGTATAATACTTGATGAAACTAAAATAAGAGATTACAGATGACATACCCCTACGAAAATTTAGAAAACTTTACACTTCCTAGTTTGCTTGAACGTTCTCTAAAACTTTATGCCAACGAAGACGCACTTGGCAGGGTCGGTGAACGCCCTATGAACTATGCAGAGTTTGACACCAAAGTAAAACAGATGGCGGAACTGCTGCTCAAAAACGGAATCAAAAAAGGGGATAAGGTAGTTCTGCTGAGTGAAAACATGCCTCACTGGGGTGTAGCCTATTTTGCGGTCACCTCTTTTGGAGGAGTTATCGTACCGATATTGCCCGATTTTCACCCCTCTGATGTACAGCATATTATAAGGCATTCAGAAGCCAAGGCAGCTTTTGTCTCCGAGAAACATTTGGCAACCATAGAAGAACGCGGTCAAACAAGCTTACAAACCGTAATCAAACTCGACACTCTAAGTCTCATAGATGCACTGACAAACAAAGACTATCTCTTAAAATTAAAACAAAAAATGACTAAATCCTCCGATATTTTTACAAAACCACAAGAAGACGATTTGGCTGCCATTATCTACACTTCAGGCACTACGGGACATTCCAAAGGCGTTATGCTCTCACACAAAAATCTTGTAACCAACGCCCTATCCTCTCACTCCAAGGCAATCATATTTAAAAGTGACGTATTTTTATCTATCCTCCCTTTGGCTCATACTTTTGAATGTACAGTTGGTTTGATAGTTCCGCTATTGCACGGCTCTAGTGTTTATTACATCGAAAAAGCGCCTACTCCAAGCGTGCTCTTAAAAGCTTTTGAAATAGTGAAACCTACTTTTATACTCAGTGTTCCGCTCATTATCGAAAAAATCTATAAAAACAAAGTATTGGCAAAATTTCATAGTTCTTGGCTCATGAAAACCCTTTACGATATACCGTTTTTCAGAAAAGTACTCAACAAAATAGCGGGTAAAAAACTCCTGCAAACCTTCGGTGGAAGACTCCGGTTTTTTGGAATCGGCGGCGCTGCACTTTCCCCTTTCGTAGAGCAATTTCTCATCGAGGCGGAATTTCCTTATATTATCGGTTACGGTTTGACGGAAACTGCTCCTCTTTTGGCAGGTTCGGTTTTGGGTGAAAAAGCAAAAATCAGATCCACAGGAACCCCGTGTACCGGAGTAGAACTCAAAATAAAAGACCCGAATCCTGAAACGGGAGAGGGAGAAATTATCGCAAAATCACCGAGTGTGATGATTGGCTATTACAAAGATGAAGAAAAAACCAAAGAGGTGATGCAAGACGGATGGTTCCTCACGGGAGATTTGGGCTACATTGACGAAGAGGGCTTTTTATTTATCAGCGGAAGAAGCAAAAACGTTATTATAGGTTCGGGCGGAGAAAATATTTACCCAGAACAAATCGAAGCCGTTATCAATCAAAACGAAGCTGTTTTAGACGCTCTTGTTCTTGAACAAGAGGGCAAACTCATTGCCAGAATCCATTTGGATTATGAATATATCGACAAGATATTTCATGCAGATACAAATCCAGACTCAAGGGTCAAAGAAGAGATAACACATTTACTCGAAGAGATGCGAAAAGAGGTCAATTCACAGTTGGCATCGTACTGCAAAATCATGAAATTTATTGAACAAATAGAACCTTTTGTCAAAACCCCTACCAAGAAAATCAAAAGATTTTTATATACCGATTAATTTCCCTGAGAACTATTTCCACATGCCAAGCACGGCATGTGGAAATACAAGGTATATTTTGATATTTTAATTACAAAACGGGTATTATATGCCCAAAAAAAGGGAATCAGTGGGACAATTTTATGCTTTAAATATTCAAAATGACTATGTTACCGTCCTTGCCGTAAAAAGCAGTCGTCGAGTATTTAGCATCATTGAATATCAGGTTATCGAAACATCCGAGCTTGCAGAATATTTAAAAGATAAAAAATCCTATTGCATCAGTATAGAGCAAAACGAGAGTATAGATGAAAAAATCTCTCTTGCCTCTGTTATTAAAAACGACAATATCATCCGAAACTCTATTCTGAGAAAATTACACGAATCTACCACAAAACAGTCTATTCTTTTTAATTACCATCTCTTACCCGAAAATCAAAACGATGAACAAAGAAGCTATCAAATCGACGGTGTTTACGAAAAAGAATACCTAAGCTCACTGAAGTTTATTCCGGATTGGGGTAATATTCAAAGCTCCACTACGAATAAATTTTCACTTTTTAGTCTCTCGCAACAGTGTATACAAGAAGAGAGTTATTTTTCCGTACATACCTACACTGACAAAGTAACGATATTGGCAGTTCATAAAGGCACTTTGATTTTCAGCCGTTTAAATACCATTGTAGCAAGCAATGCAGAGATACGAAAAATGAACTTAGTCGAAGAAATTACCCAAACTATCGCTTACGTACAACAGCAATTTCGTGATATTAAGTTCTCAACTATCGCCCTTAGCGGTGCTATCGCTCTGGATGATGATATTCCCGAACACATTTATATGTCCTCGAGTCTTACAATTACCGTACTCTATCCCAACACTTTTATTCAAGGGATTATAGACGAAAAGCCACAACATTATATATTTTCTCTTGGAAGTATATTCGTGCCAAAAAAATTTCAATTTTTACCGGCATCTATTTTTGCACTCAGACAATACAACCTTGGCTCAAAAATACTTTTGGCGGCATCTGCACTTCTTGTTTTGAGCGTCTCTTTTTTTGCCTATGAAAAATTTGCATCTTATTCCGATGCGCTTGAGAGCTATGAACTCATCAAATCTAGGCTCATCCGTCTTGCACATCAAACAGACACCTATTCCCAAGAAGAGCTTCAAAAAAGTTTGAACTATCTTCAAATTTCGGAAAAATATCTCCAATACCACCCTTCCGATATTCTTTATTCATTAAAACCGCTCATTGAGTTACAAAAGCCCCAAGAGTTACAATGGAAATATTTAGAAAATACGCTCACGCTCAGCGTAACGTTTAAGCAATCTTTTTATACCCTTGAAGAGTTGTATCAGTTTGAAAAAAAGTTTTATAAAGCATTCAACAATCTCGATAAAACTTTTCACAACAGTTATACCACGAAGACGGATTACACAAAAATGGATTTTTATACACTCATTACCATCCAAAACACGCAGCCCACCGAAGCGGTACAAGTTCAAAGAAGAAGACGATGAAACGCATTGCCCTCATCACCCTTAATCTTCTGTTGAGTGTGCTCATGCTCGCACTTATCACTTGGTTTGAAGAAGAAGAGCTTAAAATAAAAACCATAAATCAAGAACACCAAGAAGATATCACAAAACTGCAAAAAATATCACAGATAAACGCTTGGCTTGAGAGTACCGTTATCCCTATGATAAAGGTGCAACCCAATACTTTAGACGAAGCGGAAGAAAATCTGATTCAATATTTTGATACCAATTTCGACCAATACAATTTGCTCGTCCATCAATACATTTATGAGGATGAAGTTGCAAAAAATATGGACCTCTCTTATGAAATTAACGACAACTCCATAGATACTCTCACCGATTTCATCAGCATAGAATACACCTCGGGGTTTTTACAATTTCGGGAACTTACGATGGATAACAAAGGACTCAAGGGTATTATCCAGCTTATACAGCCCTACACGAAGAGCAACCTAAACGGGGAAAATAATGTATCTAGATAACAGGCAACTGCTGCTTCTCATAGCACCTTTTTTTGTCTCTTTGTTCATCTATTTTTTTGATGCTGAGATTGTCGGTAATGTCCGTTATGTTTTTCCGATATATGAAGAATATTCCAATAAAACTCTCAGTGAAAAAACAGACACCTATCTTTTGATTGAAACAAAATACAAACTCTATCAGGATATCAAAGAAAAACTAGAACTGAGAAAAACCAATGCACCGTGGATAGCGGAAAATATTTTCTATCAAGAAGAAGGACTTCTTGAACAAATCCCTCAACAAACTTTTGCTCCGCAAGAAGAACTTCCCAAGCAAATTACTCCAAAACCCTATGTGTACAAACTTGAAGTGGTGTATCCTAATAAAAAAATTGCTATAATCAACGGCTTAATCGTAAAAGAAGGCGGCATAATCCACGATGTGAAAATACTCAAGATTGAACATAATCGTGTTATGTTAGAAGATACAAAAGGGGTTAAATGGCTTTCATTATTCCAGTAGGATTATTATCACTACTATTATTTACAGGATGTTCAAGTCACGGCACTGTAGCAGTAGAGAATCCACATGCCGAGGATAGGTCAAAATTATCAAAGATAAAAAATGCTACTCAAGAGATTGAAGCCTTTGAAGCGTCTCGTAAAAATAGCAGTGCACCTGCAATGATGCTTGCTCCCGTATATCAAGAAATTTCAGTTTTTGATGAGCAAAAAATCACCTTCTCCGCCGAACAAGCAAACTTTCACAAAGTGATGTATTCCATAGCAGAAATATCGGGTTTGAACCTTATTATCGATAAAGATGTAGATATTCAGATTCCCGTTACCATCTCGGTAAAAGAAGCCTATCTCAAAGAGGTTCTCGACATCGTTATGAATATCTCAGGCTGTTATTATGAGCTCAAAGGCAATATTTTGCATGTCAAGCAGTTTGAAGAAAAAAGCTTTCTCATCCCTTATGTACATAGTTCTACATCCTTTACCACGCAGCTTGGAGGCGATATGCTAAGCTCTGCAAGCGGTAGCAGCAGCAGCGGCTCTTCGGGCGGCAGTTCTCAAGGTGTCAAAGGGGAGTTCAAATTAAAATTTGACAATCCTGTCGAAATCAATAACTTTTATGAACAATTGGAAAAAAATATAGCCTCACTTTTAAGCGCTGATGGAAAATACACGCTCAATAGATTTACGGGCGTGTTGAATGTTTATGACAAAAAAACAAATGTTGATACCATCGAAGGTATCATCCAAAAAATCAAAAAGCAGTCCAATAAACAAGTCTTGATTGAAGCAAAAATATTAGAAGTTGTTTTAAACGACAACCATTCCCTTGGCGTGAGTTGGGATGCCGTAGCTAATAACGTACTCGCAACCGGCGACCAACTGCAATTGCAGCAAACACTCGGTCTTAGCGGTGCCGTAGCAGGAACAATGACCTATAGTGCAAAAAATTTCTCCTCCATCATAACGGCACTTGATGAATCCGGAAACGTAGATACTCTTTCCAATCCAAGCATTAATGTTTTAAGCGGACAATCAGCCGTAATCTCCTCCGGAAAGCTCATCCCATTTTGGGAAAAAGAGGTGCAAACCACACAAGGAACGGGCGGTTCGGCAAGTAATAGCGAGGTAACTTATAATCGCAGAGACGTTCTCAACGGAGTCACCATGGGTGTCACGCCTACCGTCATGAGCGATAATCGGATTATGCTCAATATTATCCCTATTACCTCAAGCATCGAAGATATAGTGTATTACGTTGATGAAAATGGAAACTCTGTGGCATCGGCACCTATTTTAAATGTAAAAGAAGCGGGAACAATCGTTTATGCAAAAAATAACGACTTGGTTTTAATAGGCGGATTGATAAATAACACTGTTTCTACAAAAGTGGAAAAAATCCCTTGGCTTAGTGAGATACCGTGGATGGGTGCACTTTTTACCCGAACGGTAAAAACAGATGAAAAACGTGAACTTGTCATATTGATTCGACTCAGGACGGCAGAGTGATACGATTGTTTTTACTTCTAAGTTTTTCTTTACCTCTTTTTGCTTCTGACACTCTAGCGTTTGGGCAAGAGCAAGAAAAAGAGCAAAAGCAAGAATCGGAAAAAATACCGGCATATACCATACAGCTTTTTTCAGTCAGTGATACTATAGCCGCCGACAATTTACTCAAAGAAATTCCAAAAGAGTTTCAAAGCCAAACACATCTGTACCGTGTAGGAAAATATATTGCAGGAAGATATTCCCAAAGTTTATCATCCTCTGACTTGAACCCTTACATAGAAGAATTTCACAATGCCGGATACAAAGACGCATATATCATAAAATCAACACTCTGGCATATGAAAAACGGGCTTATAAGTGATGACGCAAATACGCAGCCAAAAGAAGAAAATGTGGAAGAAAATGTAGTGGAATCTACCCAAACCTCCGCCCAAACTCCTCAAGAATCTCAGAATATTCAAGACTCCCCAAAGAATACAAATACAAATACAAATACAATCTCTTCCTTTGAAAAATCCAATATTTTACTCAAAGCCCAAAGTGCTTATCAAAAAGGCAATGAAAGCGAAGCGATGATTTACTACGAGATGCTTCTTGCCTCCGGATATACAAATCAAAAAATCAAAAATAATCTTTGTTATCTTTATGGAAAGCGCGGTGCTTGGTTTGAAGCAAAAACTATTATAGACAAGGAGCGTTCTTATGGAAAACTTCTGTATGCCTATGCATACGGAGCAGTTGAGACACGCCAAGAAAACTACTATAGCGACCTTTCACCTTATGTTATGATTGACAAAAGCGGCAGTTTGATGCTGCTCAGCGGATACTATTTTGAAAAAAACGAGGATATGCAAAGAGCCTTTTCTTTTTATAAAATGGCATATGAAAAGAATCCCACAGATGTGTACAATATTTTTTCTTTTGCTCGGGCTTTAGATATACAAGAGGACACCAAAGCACTTTTATTGTACAAAAATATTTTGAGCAAAGTCGATAACACCCATCCGCTCTACGCCCCGACATACAAAAGAATCATAGAATTAGGAGAATAAAATGAAAAGAAAAGCTTTTACACTCATAGAATTGGCAATAGCACTGACCGTAATAGGACTAATGATAGGCGGCTCGTTTCAGGCTGTAAAAGCTATGAGAGAAAAAACCAAGGTTACTGAAGCGAAAGAGCAGATAAAAACAGTCGAAGACACTCTAGTACGATATGCTTTGGAATTTCCTAACCTTCCCTCCATCGCAGATTTTCAAAACATTGTGTCTCCTTCTATCGGAAACCCAAAGCCTTTATTGTATGCACCGGATGCCGTACTGTCTCTTCCAAGCAACGATATATGTGCTTTTAGCACTACAAATCTCAAAGTTATTGACAAAGATGGTGTCTCTATTCCAAATGTAGCATTTGTCCTAGCGCATGGTTCTATGAATAATAAACTCGAAACCACGTTCAATACTTCAACTACGCCTCATCAAGTCGTAGTCAGTCAGCCTTCATCAGCCTATGATGACATAGTGCAATGGGTGACACTCTCTGAATTACAACAAAGTGTAGATTGTTCTTACGATAAATTAGTTATTATTAATGATTATGTTTTGCCAAGAGGTACTTGTACTAGTCTCTACACTCCAACTTCTATCTTTGCTGATCACGGATTTCCATTTGCAGACGGCACTGATAGTGGTGTTAACGCTGATTATGAGTGGTGTGCTGAAAATCTACCTTCATGGATGTCAAGCAGCTGTAATGGTTTGCCATATAATGATATAAACTGTTCTAGCCCAACTGCGGTTTATAGACAATGTACCTCTCCAAGTCTTCAAGGCATTGCAAATCCAAATGCAGAAACTTATGAATTGAATATTTTCGTAAAAGATAAAGCAACAATAAATAACACTGAAGCAGTTAAAAAAAGTTTTACAATAACAATTGACCTTGATATCAATTTAGTTATTATAAATGATTATGCTTTGCCAAGAGGTATTTCTACTAGTTCCTACCCTTTAACTCCTATCTTTGCTGATCATGGATTTCCATTTACAGATAGTACTGATAGTGATATTGACGCTGATTATAAGTGGTGTATAGAAGATCCATCTAGCACATTATCAACCTGGCTCAATCATAATACTTGTAATGGAGCTTTATCTTTTGAACCAGACTGTTCTGCTATTTCTGCAGTATATAATCAATGTACTTCTCCAAATCTTCAAGGTGGAAATCCTGCCGTTGGTGTACATAGGTTAAATATTTTTGTCAAAGATAAGACTAAAACAGTTAAAAAAAGCTTTACTATTACTATTGATCCTGACACCAGTAATCTGCTTCCTGCCGGTGATTCATGTACCGTCAATTGTCAGTGTCAAAGTAATTCTTGCTTAAGCAATGTCTGTCAATAAAATGCAAAACATTCCTAAAGGCTAAACATGGCACAAAACAAACCAATCGGGCAACTTCTTGAAGAGTTGGGTTTTATTACCAAAGAGCAGATT
>DZBD01000052.1:0-5078 GCA_022729795.1 Sulfuricurvum sp. | reverse complement strand
CAAACCAATCGGGCAACTTCTTGAAGAGTTGGGTTTTATTACCAAAGAGCAGATTGAAGTTGCATTGGATGTACAAAAGGCGAATCCTAAATTTTTCGGAGAGACTCTTTTAGATTTGGATTTCGTTACTTCCAACGAAATCGCAGAAGCGATGGCAATACAAAGCAACCTTGAGTTTGTGAATCTCGAACACATCGTACCCTCTCCCGAAGCGCTTCATCTTATCCCCCAAAATGTAGCAAGAGCAAAAAATATTTTGCCCATTAGTATGGATGAATTCAACTTAGTAGTCGTTACACATGATGTTAATGACCTTATTACCCTCGATTATCTTCGTAAAATCTCAAAAAAACATATTAAATTTGTAGTGGGAGACAAAAGTTCCATCGCAAGATATACGGAAATTTTTTACTATCAACTCAACAATCCCATCGAACTTGAAATCCAAGAGATTATCAAACAAGCAGTCAACAAACTAGAAATCAATATCCCTCTTTTAGTAGATTTACTGCTCAACAGTGCAGTAAAAGACCGCGCAACAGATATTCATATATCTCCCGATAGCTCCGTAACGCATGTATTTTACCGTATCGACGGTGTATTACAACACTTTTATTCACTCCCGCATCAATTACATACACAGATTATCGCCCGTATTAAAATTCTGAGCAATTTGGATATTTCTGAGCAGAGAAAACCCCAAGACGGCGCTTTTAGTTATGAATTTTTAAATGAAATGTTTGATTTGAGGGTATCTACGCTCCCGACAAATCACGGTGAAAATATAGTGATGAGGCTTCTAGGAAAAAACACGGCACTTTTTAGTCTCAAACATTTAGGGCTTACAGAAAAAAACAGTGCAAAAATAGAAAAATATTTTACAAAACCTTACGGAATCGTACTCATCGTAGGACCTACGGGAAGCGGTAAAACCACCACTTTGTATTCTGCCCTTCGCAAAATAGATTCTCTGAAAAAAAATGTCTTAACCATCGAAGACCCTATCGAATATAAATTCTCCTTTATTAAACAAACACAGCTCAACGAAAAAGCGGGTTACAATTTTCAAAGTGCCATCCGTGCCTTTATGCGTCAAGATCCCGACGTTATGCTCGTAGGGGAGATTCGTGATACCGAAACAGCCGAGCTGGCGGTCCGAGCTTCTATCACCGGTCACCTTGTTTTATCCACGCTCCATACGAACGATGCGGTAGGAACTATTCCAAGACTCAGCGATTTGGGAATCCAGCCTTATCTTATCGGCTCAGGGCTTATAGCCGTCATTGCCCAAAGACTCATACGAAAACTATGCAACAGCTGTAAAAAAGAAAAAGTTTATACTCCCCAAGAGCTCCAAAATATGGGGATACCGCAACGTGTTTTGCAATTATTTCCACAATACACCCTCTTTGAGCCCACAGGATGTTTGCACTGCAGACAAACAGGATACAGCGGAAGACTAGCAATCGTAGAGATATTAGAAGTAGATGAAGATATAGAAACCATGATAACAAACAAAGCCAATACCCAAGAGATACTCAAAGTTGCACATGCCAAGGGGATGTTTTCTATGAAAGAAGACGGCTATATTAAAGCACTCTCAGGCATTACCAATATTGAAGAGATATTCAGAGTTGTCAATTAATGCATTTTATAGTTTCAAGTCTCGATGCACAAGGCTCTAAAAGTTCCGATTTTGTAGAAGCAATCAGCTATGATGCTCTACTCAAAAAACTTGAACGAGACCGTGTAATCCCCCTAAATATTATCCAAATTCCTCTGTTTATCTCTCCTTTTATCCCCTCAGGCGGAACCAAAATTTCTCCCGATGAAGTGATTGAAATTATGGAAAATCTTCATCTTGTAATAAAATCAGGCTTGCCACTGCATCAAGGTTTGGTAGATTTAGCACAAGACAGTGAAAACAAAAGACTCAAAAACATGCTCTTTCAAATTGCCGATGACATAAGCAGAGGTAAATCTCTCTCAAACGCCTTTGAACCTTACAAAGCCGTAGTGGGAGTGATGATTCTCAATCTTATTAAAATAGGGGAAGAAACGGGACAACTCGAACTTACCCTCAAAAGGGGTGCATCTTTTTTACGTCGTACCGTTTCATTGAAAAAGAAGGCAAAGTCGGCACTTATCTATCCATCCTTTGCTTTTTTTGCAGTCATGGGTGCGATGCTGGTTTGGATGATATATGTTCTGCCTCAGATGACGGAACTCTTCAAAGAGATGGATATGGTTTTGCCTCCTTTGACGGTTTTTATTATGGATTTATCGGATTTTTTATCCAACTATATAGGCTATCTCCTTGTAGGCTTGGTTCTTTTTGTGATAGTATTTGGAGTGGCGCAAAAAAGATATCAAGGCGTTCGATGGTATATAGACAAAATGTTATTGAGAACTCCGGTCATAAAAAAAGTAATTTCTAGTTTCAATATCGCTTTTATATCCGAATATCTCAGACTTGCCGTTGTCTCGGGAGTTCCCGTATATGAGGCACTCGATACGCTCAACAAAAACATCAACAACGAACTCTTCAAAAAAGCTCTCCAAGATGCAACGCATGAGGTATCCAGAGGCTCGCAACTCTCGGCGGCTTTTAGTAAAACAAAAATGTTCAGCACTTTTATGATTCGGATGATGAGTGTGGGAGAAACATCGGGTACTTTGGACTCTCAGCTTGCTATCGTCTCTGAGCATTACTACGAAAAAGTGGATTATTTCGCAGACAATATAGGAAAAATCATAGAACCCGTTGTGCTTATTATCGTGGGCGGTTTTATGATTTTGGTGATTGCAGGATTGATGGGACCTATGTACGACCTTGTCTCGGGAGTGCAATAGTATGAAAAAGCTCCTTTTAGTGGATGACGATATCGCACTGAGAAAACAGTTTTGTTTTGCCCTAGAAAACAGATATGAAATTTTTGAAGCCGATAACAAAGAGGAAGCTTTTGAGATTATAGAAAAAACCAATCTCGATATTGCCTTGGTTGATCTTGGTTTGCCCCCTCATGAAAATAGTTACCAAGAGGGAAAATTAGTAGTTACAAAACTTCTCCAAACCTGCAAGGCAAAAATTATCGTTTTAACAGGTCAGGAAAAAAGCGAGTATGCACAAGATTTGATTCAAATGGGCGTTTTTGACTATCTGCTCAAACCCCTAGCAATGCCTCTTTTGCTTGCCTCACTTACAAGAGCCTCCTTTTTTATTGACAACGAGGCAGAGTCTAAGAGTGTAAAGCTCTCTTTTTTTGCCGATTTTGAAGATGGGCTCAAGGGAAGCTCCGATGAAGCCCAAAAACAATTGCTCCTAGCAGTACTCAAAAAAACAAACTTCAATATCAACCAAAGTGCAAAAATACTGGGAATCAGCAGAGAAAACTGCTACTATTTTTTGAAAAAATTCAACATTGAAAGACCCGATGCTTGAGCTGAGTTATCCGTTTTTAATTATCATCGGCATAACCGCACTGGGTGTTGCCTTGTATTTTAACCTGCTTTTAAAACGTATTTTAAAAATCTTCGCCGTCCTTCTCAAAATGCAAATCAATAACCACCTTAATCCAAAAGAATATATCTATTCTCTGGGGCTACAGCTACAAAACATAGGGGTTGATGCTATAGTGTATAAACTCTCTTACTCTCACAGCACTATTATCCATGAAAGCACTCTTTTGAAGGGCAACTTTTTAGTAGAAAAAACGATACAAGACAATCTCATCCATGGATATATAGGGATACATGTAAAAAGTAATAGAGGCGAGCAAAAAATCCTCAACAGCCTCATCTTATATATAGTCAACCTTCAAATACTCAACCACATCCACTCCAAAATCCACACGACCAATGAAAGTTTTAAAAAGATATCACAGTTGCAGACCTATATGGTGCATGACCTCAAAAATATTTTGCAGTTTTTTCAGGCGATGCAGTACAATGTAGAAAATATCCATACAGATGAGGAAAAATCCCGTTTTATACACCATTTGCAAAACAACACGGAACCTATTAATAGAAAAGTCAAGACTATTTTAGCCCTGCTTAAAGTCCCCTCCAACGCTACAAAAGGAAACAATTTTGAAAATATCTCTATTGCTAGTATTTTTGAAGAGTACAAAAATTATTACAAGTTGGCATGTGGAATTGTAGGAGATGCTCTCATCTTCACGGACAAAGAATATATCCAAACTATTGCAGACAATGTTTTGGGCAATATTCACGACAAACGCTTTGAAGAGAACATTTCCACATGCCAAGTACTTATTTCGCAAAACAATACAAACATCAGCCTTTGTATCAGCGATACGGGTGCGGCTTTTGAAAATCCTCTGGAAGTTTGCGAGCCTTTTTATACCACCAAAGCTCAGGGTATCGGCATAGGGATGTACCAAGTAGCAAGCGTAGTAGAACTCCTAGAAGGTACTATTCTTTGTGAAAATATCAACGGACACCCCCAAACAACGATAACTTTTCCCTTCCCGTCCTAAAGTGTAAAAAAAATTTACATCTTGTTTTTGCCTATGGCATTGCGATATACTACCCAAAATCACAAATAATCTGAGGAGATTACTATGAAAAGAAAAGGTTTTACACTTATTGAGTTATCAATCGTATTGATAATTATCGGCTTGATTATCGGCGGCGTTATGAAAGGTAAGGATTTAATATCAAGTGCTGAGCACAAAAATATTTACACGACATGGATAAAAGCTTGGCAAGTTGCAGCAAATACGTATCAAGACAGAACGGGTTCTTTATTGGCAGATGGTTTAGCAAATGGTGGAACAGCAACAGCTGAAAATGGTCAAATGGAAACAGTAAGTTTGTCAACAGCTACAACTGTACAAGATGCATTAAAAAAAGTTGGTGTTGATGTTCCAACTAGCAATATAACAGGTACAGCGGGAGCTGGCGGATCATACAGTTTCAAAGGTAAATATGCAACAGGTACTTCAGTGATGAGTATGACTTACGGTACTGCATCTAATGGCGGTAAAAATAGATTATCAATGACTAACATTCCATTAGATATTGCAATTGCATTCGACAAAATTACAGACGGTAAA
>DZBD01000051.1 GCA_022729795.1 Sulfuricurvum sp. | reverse complement strand
AAGCGAATGTAATCTTAAAATTCCAAATATCGGTATCAGAGTAAGACTGCACAGTACAGGAAGCGGCACTTGGGCAAAAAGCGGAGGGATGGACGCAAAATTCGGTCTCACTTCAACTGAAATTATTGAAGCAATTACATTGTTGCAAAATGAAAACATGATTGATAATTTAACTATGATTCATTTTCATATCGGTTCGCAAATGGCAGATATCGCCCCTCTCAAACGTGCTCTTAGAGAAGCGGGAAATATTTATGCAGAACTTAAAAAAATGGGAGCTTCTTCGCTTAACAGTATCAACATCGGCGGCGGTTTAGCCGTGGAATACGACCAACACTCCCATGCTCGCTCCAACAACTACTCCGTAGATGAGTTTGCAAGCAGTGTCGTATTTTTAATCGGTGAAATTATGAACGCCAAAAATGTGCCTCATCCTAATATCTTTACAGAATCGGGAAGATTTATCGTAGCCTCTCATGCCGTACTCATCACACCTGTTCTTGAACTATTCACTCAAGATTATCATGAAAAACTTCTTCGTTACAAAGAGGCAAACCCTCCGCTTTTGGAAGAGTTAAAATATCTTTACGGGCAACTCAACAACAAAAACTGCATAGAATATTTACACGATGCACTTGACCATATGGAATCGATGCTCACTTTATTTGATTTGGGTTATATTGATTTGCAAGACAGATCGAATGCTGAGATATTGGTGCATAATATTATTAAAAAAGCACTCTATTTCACCTCTGCATATTCTACAAATGAGATAGAACAGCTTCAAGTAAGACTCCAAGAGCGCTATCTTATTAATGCTTCCATATTTCAAAGCTTACCCGATTACTGGGGTCTTAATCAACATTTTCCCGTAATGCCGCTTCACCATCTCGAATCTTCTCCCCTTAGGGCTGCTTCTTTATGGGATATTACCTGCGACAGTGACGGTGAAATTGTTTTTGATTCCGAAAAACCTCTTTATTTGCATGATGTTAATTTAGACGAAGAGGAATACTTTTTAGGATTTTTTAATATTGGAGCATATCAAGAAACGCTAGGGATGAATCATAATCTCTTTACCCATCCAAGCGAATATACGGTTCATATTGATGATAACAGTTATAGAATCACAAATGAAGTTGCATCCAAAAGCATTATCGACATACTTGAATCTATAGGCTATGAAAAAGATGAAATTTTAAATAAACTTAAAACAGATTTACTAAGTAGCGAGTTTATAAGCGAAAAAGAAAAAGATGATACACTTGCAAAACTAGATATGTTTACAAAGCAAGACGGTTATTTAAGAACTACTAAATAAAGGTTGTTACTTGGGGCTTTTTTCTGATATTAAAGAAGATTTTTCTAATGTTTATAAAAATGATCCAGCCTTAAACTCAAAGCTTGACTTTATATTCAATTATCCCGGAGTTTGGGCTGTTGCTTGGTATAGGGTTGCAAACAGGCTTCATCGTGCTAATTTCAAAAGATTGGCACGGATGATTATGGGTTTTACTCAAATAATTACAAATATCGATATCCATCCTGCCGCCCAGATAGGCAGACGCTTATTTATAGACCATGGTACGGGAGTTGTTATCGGCGAAACTACAATTATAGAAGATGATGTCCTTATTTACCAAGGAGTAACACTTGGCGGAGTTTCGCTCACACAGGGGAAACGTCACCCCACAATAAAACAAGGGGTGGTCATAGGTGCAGGTGCAAAGATACTTGGGAATATAACTGTTGGAGAATATTCAAAAATAGGGGCAAACTCTGTTGTAGTAAAACCGGTGCCTGAATGCTCAACTGCAATCGGAATTCCTGCTCATGTAATCGAAAAAGGGAGATGTAAAGATCCTTTTATGCATAATATGCTTCCGGATATTAACAAAGAGATGTTTGAATATTTACTCAAAAGGGTTGCTGTTTTAGAACATATTCTCATGGAAGACAATAAAAATCTTCTTGAAAAAGATTTAGAATTAGAAAATATTTACGAATCATTTATCAAAGCGATGAAAAATTAAAATATTATTTCGTCTCAACTTATATATAAAATTCTTTTAGTATAATGCGTCCAATATTTTATTGGAGGTTTCAATGCTTACTGACCGCATTAACACACTATCTGAATCCATAACAATAGCGATTAGTACGCTAGCCCAAGAACTCAAAGCTCAAGGCAAAGACGTTATCAGTTTTTCTGCCGGCGAGCCCGACTTTGACACACCGCAAGTAATTAAAAATGCCGCAATAGCCGCTATAAATGAAGGTTTCACAAAATACACTGCAGTTGATGGAATTCCTGCTCTTAAAGCTGCAATTGCCAACAAACTCAAAAGAGATAACGGTTTAACGTACGCTCCCAACCAAATCATTACCAACAATGGTGCCAAACACTCACTCTTCAACCTTTTTGCCGCAATAATCCAAAAAGGGGATGAAGTAATCATCCCTGCTCCTTATTGGGTTACTTATCCGGAGCTTGTTTTATATTATGGAGGAACTGTCGTAGAAATACAAACAGACGATACTACGGCGTTCAAAATCACTCCTGAACAACTCAAAAATGCTCTTACCCCAAAAACAAAAATGCTGGTTTTAACTTCACCGTCGAATCCAACCGGTTCTGTTTATACAAAAGAGGAGCTCACGGCACTTGGAAAAGTTCTCGAAGGTACGGATGTCATCGTTGCGAGTGATGAGATGTATGAAAAGCTTATTTATGACGGTGAGTTTACATCAAGCGCTGCCGTAAGCGAAGACATGTACAAAAGAACTGTAACTATCAACGGTCTCAGTAAATCAGTTGCTATGACGGGATGGAGATTCGGTTATATGGCTGCTCATGATACGGAGCTTATCCAAGCGACTAAAAAGCTTCAATCCCAAAGTACGTCAAACATCAACTCTATCACTCAAAAAGCAGCAATTGTGGGTCTTAACGGTGAAGCAGATGCAGATATCGAAATGATGAGAAAAGCATTTAAAGAGCGTCGTGATGAAGCCGTAAAACTCTTTAATGCAGTAGATGGATTAAGTGTTGTAAAACCCGATGGTGCTTTTTATCTTTTTGTAAATATAAAAGAAGTGAGCAACGACTCCATGCAGTTTTGTAAAGATTTACTAGAGAAAAAAGGTGTTGCCGTTGTTCCCGGTGTCGGTTTTGGAAGTGAAGGCTATTTCAGATTTAGTTTTGCAACCGACATAGCAAGTATCCGCGAAGGGATAAAAAGAATTGAAAGCTTTATCAAAGATTTAAGAGCGTAAACTTGTCTCATTCAAAAAAAAGGAGTTTGTTATGTGTAAAAAGTTGAATAAAATTCTATCTGCATCCGTAGTTGCTCTTAGTATAAGTTTGTTACCTTCAGTAGTCATAGCTAGTGATATGCCGGAGCGTGGTCCTATTCCATTTGCATCTTATGATAAAAATTCAGATGGTTTTATTAGTGAAATAGAGTTCAATAATGTGCATACAGAACGTATGCAAGAACGTGCCGACTCGGGACGTATGATGCGTAATGCAGGAAATGCCCCTGAATTTAGTGAGTTTGATGCGAATAAAGATGGAAAGTTAACACAAACAGAGTTGGAAACTACTCAAAATGCTAAAATGCAAGAAAGGGTGAAACAAGGAATGGGTGCAGGCAGAAATTAAAACTGCCTGTAATGGCTTAGTTTTTTTCTGTGCTATCTTTTATATCTGTAAGCGCCTGGATAACTTCAGCAAGGTTTTCCATTGGGATATGTACTTTCCATTCTGGCGCGTCTGCCTTTCCGGCTAAAGATATTCCAATACTTGCAACACTCGCACTTCCGACTCCATAGGGTTCATCCATCTTGGTTATTGAAATAACACCTTTTTTCGTTCCGCTTAATGCAATTACTTTTGACATTGTATCTTCCTTTTTTTTATTGAATTAGTTTAGCTATTTTTGCCTGAAGCTTAAGCCATAGTCTATGCTCCATCAATGGAAAACCGGCAAAAGTTAAGCCACTTTTTTGAATACTTTTTGTCACGCCGCTTCTTGCTGCCAACGTTGTAAAAGGGGCAATACTGAGATGTCCTGCCGTAGCACTTTGCCCACCCATGACAACATTTCTCCCCATGGTTGTTGAACCAGATATGCCCGACTGGGAAACAAGTACGCTATATTCGCCAATAACACAATTATGACCCACTTGCACAAGATTATCAATACGTACCCCTTTTTTGATAAGGGTTGTCCCAAAAGCGGCTCTATCTATTGCTGTGGAGCTTCCAATCTCTACATCGTCTTCAATGACGACATTTCCGTTTTGATAAATCTTTTTATGCTCACCCATCTTATTTGTGGCAAATCCAAAGCCGTCACTTCCTACGGTTGTATTTGCGTGAATAATACAACCGCTCCCTATTTTACAATCTCTATAAACCGTAACACTTGGATAGAGTACGGTATTATCACCGATAAAGGCATTCGCACCAATATAAACATGCGCCATTATCATACAATTTTTCCCTATCACCGCACCCTTGGCTATCTCTGCTTTTTGCGAAATTTGCGTGCCCTCACCTATCTTGGCATGTGGAAGTGTTTCATCTTCTATTTTTGGCGCAAAATATTTAGAGAGTGTTGCCATCTGCCAATAAGGAAAATCCACGACTAAAGCCCTGCAGCCATCAGGAATATACTCTTTCGTGTTGTTGTCTACGATAATCGCTCCGGCATTGGAATTTTGTATATCTTTTAAATACTTTGAGTTTGATACAAAAGAGAGTTCCGTTTTTGAGGCATCCTTTAAAGTATTCATTCCCGTTATTTCAAAATTTTCACCGTCAAATTCAGCACCGATAATAGAAGCTATTTGTATTAAATCCATAATAATCCTTAAGAATTGAGTTTTGCGATTTTTCCCTGCAAGCGTCTCCACTCTTTGTGGTCCATAAGTGGAAATCCGCTATAAATTCCGCCGCTTTGTTTAATGCTCTTTGTCACTCCGCTTCTTGCGGTAAAAGTAGAAAATGGCGCTATCTCTAAGTGGTCTGAAAATGCACTTTGACCGCTTACAACACAGTTGCGCCCAAGTTTTGTGGAACCGCCTACTCCTGTTTGAGCAACAAATATACAATATTCCCCAATTTCACAGTTGTGCGCTATATGGATAAAATTATCTAATTTTGTCCCTTTTTTAATGCGTGTCGAATTAAACACGGCTCTATCAATAGCACAGTTGGCACCAATCTCTACATCATCTTCAATAATGACATTTCCATTTTGATATATTTTAATATGTTCACCCGTTTTTGTGTGGGAAAATCCAAAGCCGTCTGCACCAATCACGGTTCCTGAATGGATAATACAGTCACTTCCAACTACACAATCACGATAAAGCGTAACATTGGGATAAATAATAGTATTGTCTCCGACAACCGAGCATGAGCCGATATAAGCACCCGCCATAACGGTAACGCCTGAACCGATAATAGCCCCATTTTCAACCCTAGCCATTGCATCTATATAACTTCCATCACCTATCTTGGCATGTGGAAGTTCAAAGTCAATCAGTTTGGGTGCAAAAAGTTTTGTTGCTTTAGCCATAGAGATAGACACATCTGAACAAATAATATAAGATGCATCTAAGGGTAAAAATTCTACAAGGTCTTGCGTTATTAAAAATGCTTTCGCACGGGAAGAGGAAAGTTCTTTGGAGTACTTTTTGTGCACTGCAAAAGTAAGCTGAGTAGCACAAGCAAGAGAAAGTTCATTCATAGAAACTATCTCCAAATCTGCTCCAAACAAATCTGCATCTAAATAAGAGGCAATTTTGCTAAGATACATCCGACTATCTCTCCAGTGCTACGGCACCGCTTCTGACTATCTCTTTAGGATTATATCTTCGAATAGCTTCTAAATAATGTTCAACTCTTTTAGGCTCATCTGCTACCATTGTAATAATAACATCATTTCCTACATTGACGATTCTGCCGTTATACGCTTCACAAATAGCATTAATATCGCTGATATTTTCCGTAATAGGAAACTTCACCAAGGCCATCTCTTTTTCCACTAAATCTGCATGCTCGTATACCTTAAGAACAGGAATAAGCTTGTGCAACTGTTTTGTAATCTGCTCAATAACTCTCACCGAACCCGAGGTCACAATCGTAAGTCGTGAGTATTTACTCTCAGGAATAGGCGCTACCGTCAAAGACGTTATATTATAACCGCGGGCAGAAAAAAGATCCGTAATACGAGACAAAACACTCGCCTCATTTACTACAATAACTGAAACAACTCTTCTTACGTTTTCAGACATTATTTTTCCTTCTTCTCTAATAGCATCATATTAAACAGTGAACCGCCGGATGGAACCATAGGCATAACATTTTCAAGTCTCTCAACCACAACATCTATAATGGCGACAACATTTTTTTCGATTGCATCTTTAAGCGCAAAATCAAATTCTTCTTTTGTAGTTACTCTGTAACCAATCCCGCCAAACGCCTCTGAAAGTTTTACAAAGTCAGGCTGAACACTCAAATCTGTTTCGCTATGTCTTTTGTTATAAAAAAGTGTTTGCCACTGGCGAACCATTCCTAGATAATTGTTATTTAGTATTATATTTATAACTGGTAATTTTCTCTCAACTGCCGTCATCAACTCTTGGATATTCATAAGGATAGAACCATCCCCCGTAATATTGATACTTATTTTTTCAGGTGCAGCCGCTTTTACGCCGATAGCAGCGGGAAAACCAAAGCCCATAGTACCGAGTCCACCTGAACTAATCCATTGGCGAGGTCTTGAAAACGGATAAAATTGTGCACTCCACATTTGGTGTTGTCCGACATCAGTGGAGATATTGGCATCATCACCAAGTAATTCACCCACTCTTTTTACAACCCATTGCGGTTTTATATTTGCCGTATTTTCATGAAAAGTCAAAGGATGAAGTTCATCAAAATTATTGATAGTTTCTCTCCAAGATTCATAATTATCAGGATTAATATCTCCTACTAATTCCAACATTTTATTCACGACATCTTTGATATCACCTACTATAGGAAAATCAGCATTCACAAGTTTTGAGATACTTGCAGGGTCAATATCTACGTGAATAACACCAGCATTTTTGGCAAATTCTGAAAGTTTTCCTGTGACACGATCATCAAACCTAGCACCCAGAGCAATAACCATATCTGTCTCACTCATTGCCATATTTGCCGCATATGAACCGTGCATCCCAAGCATTGAGATAAGAAGATTATCATCAAAACTTAAAGTGCCTCTCGCCATAAAGGTCTCAACAGCAGGAATACCTGTTTTTTTAACAAGATCTCTTACTTCATATGCTGCATTAGAATTTATAATACCGCCGCCAAGATAAAAAAGAGGTCTTTTCGAACCTGCAATAGCTTCCATCGCCTTTTTAATTTGACGAGGATTTCCTTTTGTGTGTGGTTTATATGTTTGAATATCAACAGGTATTGAGTAGTCAAATTCACCAAGTTGCGCTGTAACATCTTTTGGAATATCCACATGAACAGGACCGGGACGACCCGAAGCAGCTATATAAAAAGCCTCTTTTAAAACACGTCCCAAATCCTTTGCATCCGTTACAAGGTAGTTATGTTTTGTGCAAGATCGGCTAATTCCCACAGCATCTATTTCCTGAAATGCATCCGTACCGATTAAACTCATCGGAACCTGACCGCTGATTACAACCAAAGGGATTGAATCCATATAGGCATCAGCCAAACCTGTTACTGCGTTTGTAAATCCCGGTCCGCTTGTAATCATTGCAACACCGACCTTACCGCTTGCCTTAGAATAGCCCTCTGCTGCATGTACTGCTGCTTGTTCGTGACGCGTCAAAATATGTTTAAATTTATTTTGTTTGTATATCTCATCATAGACATTCATAATTGCTCCGCCGGGGTAGCCGAAAACCGTATCTACACCCTCTGCAATTAAAGCTTCAATGACCATTTGTGCGCCATTAATTTGCATAAAAGTCTCCTTTCGTTATTTAAAATTTTAAAAATTCGTTTATTATAGATAAACAGAACTATATTTGAGGTTAAAAGTTCACACGAAGTAGAAGTCCAAAATTAATCTAAGATTGAACTCACTATCATAGAAGGTCTCCACATGCTTAAAGAACCTTTAGTCTGAAGATCAAGAGTAAGTTTTGTATCAGGATAATATTTTCCAAAAATATTAAAAAAACTCAAAATCTGATCTTGCAATCCAAAGCATAAAATATAGTTTTTAATTCCATTTTCTATATCGGTTCTCTCTTTCTTATCTCGTATTGCCTGTTCCAGCTGCATCATATAGCACCATCCGAAAATAGTGCCTATAGCCATATACTTAGAGTCTATTTTCATATACTTTGCAAGTGCTTTTTCTATCCCTCTAACATTTCCCTCTACTGCATAATTTGTTGCCTCACTCAAATCTTCATTCCAATGTTTTTGAAGTCTTTGCCCGGCAACCGTATCTTGTAAATCTTCTGAAGCAGCTAAAAGATTATAAGCCTGAATAATATCTTCATCTTTGATGGCATCATAAAATTTCTGCTTTATCTCTATGTGCAACATAAGGCTTTTTACTTCCTCTTCAAAACCTGTAAAATTCATTAAAATTCTTAGTAATTTAATAGCAGAATGGGTGTCGTCTTTTTTTATAAAGTGCTGTGATTTTATATACAAAGTATCTGCATAATGGGTTAATGTCTCATACTCTGGAAATTCTTTTAAAAATGGATGCTGTTTAATAAGCTCAAAAGCAAGCTTAAAATCTTTTTGTACCAAAGATACTTTAAATCTTTTATACACCTCACCTTGCGTTAAAAGTTCTTGCACAAAAAAAGTTTTTTCACTGATTCCGCGGTATGGCTTTAGAATCTCTTTTGCCGTATCTGTCCCTCTTGGGTCAAGAGCATACTTTCTTGCTAAAGTAAATGCTTTTCTCCATTTTGCTTCCATCGCTTTATAAAGTCCGGATTCTTTATAAAAAGAGTGCAAATTTGCCATAGAATACGCTAGAGCCAACTTTTCACCTTTCACCAATGCCGCAAATTTATCAAACTCGGCATATTCCAGAATAACATTTTGCATTATTTTATTTTTGGACGGAATATTCTTAAACGGCAGAAAAATTTTTATTGCTTTTTCTTTTTCACTGTTTTCAAGATAAATTTTGGCCTGCACGAGAGTTTTATCCCAAATCACGGATACCATATTATATATTTTCGTGTATTGCAAGATTGGATTTCTTTTGGCATATTCTTCTATTTTGTCATATTCTTTTTTTTGCAATAAATCTTTTAAAGAATATTCACCCTCATAAATATCGTATAAAAACACATCACCCTCTTGCGAACCTACGATAAGGCGTTGAGAATCGGCATCAAAGTTTAAAGAAGTGATAGCACAACTGAGTTTAATGTAACTATTTGAGAGAAGCGTGTATGTTCCCAATTCATAGACTAAAATATATCCCAATGCAGTTGCTAAAAATAAAAATTTATCGTCACTACTTTTGGTTACCTGCGTAACGTCGTCGTGCACACCCTGCAGTCTGGCTAATATTTTTGAAGTATAAATATCTAAAATAATTACAGTACTATTTTTATCTACACTGCAAAGTCTATGCTTACTTAAAAACTGCAATTTCATTACAGGAGCTGAATGAATTTTCAGTTTCTCCTTAGGTGTCATCATTGCTAAATTAAAAATAGAAATTTTTCTATCATAGCTAGCCGTTGCCAACCAATGCCCGTTATGGTTAAAAGCAATATCGTTTACCGTATCTACGTGAACAGGAAGAGTAAAAGCCATTTTGCCGCTTTTTGTATCAATGGCAAATGTTTTTCCGTCATCCCCGCATGAGAACATATATCGCCCCGTAGGGTCAATCCCGACGCAAGAGACTTCACCGTGATGTCTGGTTACTCTCGCAACAGCTTTTTTTGTTTGGACATTATAAAGTTTAGAGTCCTTGCAATCACTACTCAAAGATGCGAAATACTGACCGTCGTTGCTAAAAGCCACGACATTTACTTTGTATCTCTCATGCGTTATTTTTGCCTTAAAACCATCTTCTGTTTCAAGTGTATTTTTATTAAGATAGCGGATAGTAGTATCACTGTCGACAACCAACAATTGCCCGTTATCTAAAATTTTTACGAGAATTATCGGTCTTTTAAAATTAATCTTCTTGATAGGATTCATACTCTTTTATCCTCTCAAATAACCATTTATTTTTAGGGCACTTTGTATCTCTTGTTGGTGTTCTTCCCCTTTTGTTTCCATATGAACGGTAACGTGAGCATCTCCATATTCTAATGAAATGGAGGTTCTGTCATAAGATATATAAACTATATTCGCATTAAGATTTTTCAGCATTTCCGTTAATTTAAGCAAAGAGCCCGGCTTATCAATCAGAGTAACGGTCACCTTCATTTTTCTGCCGGATTTTAAAAGACCTTTTTCGATTATCAAGGATAAAAGTGTCACATCGACATTGCCGCCGCTAAGAACAATTGCTACTTTTTTACCTTTTAAATGCTCAAGTTTATGATGCAAAAGTGCGGCAACACCAACGGCACCGGCACCCTCAACTACAAGCTTTTGTTTCTCCAATAAAAAAAGCATGGCACTAGCTATCTCTTCATCATCCACGCTCAAAAATGTATCTACGGATTGAAGAATATATTTAAGCGTAATTTCAGAGGTATCACGTACCGCAATCCCGTCTGCAATTGTTTTTACACCCAAAGAGTCAATCGCATATCCAAGTTCAAAGGAATTTTTTAGCGCCGGAGCCCCTTTTGCACTTACCCCGATTACTTCTATGTTGGGGTTAATACTTTTAAAAGCCGTTGCCATTCCGGAGATAAGTCCGCCACCCCCCGCCGGAATAATTACAGCGTCAAGAGTGTCGCATTTTTTTAATATATCCAATGCGACGGTTCCCTGCCCTGCCATCACCTCGTCATCTTCAAAAGGATGCACGAATGTTAAAGAATTTTCCCTTCCGTATTCAAGTGCATAAGCATACGCCTCATCATAATTTGCCCCTGCCAAAATAACCTGTGCACCGTAATATTTGACACCGTTTATTTTCGTCAGAGGTGTAGATTCAGGCATAATAATAACTGCTTTAATGTTAAACTTTGAAGCAGAAAGAGCAACCCCTTGTGCATGATTTCCGGCACTCGCAGCTACAACTCCACATGCCAATTGTGCTTGCGTAAGAGTTGCTATTTTATTATAAGCACCTCGAATTTTAAATGCACCAGTCACCTGTAAGTTCTCTTTTTTTAAGTAAACTTCACACCCTGAAATTTCACTAAGATAAGGCGCATAAGAAAAAGGTGTATCGACTACGATATCTTTTATACGCTCTGCAGCCTCATAAATTTTATTTATATCTAACAATGATAACCCTTATAATGATTTATGTTCAACCATGCTGCACATATTTTGAACAACTTTCATTCCGGCATCTTTTGCTTTTTGTGCTGCCGCGTTATTTACTATCCCTTTTTGAGCCCAAAATACTTTAATATCGCCTCTGGCAATACATGCATCTGCAACTGCAGTCAAAGCATCCGGCTTTCTAAAAATATTGACCATATCAACAGGAAACGGAATCTCTGCAAGAGAGCGGTAAACAGTTTCTCCAAGGATTTTTTCCTCTTTTGGATACACAGGCACAATCTTAAACCCTTTGGTTTGTAAGTAATGAGCAACCTTGTGACTGTCCTTCTCGCTATCGGGTGATAAACCCAAAACAGCAATAGTCTTTACACTCTCAAAAATCTCTTTAATCTCTTGTTGATTCGAATTTACTGAAGGAAATTCACATTCCATTTGACATCCTTTTTGCTCATCTCTTTTGAATTTGATTGTACAACAAAAATCCTTATTTATCAAATGATTACATTTTGTTTACAATTTTGAAAAACTTCAATTTTTATGTGTTCGTAATATTACTGTGTCGATAGAAATTTATAATGCCTCCAAATAATTATTCTAAACAGGGGACAATCATGAAGAAAAAAATTTCGATAGCGGCAAGCGTAGTTGTTGTATCAGTTTCTGCTTATTTATTGGCATCTCAATCTTTATTTGGGGAACATGAGGTAAAACCGGCAGTTGAGAGTATTAAGTATCATCGAGCAACATGCCCGACAGGTACAAGTGATGCGGGGTATAGTATTAAAAATATTCCGGTATGTGAAGTATCAAATATCATTACAAATGATTTGCACTTAACGAGTGATAGATATTGGCATATAAACGGTGAAGTGCAGATTGGTGGAGACAATAACTATAAATCCAACCTTGTAATTGATCAAGGAACGATACTTTTCGGTAATGGCAGTGAAGATTTTCTAGTAGTAAACCGTGGGTCGAAAATAATTGCCAACGGGACAAAGGAAAAGCCTATCACGTTTACTTCAGAAAGTGACATAAAAGATCAAAAAGCAAAATCCGGAGACTGGGGCGGTCTGGTGATAGCTGGTAATGCACATATTAACAGCGGTAATTTTGATGAAGAGTTTGAGTTTTCAAAAAGAAAAATTAGATTTGGCGGAAATATTGAAAACGATGATAGCGGTATACTCAAATATGTTGTTATAAAATATGCCGGTGCGCAAGTTTCAAAAAATAAAGAACTTAACGGTCTTAGCTTAGGGGGCGTCGGTAGCGGCACTACGATTGACTATATCGAGGTATACCAAGGCAAAGATGACGGTATAGAACTTTGGGGCGGTTGTGTCAATATGAAACATATTCTTTTGATAGGCAACAGAGATGATTCTTTGGATACCGACATGGGATACAACGGCTATATTCAATACTTATATGCTGAAAAATATTTTGTTGAGGCTAGCGAAACAGGAAGTGGGATAGAATCAGATAATAATGAAAAAAAACACAGCGCAAAACCAATCACAAATCCAACACTTGCTAACTTTGAGTTTTTAGGCTCTAACGGTAGTAAATATGGGATAGTAATAAGAGGAGGTTCGGGGTATACACTGATAAACGGTATCGTATCTGGGTTTGATAAAGCGCAATTAGCAATAGATGATTCTGCCACTCTTGCAAACGACAAAATATTTTTTCAAAGCGTAGCACTTGCCGGCTCAAAAGAAAATAGAGACTTGTACGCCGCAGACAAAGGTGTTACGGAAGCTGATATTGAGAGAATTTTTTCTAAAGGGAAGTACTGTGCTACCAATGCATATACAACCGAAGCTTCCGTTATAAACCCGTCTGATTATAACGCATTCTTTGATAAAGCGCCGTTTGTAGGTGCTTTTGAAAAAAATAATGATTGGAGATTCGGTTGGAGTGTCGGTGTTTACAAGTAAACGTTCAAAAGTAGGAACTACAACTGTTTAGGTTCAACACTCCGGAACCTAAGCAGTTCACTAAAACAGTTTTTCCTGCCCTATTCTATACAATGCAAAATCGTACTTCAGCGGGTCGCCTGCATCAAACTCTTTTAACTTATTTGTCAGCTCTATTGCCGCCTCCAAATCATAGGTTCTTCTTTGAAGCAAACCAAGTTTACGGGAGACTTTAAAAGTATGGGTATCGAGCGGCATAATCAAATCTCCCTTATCAATCCCGCTCCACAATCCCATATCGATATTATCGTCCCTTACCATCCAGCGCAAAAACATCATCCATCTCTTAAGCGCGCCTGCACCCTTTGTTTTTGTGGTGACTTGGGAAATTAAAAAGCTGTACCCTTTTGTGGCATGTGGAAATGCTGCATTAATGGTTTGAATGAGTGCATTTATCCCTTCAAGTGTATTTTTATTTTGCAAGTATCCCGACTTATAAACCTCTTCGAGGGTTGTTGTTTCACTCACTCTTTTGAGTGCGATAAACAGCGCAATAATATCCTCAGCTTTTTGAAACCTATAATAGTGATTTTTGAGCCCCTCTGCTATTGCATCATCACTTTTTTGAAGCAAAGAAAAATCGAGTGAATCCAAAAATTTGACTATCTGCTTGACGTTTCCATATGCAAAAAGTGCGCAAATAAGGGAAATTGTGGGGTCTTTATAGCGATAAGCAATTAGAATCGGATCAAGCCTATCCACGGAAATTTCACCGACTTTATTTCGCTTTTGCACTTCCAATTCCAACCGTTCTTTCATTTGCACATGCCAAGCTTAATGTAAATGGTAGAGTTTTTTTCTCTCGCTAGAACCTGCAATATTAAGCTGTTTTCTGTATTTTGCTATGGTTCGTCTCACTATTGTGACCTTGAATTTTTCTTGAATCATATCAAGGAGTTTCATATCGCTGAGCGGTTTTTTATGATTTTCTTGTTTGACGAGTGAAACCACATATTCTTTGATGGCGGCGTTAGAGACATCCTCGTCTATGGCAGTGGTAAAAAACTCTTTCATCGCAAAAACACCCCGTTCACAGGCGATATATTTATTGGCAATCGCTCTTGAGATTGTCGAGGGATTATGCCCAAATTCATCGGCAAGTGTCTTAAGCGTCAAAGGCATAATAGCTCCCCCCGTAAAAAAAGCATACTGATATTCCACTATCATCAGCCCCACTTTATAGAGCGTCGCTTTTCTCATATCAAGGGCATCGATTAAATTTTTTGCTTCTTTAATTTTTTGTGAGACAAATTCATGCTCCACTCCGTAGTTGGTATCTATTGTAATAACGGGATAATAAGCATCATTGAGTTTCACCTCAATAGAGCCCTCTTCATTAAAAAATATCATCAAATCCGGTATCACTTGAGAAGATTCCTCTTGATACTCGATGGCGGGAGGATTTTTAAACGTACCCAACACTTGCATCACTTGAGCAAAATAAGGTGCATCTGCATAGCTGTGTATATCTTGCAAATTATTGATAACAAGGACTGCCAAAGGATAGGCTTCATCGCTGATTTGTGAGCTATCAAGCTGAAATATAAAAGACTCAGTCAAGTCTTTTGCCCCTATTCCTACAGGTTCTATATGTGCAAATCGCAAACGGATTTTTTCAAACTCCGGCATGTGGATATTATGGGTCAAGCAAAACGATTCACTATCCCCTTCGTAATATCCGTTTTCATCAAGATTGGCAATGACAAATTCAGCAATGCCTTGGGAAAGAGGGGTTGGAAAAAGGGGCGCTCCAATTTGTTCGTCTAAGATATCATAGAGTGATCTGCTTTGAATAGTAAGCGCTTCTATTTTCTCTGAACGTGAATTATTCACCTCATCTACAATGATTTTTCTAGGGATTCTTTTCTCAAAATCTTCTTCAAAACCCGAGGCTATTTCTACAAGGGGATTAGATTCTACAAAGGGAGTTATCGCCTCACTAAGTTCACTCAAACTAGAATGTAAAATCGGCAACCAATTGCGCAGAGTGTTGGAAAGTTTATGTTTATTTTCTACACTTTGCGTTTGTCTGAGAACTGCCATAATACAAACAAGCTCCTAAAGCTTAAAATCCTCGCCCAAATAATGTGTCCGTACATCTGCGTTTCGTCCAATCTCTTCACTGGTTCCACTAGCTAAAAGCGACCCTGATTTAATGACATAGGCTCTATCACAAACAGCCAAAGTTTCCCGTACATTATGGTCGGTGATTAAAACACCTATTCCATACGATACAAGCTGTTTGATAACATTTTGAATATCCATTACGGCGATAGGATCCACTCCGGCAAAAGGCTCATCCAGCAGCAAAAACTTCGGTGCATTTACTAAGGCTCTTGCTATCTCCACACGACGACGCTCTCCGCCGCTGAGGCTTATCCCTTTTCTGTATCGTATAGGTTCGATATTGAACATATCCAAAAGTTCTAAGATTCTCGCTTCTTGCGCTTCTTTGCCTTTTATTCCCACCTGAGCAG
>DZBD01000050.1 GCA_022729795.1 Sulfuricurvum sp. | reverse complement strand
CTGCATCTTTCAGGTGTGGAAATGTAGGTCGCTGCCTAGTTGTCAAAATCCGCTTTTTCTTTTTAAAATCAAAATAATTTTAGGTCCATAATGCTACTTTCAAATAATTGGAAAATTTTCTTACAAGATGAATTTCATAAAGATTATTTTATACAACTTCATAAATTTATCGAAAATGAATATCAAGAAAAAGATATTTTTCCGCAATATGAAAATATTTTCAGAGCTTTTAATTTACTTTCCCCAGATAAGGTAAAAGTTGTGATAATAGGTCAAGATCCCTATCATGGATATAATCAGGCGAACGGATTAGCGTTTTCTGTTTGTGATGATTGTAAAATTCCACCTTCTCTTCGAAATATTTTTAAAGAACTTCATGATGACATAGGGTGTAAAATCCCGGCATGTGGAAATCTCTTGCAGTGGGCAGAGGAGGGTGTTTTGCTAATTAATGCGGTATTGACCGTAGTTGCATCCCAAGCAAATTCTCATAAACAAAGAGGCTGGGAAATACTTACGAATGCAATAATAAAAAAGCTCTCTTTGGAATTTACAAATATAGTATTTATTTTATGGGGTAACCCATCTCAAAAAAAAGCTTTACTTATTGATGAGCAAAAACACTTAGTATTAAAATCACCTCACCCTTCACCTCTTTCTGCTCATAGAGGTTTTTTTGGCTCTAAACCTTTCTCTCAAACAAACCACTATCTCTTGGCATGTGGAAAAAAAGAGATAGATTGGTGCCTTAGTCAGTAATTTGAATTTTTGCTACAAGTGGAAGGTGGTCTGAATAACCTTTACCGATGTGTTTTGTCGGTTTTTTTCGCGTTGTTTGCCATCTATATATTTGTTTACCTTGAAACAGATATGGAGGTTTATAAGCACTGATAGTATCGCTGATATAAAATATCTCTTTTTTATTCAGTAGGGATTGGGATATAAGGATATTGTCTATAGCTTCTTTTTTACCTCGAAAAATATAAGTGTATCTCTCCTCTGAGTCTGTGTCGTACCATAAATTATAAAAACTATTTTCTTCATATTTGACTTGTGATGCTTTTTGCTGCTGTTTAGCACTTTTTAATACATCATTTATTCCTGTTTTGCCATTGGTGTCATTGAGTTTTCTTTTTCTTAGAAATTTGACATTTTCTTCATAATCGGAGTTAAAATCACCCATCAAAATAATATTTTTGTCATAACCGATTTGTTTTATTCTATTGACCAAGGCTTTTGCAGAGACGATTCTTTTGCTTTCCGGTCCCGACTTTGCTTTCCAGTGATTGATAAAAATATATAAATCCTTATTATTGATTGTAAATTTTGTTTCAAGAATATTTCTTTGTGCAAAAGAGGCAGTGACGCTCAGCTCTTTTGAATAAATGAATGGAATTTTACTGAGAATTGCCACTTTTGTTGTTGTATTTTTACTATCTGCTATATTGAAATAGGGATAATACAGACCCTTTTGTTTAAGAGCATATTTCAAATCTTTCAAAGCTTCAAGAGATTCAATCTCCTCTATTGCAATGATATCGGCATTCATATCTTGGATTACTTTTGTGATATTTTGGAGCTTTATCTTATAGTTTTGAGCATTCCAATCGGAATTTGTATTGGGAATATATTCCGGATATTCATAGCCGTTTTTTTCCAAGTCAAAAAGATTTTCTACATTGTATGTTGCTATTTTCAAAGTTGTGTCCCCTAATACTAATGCAAAAAGCAGCACTAAAAAAGCTACTATTTTCACAGGTTGATTCCATTGAGTCTGAGCAGATTTTGAGGGTTTGCATCTCTTTGCATGAGTTCTTTAAATAAGATATCCATGCTTTGGGAGCCGCCTCTATGTAAGACTATATCTAAATATTTTTTGGCGATGTCTGAGCCAAAAATTCCTTCATCCACTACGCTAAAAAAAGAGTCGGCACTCAAAACCTCTGCCCATTTGTAGCTGTAGTATCCTGCAGCGTAACCGCCCGAAAAGATATGTGTAAATCCATTTTGAAACTTATTATAAGCAGGAGGCTGAATAAGTGCACTCTGAGCTCTTATGGAATCAAGTAAATCTTGCACTTCTTGTTTTTGATAAAGTTTTGTATGGAGTTTGAAGTCAAAGATTGAGAATTCAAGTTGCCTTACCATTCCAAGAGCAGATAAAAAGTTTTTACTACGGACAAGTTTATCTATCATCTCATCTGAGAGTATTTCACCGGTTTTGTAATGTTTTGCAAATAATTTAAGAACCTTTGGCTCATACGCGAAATTTTCTAAAAACTGTGAGGGAAATTCAACTGCGTCCCATTCGACACCGTTCACTCCACTGACTTCATACTCGTTTACGGTACTGAGCATATGGTGAATCGCATGTCCCATCTCATGAAAGAGTGTTACTACGTCGTCGTGTCTTAGTAAAGAGGGATTTTCTTTGGAAGAGGGTGGAAAATTACAGACAATAAAAGCAGATGCTAGTTGTTCATCTCCTTCTACATCAAGGCAATGTGTTTGCCAGTTATGCATCCAAGCTCCACCGCTTTTGTCTTTTCTGGATTCCAAATCGGTATATAATCTTGCTTTTAGCATATTGTTTAAGTACAAATCATAGGCACAAGCTTTTTCATTCCAAAGTGTACTTTCGACTTTTTCGAACCTTACTCCAAAGAGTTGGTGCAAGAAATCAAACATCCCATTTAAAACACTTGTTTGTTCAAAGTAGGGGCGGTAAAGCTCCTCATCTAAATCATATTGCTCTTTTTTGAGAATTTCACTGTAATAGGCCGTGTCATAGCTTTGAAGCGGAACATCGCTCATTTTTTGTAAAACTTTTAGCTCTTCTTGTGCTTGGCATGTGGATTTTTTCAAAAGTGTGTATAAAAATTCAAGTACACTCTCCTCATCCTTTGCCATTTTACTTGCTATCGAATACGCCGCATAACTCTCGAATCCCAAAAGCTGACTCATCTCATATTTGAGAGAGAGCATTTCATCGATAATTTCTCCGTTTTGAGGTGCTCTTGTAACATAGGCACGGTAGAGTTCTTCCCGTATAGCACGGTTTTTCCCGTATGTCATATAAGTGATATAAGAGGGCATTTGCAAAGTAAATTTGTATTTTACTATTCCATCATCCTCGAATTTTGCGTTTTCTATTTCACTCTCAGGTAAACCTTCTAAATCTTTTACATCTGTAATAATATATTCATAAGCATTGGTCGCATCCAAAACATTTTGGGAAAAATCATTGGAGAGTTCGCTTTTTCTAATATTTATCTCTTGAAGTCTGGCTTTTGTCTTTTCATCCAAATGCGCACCGCTAAGTTCAAAGTGCAAAATATTGAGTTCTAAAACTTTCTTTTGCTCATAATTGAGTGTTTGCTCTTCTTTGGAAAGTATCTCTTTATAGGCTTTGTAAATCTCAATATTTTGGGACAGCTTTGTGGAATACTCGGTAATAATAGGCAGAGCCTGCGAATAAATCTCTTGTGTTTTGTCTGAATTATTAACAGAATTTAGATGTGAGAGCGGTGTGAAAAATACTCCAAAATCCTCCTCCATCATCTGCATTGGTTTGACAAAGTTCGTATATATCTTCTGCTCTAGCGTTAAAAGGGTATCAATCTTTTTTGTGTTAGCATCAAGTCTTGCGTTGAGCTCTTGTATAAAAGTGTCTAAATCAACTTTAAATTCTAAAAATCTTGGCATGTGGGTTTCCTTTTAATCTTCTTCTCTTTTTTGTTTTATGGCTTTAAA
Organism: Sulfuricurvum sp.; assembly: GCA_022729795.1. GTDB lineage: Bacteria > Campylobacterota > Campylobacteria > Campylobacterales > Sulfurimonadaceae > Sulfurimonas. Next base: position 12,161 of record DZBD01000050.1, on the reverse strand, counting down.
TGTATCTATTAAAATTGCATCATATTTGTCTGAATATTCAAAAAGCCTCTCAAATGCAATTTTACCCTCTTTAAGTGTTAATGAGGAGTCGGCAATCAAATAAGAGAGATAAATACTGTTCTCATTGATTGAAAATTGCAGGTAAGAGAGTTTTTCATTTTGCTCAAGTAAATAATCATAGATGGCTTCAATGTTTTGCTGAGGAATACCGCAAAGCTTAGAATCACCGATAATTACCCCATTTTCATAATAATTTATCTCAATCCGTGCGCTTGTGCGGTCTATAATCCATGATGCCTGACTTCTTCTGGCAAGGGTTACATTGATATTTAACGATGCCAAAATATCTTCTAATAACTTTGTAGCGCCGATAGGGTTGTAGCCTTTTCTCCTGAGTCTTGCAACTTCAAGTTTAATTCCACATGCCGGACAGTAGTCATTTTTGATATCTTCTTCTAAGATAAGATTTTTACAAGAGTTGCACTTGATGACATTTTCATGATGGAGTTCTTTATAACTTTGTAAGCTTTCAAGGACATAAAAATAGGGGAGTGCAAATCCAAGGTTATTAGAATTTTGGATAATAAAAGTATTGACGCCTATGACATCTCCTGTTTTATTCAAAAGAGGTCCTCCGCTGTTTCCGGGATTGATTGCCGCGTCAATTTGTATGTATTCGAGTTCCCCCTGAAGTCTTGAAGCTTTGGAAACTATCCCCTCCGTGGCTGTATAGTTGAGCCCGTAAGGATGCCCGATGGCAACTGTACTGTCTCCGTCTTGCACATTTTCATCTGCTAATTTGAGAGGATGTTCTGGCATGTGGAATGTGCTGCGGATAAATGCCAAATCGTAATAAGAGTCATCATAAACAACCTGCGCAATGGTTCTTTTGATTTTTTTTGCAGAGATTACAACCTCTTTTAATCCACATACTACATGGGAATTGGTGACAATTAAATCCCCTATAATGAAGCCGGAACCGGTTCCGTAAGGTGTCATTATTTGTATGATGTTATCGATGTAGGTTTCTAAAATTACTTGCGTATTCATCCTTAGACCTCCTCAAAATTGAGATGTTTAAGTTGGAGATAAAAGCTGTTGCTAAATTCATTTAATGAAGTAAAGTTGAGCTTGTCTCCAAAAGGGGCTAGGAGTTTGAAACGACTTTGATAGGGCGTGATAATCTCTTGTATTTTTGAGATAACGGCTCTTTTTGAAAAGCTTGCATTTTCTTCGTTGTACAAAGGTGTGTAGCCGAATGCTTTAAAAAAACGGGGATTAAGAATCTCTACTAAGGTGTGAAGTAGCTCTTTTGTAACAGGATGCAGTCCATAGTTATAGAGGATGTAAAAGGCAATATATTTATAGATAGTCGGAATAATCCGGTCATAACGGTTGTTTTTATACCATCTTATCTTTGCGAGGGATTCCGTGATGAAAATACCTATCTCTTCGTGAGGTGTTTTTTCGGTTGGATTAAAAGTGTATTTAGCGTCATAAAATTTTGTGCTAAACTCCTCATAAGGCATTTTTTTGAGTGCATCGATATAATTTTTTAGCTCTTCATTTTTTGCTTCTGTTAGAGAGTTTTCATCACTAAAATATTCTTGCACTTTTTTACTTATTTTTTGAAATATTTCATATTTCGGCACCAACAGATAATCTATCTTAAAAAGAAGATAGAGAAAAGAAAAAGACTTCATTCCTTCATTGTCATTAGAGGGAAACGTGGTGATTTTCAAACTCATATCATCTATCCATGTATGCAAAAAATTATATTTTATCCGTAGTTCATGTGCGTCTATAAGTTTCAAATGCCCTATATCTTCTATGATTGTATCAGGGAATTCAGATTTGATATATTCTTTGTCAAAATCGGCATTGAGAGCCATCTCTCGCAGAGGCAGAAATACTTTTTGAGGATTCATCGTGATGTTGTCGTGATAGAGTTTGAGTTTTATATACTCATCATCGCTAAAGTAATAAACATAAGTAAACTGGTAATTGCGCTCAAGCATGTAACGTTTGAGCGCAACATGTGCAAGGGATTTTTTGGTCATGATGGATTCTGCATAGAGACACTCTTGTGTAACATAGCCGCTGATTCTTGCCGTACCCTGAAAAATTTCAAAGTGTAATTTTTCATCTTTTCTTTCACAAGTGATGTTTTTGTTTGAAGTATCACTGGAAAAATTTTCTAAAGATTGAAAAAAATATTCATATGCGTTTAAAATCTTTTTTTGCTCAAAAGCCTGATATGATTTATGAAACAATTCCTCTTCATCAGAGGAAAGTTCTGCATTGATTCCTCTTCCGAATGGATGTTTTTGTTGTGTTTTTATTCTAAAAAAATTAAGCCAATTCAATAGTCGTTTTATCCAAATAGAGTTTATTTTCATCCCGTCATTATACTTAAATAAGTGCTGCCATCATTTGATTGACGGTAATACTGACATCTTTTATATCTTTTTTTTCTTTTGAAATAAAGTTTGTTATATTATCTTTGATATGTTCAAAAGACTCTTTGTCATTCTCCATATAGTTTTTAAAAGCCATTTGAGGAGTCTCATTTATTCTTTGAAATCTCAGTACCTGCTCTGTGTAATGAACTACAATATACTCTACATATTGAAGTGTTTGTGTGCGGAGCGTTCTTTCTACATCCGATACGATTTCTATTGTATCGAGGGAGGTAATAATTTCGAGTATTTTAAATTCATTGGCAACAAGATAAAATAGTATGGCTACATTTTCAAAGGTATGGGAAGAATTTTCTTTCACCATGATGGCTGCAACGGTAAATCTCAGATAATCAATTACCGAGAAAAAAAGGTTGAACTTATGATTGTTAGGGATTATTTGAACAATAGAATCTTTATTGATTTTGTCCAGTATTTCAAAGATATTAGATTTGTAATCTAAAATATGATTGACGTCCACCTGATGTTTATCGAGATATTTTAACATCCATTTTGTGCTGAAACTGAGCATATGTTCTATTTCGCTTAGGAGTTTATACTGTGTATGAATCTCCATTTTAAAGTCATTTCTGTATATCTCGTAGCGAATATTATTTGCTCCGAATAACTTGTTTAAAATGAGGTAGGATTTAGCTTTTATAATAAATTTTTCTTCATGATTACTTTCGTAATCTGAAAGAAAACTTACCCCTTGAAAATTGATAATAGTATCAGCCATTACCGTTGCGATGATTTCACGGCGAAGCGGATGATTGGATATTTCATGCTCATATACACCGGTAAAAGATTTTGGAAAGTATTTAAAGAGATATTGTGCGGAAAAGGTTTCGTCTACTAGCGTGGATTCGAGTAATATTTTTTTAAGAAATATTTTTGAATAAGAGAGCAAAGAACTCAGCACCGGCCTCACTATAGCACCTTTTGGAGATAATACTTCATTAAAATTTTCATTTTTAGGGATATAAAAATCACCTCTTTTAAAGCTGGAGAGATTTTTTTCTAATACTGTAATCGTAGATAAAAAATCATCCAAATTGTCTTGACTTAAAAGTGCATCTTTTGAAACGGTGAGCGACTGATGGTAGCTGCTCCACAGTACAAAATTGACAACCTGTTCCGTCATATCATGCAGGGTTTTGTTCGCTTCTTCTTCACTTAAAAGGTGTTTGGACTGTATGGCATTGAGAAGTATTTTAAGATTGACTTCATGATCGGATGTGTTCACGCCTGCAGCATTATCAATCCCGTCGAGATTGATTTCTCCCCCGTTTTTGGCATATTCTATACGTGCCTTTTGAGTAAAACCTAAGTTTCCACCCTCACAAACTACTTTGGCATGAAGCTCGTTAGCATCAAGTCTTAGAGCTTCATTTTGTTTGTCTCCAAGGTCTAAGTTGCTCTCATCAGAACTTTTGACATAGGTTCCCACTCCGCCGTTAAAGAGTAAATCCACATGCATCATCAAAAGTTTTTTAGCAAGTTCTTCGCCACTGAGTGTTTTTTTTGTAGTCCCTATCATTTTTTTTATCTCATCGCTAAGTTCTACATTTTTTTGAGAGCGAAAAAATACACCTCCGCCTTGAGAAATAAGATTTTTATCATAAGCACTCCAACTCCCGTCTTTTGCACTAAAGAGACGCAGACGTTCTTCAAAACTCCTTTGCGTATCGGGGTTTGGGTCTACAAATATTTCTGCATGAGAGATTGCAGCAAGAAGCTTAAACTGCTTTGAGTATAAAAGCCCATTGCCGAATACATCCCCTTTCATGCTTCCTATGCCGACAACGGTAATAGGAGTCTGTTGTATATCTATCCCTTTTTCGATAAAAAATCTCTCTGAAGAGGTAAGTGCACCACGAGCCGTAATCCCTAACTCTTTATGACCAAAACCGTTGCTTCCTCCACTGGCAAATGCATCTCCTAGCCAATATGCTCTTTCTTTTGATATTTTGTTAGCAACATCGCTCATTGAAGCCGTTCCTTTGTCTGCTGCAACAACAAAATAGGTGTCGTCTCCGTCATACGCTACGATATTTTTATTTTTAACTATTTTTCCATCCACTATATTATCTACAAGATCAAGCATATTATGGATAAAGGTGGAATACACAAGCTCAAAAAACTCCTTTGTAATTTCAGACATCTCTTTGTGTATGACAAATCCGCCCTTTGCTCCATCGGGGATAATAATAGAATTTTTGCCGTCTTGGGTAATCATCAGTGATTTTATCTCTTGACGATAATCTTCGTGTCTTTCACTCCATCTGAGTCCACCACGACTTATTTTACTCATTCTAAGATGGATGCCGCTAAAGTCAGGGTGATATACAAAAGTTTCTATTGCAGGCTGAATTCCTTTGAGATTGACGGAATAGCTTTTTGTATCTATTTTAAAAGCAATGGCACGATGGTTTAAAAAGTAGTTTGTTCTTGAGATATTTTGAATCAAAGCATAGGTGAGTTTTAAAATTTTATCATCCATAATATTGGGAACATCTTTAATCTTTTCTTCTATAAGTGTTTCTATATCCTTGATTTTTTTCTCACGTTTTGTAAGTTTCGGATCAAAGCGTGCAAGAAAATATTCAACAAAAAGTTTAGAAATCTGCGAATACACGGTAATAGTATTCAATATTCCCTCTTGGTTCACAGAGATGACGGATTGGTTGATGTACTCTATAAATGCACGGATAAGCATCACCTCACGTAAGGAGAGATTTTCATCGTACACGAGGGAAAACAGCCTGCATCTTGAGAGGATAAGACCATTGAGCGAATCTGAAATTACTTTTTCTATGTTATATTTAGATACTGTTATATTACTAATATCATCTATTTTGAGATTAAAACGGCTGATAAAAATATCTTGGTTATTTTTAATAACTTTATATGAAACTTCATCAATAATCGTAAAACCAAAATCATGGAGAATCGGCACGATAGAAGAGAGATAGATTTGAGAAACGGCATATATATTTATGGAAGATTGTTTTGTGTTATATGTGATTTGTGTAACAATTTTTTCTTTTGTTACGCTTTGAAACAGTGCATCGCCGAGTATCAATTCCTCAGGCGATAGAAGGCTTGAACACACTTCATTGATAGAAGAAGAGGACATAAAAAACTCCTTTTAATACATTAATTAACTGCATTGTAACACAATGTTATTTGTATTCGGTATTATATAAAATGTAGCAATATATTGTTAAACTTGATACTATTTCAAAAAAGGGAAGGATAACAAAGATGGCTAGAATATTGCTTGTTGAGGATAACCCTATACTCTTGGAAACGTTAACGGAAATGCTTGAAGATGAGGGTTATATGATTAAAGCTGCTACAAGTGCAAACGAGGCGATAGAGATGAGCTATTTGCAAGAGTTTGAGCTTTTTCTTTTAGATGTAAATATTCCAGATTTTGACGGGTTTAAGCTTTTGGAGATGTTACGAACCTCAGGTAATACAACGCCTGCTATTTTTCTAACCTCACTGAATGATATAGCTTCTCTCTCTAGGGGTTTTGAGGTCGGGGCGGATGACTATCTGAAAAAGCCTTTTGATTTCGATGAGCTTTTGGTGCGTATACAAGCGGTTTTGCGTAAATCGTTTCATGCACAAAGTAACTTGATTGTTTATCATCATCTCTCCTATAAAATTTCCACAAACGAGCTCTTTAACGGTACTCAATTCATCTCTTTAGCGCCTCAAGAGCTTAAACTTTTGCCTTTATTTTTTAAAAATATAGATACAACAGTTACAAAACAAGAGCTATTGAACGCCCTTGATTCTATAAATGAATCGAGCGAAGGAGCTTTGCGGGTTTATATCAGTAAGCTTAGAAAAATCGGTTTAAATATTTGTAGCATTAAAGGTGTAGGGTACAGACTTGTTCAAGCATGAAAAAAAAGCGTTTTGGAAATTTTTTACATCATATTTCGGGAGTGTGACCCTTCTTATTTTGGCGTCTGGATTTTTTTATTTTGAGGAGCAAAAAAAGGGACTTATAGAACAGGAACATTTCTCTATGCTAGAATATGCAAGACTTCTTAAGACAAATACTTTTGTAGAAGAGGAAAAACATATTAGCCATGAAATTCAAGAGATAGAAATCTCGGAATTTTCGATTAATAACTTTAGTATCGAAAAAGAGTATTTTATCAAATATGTTCCCTATACTTGGAAGAGTGGTTTTATTAAGATTAAAAAGTACAAGTGCGAATACAATGAAGCGCTCTTTTATATAAAAAGAGATGTTATAACGGTACAGTTGTTTTTGCTTCTTTTATTTGCCGTATTGAGCTATTTTTTGTCGCGTCGTGCTTTGGCTCCCATGCAAGAAGCTATCACTAAATTGGACAATTTTTCCAAAGATTTAATACATGACCTCAATACTCCGATTACTTCGATTTCGCTCAATATTAAGCTTTTACAAAAGAGTGTTGATTTTCAAACTAACAAGCCTCTTAACCGAATCAAAAGAAGTATAGATGACATTTTAGAGTTGCATAATAATCTCTCTATATTGCTTCAAGAAGAGACTTTTCTTATTCAAAATGAGAGTTTGGCAGAGATTATAAACGAGGTTGTTCTGAACTATAAAAAAATTTATCCGCAGTTACGATATGAAGTGGATGTTGTGGATTTTTATGTAAATATTAATAAAAAAGCTTTTAAGCAGGTGCTGGTTAATTTGCTCTCCAACGCTTCGAAATATAATAAAAAAAATGGATTTATCAAAATCTACGTTCAAGAGAAAATGCTTTGCATTCAAGACAGCGGAGTCGGGATAAAAAATACCAAAAACATTTTTGAACGCTCTTACAAAGAACAAACAAGCGGTCACGGAATAGGTCTTGACATAGTAAAAAGGTTATGTGAAGCGATGAGTATAAGAATTTTTGCACACTCCGAAATAAAAAAAGGAACTATTATTTATCTTAAGTTTTAATCCACATGCCAAGGATATCGTTGCATTGTATCAAAGAGAGTCTCTTAACCTTCCCTTAACGTTCAAAGAGTACTATTCTTGCATCTCTTCGATAGGCTTTTATTATGAAAAAATATTTCTTTCTTAATGCTCTTTTTCTCTGCTCTTTATCCGCGCAAACAGTGACTTTGCAGGAGTGTATAGATAAAACATTAAACAATCACCCCGACATCAAAAGCTTTATGCTTGAGGTCTCAAAAAGCGAACAAGCACAAAAAAGTGCACACTCTGCGTATTTGCCGCATCTCAATTTTTTAGCGCAGTATGATGTTTTACACACCTATGTTTTACCTCAAAACGGGGAGTTTAGAACGCTTGATGAGCAAGGTTGGCAAGCCGGAGTCACCTTGCAACAAAAAATTTGGGATTTTTCACAAACAAGCTCTAAGATAGACGCGGCAGTGGTCGACACCCAAATCGCAAGTTTGTCGGTTGAAGAGGCGAAGGCTTTGATGGTTTATAAAGTGACCTCTTTGTATGAAACAGCCCTTGTTCAAAAAAAAGCTATCGCGGTTTTTCAAAAAGATATGCAGACAAAAAAAGAGCTTCACAAGCAAGCCCATGCACTTGTCGAGCAAGGGATAAAAACAAGCTCCGATGAAACACGCTTTTTGTCGGCATATTATGCCTCAAAAGACTCTTTAGGCACGGCTGAAGCTTCTTACGAAAAAGCACTCTCGACTCTTTGGCTGTATATGGGTGAGAAAAAACTCGGAGAAATTACGTTACAAACCAATCTGCTCACCGACACAAGCGCCGATAAAACCACTCTGGAACAACTCTCAGACGAGCTTCTTGCAAACAACACCCAGCTCAAAATATATGAGCAAAACATTCAAAAAAGCACTTTTTTACACAACTCTGCAAAGGCTTCACATTACGGTTCACTCGACGCGGTTGCCTCGTACACTTATTTTGACACGCTCAATGCTTACGATGCAAGCGTGGTCGGCGTGGTGCTAAATATTCCCCTTTATACGGGCGGAAGTTTAAGTGCCGCAGAACAAACGGCACGCATAGCCACAAGCAGTGCCAAAGAGTTTAAAAATGGAAAAATTTTAGCACTTCAAGAAGAGTTGGAGGCTTTGCTTATTGACTTAAGACGCTATGAAAACACCATCCTTGCGAAAAAATCTCAGCTTGAAGCCTCGGTTGCAACCAAAGAACTCATTAACGCAAGGTACAAAGAGGGCTTGGCGACCTACATCGAAGTCCTCGACGGCGCAGCACTCGAACTCTCATCGGAACTTGGGCTTTTAGAAGCTTATTTCAGCCGCAGTATGGCACTAAATCGTATCAAATATCTTACAGGAAAACAAATATGAAAACATGGACAAAATATCTTCTGGCTTTTTTAATTTTTACGCTTGGTGCGGTCGCTTTTTACTTTAAAGTTTATATTCCAAAATCAAGCTATGAAACTGTTTTTCCAAAAAGAACGTCTTTAGAGGTGCAAGTATTCGGCATCGGAAACGTGGGTGCGAAAAACATTTACACTATCAGCGCACAAACGGCTGGACGTGTGACAAACATCTTCAGCGATGAGGGTTTATGGGTCAAAAAAGGCGATTTACTCGCCACGATTGACCCCGTAGATTTGCCGAGTTTACTTGAAGAAGCAAGAGCCACCCTTGTAAAAGTACGCTTTGAATCTGTGGCGACGCAAAAAGAGCTTCAAAGCTTAAACGCTCAAAAAGAGCTCCTAAAAATTTCGTACGAGCGCTATGAAAAACTCTATGCACAAAAGTACGTCGCCAAAGTCGAGTTCGACAAAGCCAATGCCGATTTGCAAACCATAACGGCACAAATAGCCTCAAGTCACGCCCATATAAGTGCTGGCGAAGCAGAAATACTAAGAGTGCAAAAAAGTATAGAAGCCCTTGAAGCAAAACGCTCACGTTTGAATATTTACGCACCCGTGGATGGGTATGTCATCGCCAAAGATGCCCAAATAGCCCAAACTGTTTTAGCGTCGCAGTCTATTTTAAAAGTCGTCGATACTAAAACCGTCTGGGTGGAGGCTTATATTGACGAGCAAATAAGTAGCACGGTGCAAGTGGGGCAAAAAGTGGACATTACTCTGCGTTCTCAAAGCAACACAATTTTGAGCGGCACGCTAGAGCGTATCTCTGCTATGAGCGATGCGGTGACGCAAGAGAGACAGGTCAACATCTCTTTTGATACGCTTCCCTTGCCTTTTTATATCAATGAGCAGGCACAGGTGGCGATTACGACGGAAGTTTTTAGTGACATCTTAGCGATAAAAGCGGCACATCTCTCTTTTAAAAACGGTAAAAACGGCGTTTGGATTGTCCAAAATAACACTGCACATTTTCAAAAACTAGAGATCCTAGCACGCTCAGGAAAGTTTGTCGCAGTAAAATCGGGAGTCGATGAGAGTACAAAAATTCTAGTTCCTGACTCAAGTAAAAAACCGTTCTCTGAGGGGATGAGGGTTCATTTATGATAAATCTTGCGCAAAAAGATATAGCACACACCTTAGGCAAATTCATTGTAACCGCCATGGGTGTGGGCATGCTCCTTGGAATCGTGTTGATAATGATAGGGGTATATCGCGGAATGATGGTCGATGCCGAAAAACTTCTCAAAGATATAAACGTCGCTATTTGGGTTGTTCAAGAGGACACTTTAGGACCTTTCGCCGAGTCGTCTCGCATCCATGAAGATTTGAAAGACACTCTCAAAGTCATCGAGGGCATCGACAAATCTGAAGCTTTAACCTTTCAAAATTTGCAGCTTTACGGACTAGAAAAACCCGTTCGTGTGACCGCCATCGGGTTTGACCCTTTTGGAAGCATAAACCCCGTTAATCCCGCAAACTTGATAGAAGGACGCATGTTGCAAAAAAGTCACTACGAAATGGTTGTCTCAACGGAGACGGGCTTCAAACTTCATAACAAAATCAAAATCGCTCGCAACTATTTCACCGTCGTAGGAGTGACAAAAGGAACGGTTTCTTCAAGCGGAGAACCGCTCATTTACATAAGCCTCAAAGATGCACAAGAGTTGCAATTTAGCACTCCCAACGCGAGCATACGAAACGACAGAGCAAGAGGCATAAACGTCAGCGGCGATATACACACGGTAAACACGGCCGTAGCGACACTTAAAGAGGGTTATAACGCAGAGGCAATCGCTAAAAAGCTTGGCATGTGGAAACATGTAGGCGTGTATACAAATGAGGAACAAACGACTATTTTAACCAAAAATCTCGTAGAGCGTTCCGCAAAACAAATAGGGCTTTTTACCGCTATTTTGGTTGTGGTCTCTACAATTATTATCGGGCTCATCATCTACACCATGACCTTAGAAAAAATGAAAGAAATTTCCATCATGAAGCTCATCGGCATTCCCGATGGCATCATAGTAAAAATGATTGTTCAAGAGACGCTTTTACTTGGCTTTTTTGCTTTTATATTTGGAAATATTTTCTCGCATTTCATTTATGACAAGTTTCCAAAAAGAGTAGTCTTAGAAGCGCCTGACGCACTTGGGCTTTTTGTCGTCATCATCTTAGCCTCTATTTTGGCATCGTTTGTCGGCGTGGGCAAAGTCATTCACGCAGACCCAACCGTGGCAATAGGAGGCTGATATGAAAAAAGAGCAAAGTATAAAAATCGAGAATTTGACAAAAAGTTTTGGAAGCGGAGATAGTTTTGTAAGCGTCATAGACGGTGCTTCTTTTACCGTCAACAAGGGCGAACTCATCGCTCTCGTAGCGCCAAGCGGTGCGGGAAAAACCACTCTGCTTATGATGATAGGCTGTGTTGTGAACCCGACATCGGGGCAGATTTGGCTTGGAGAGGAAAAAGTGTATGACAACCGTTGGCTTACGAATAATTCACGCCAAATAAGACGCGAAAAAATCGGTTTTATTTTTCAAGCACATTATCTCATCCCATTTTTAAACGTTCTTGAAAACGTAACCTTAGTGCCTCAAACGAACAAAGTACCCACCAAAGAAGCCAATGCACATGCCATGGAGTTACTCAAATATTTTGACATCGCCGACAAAGCATACAACAAACCCTCCCAGCTCTCAGGCGGTCAAAACCAAAGAGTAGCCATTGCCAGAGCCTTAGCAAACAAACCCCAAATCATCCTAGCAGACGAACCAACCGCCGCACTCGACACCGAGCGTTCCATAAGCGTAGTAAAAATGCTCAAAAAAATCGCCGCAGAACAAAACGTAGCCATCATCATGGTCACCCACGACGAAAGAATGTTAGAATACTGCGACCGTGTTATGAAAATAGAGGCGAAGAAGATTGTGTTTGAAAATTAAAATGCACTTTTTTATCCTATTGCTAAGACAATTTTCACTTGCTTATCTACTTGTTTCATTTCATCATCACTGAGCGTTGTTAGTTTTTCGTTAAGTATTCTTTGGTTGTCGATTGTCCGAATTTGATCACAAAGTATTTCACTTGAAAAGTCGAGTTTGTCTCTTTTTTCGATTCTCATTCTCAAAGGATAACTCTCGTCTATAAGTTGCGTAGAGAGGGGTAAAATCGTGGTGGTGGGGTGCGCTACTTGGTTTAACATACCGGTTTGGTAGATAAGCACAGGTCTAAGTTTACCTACTTCATTGCCTTTTTTTGGGTTCAAACTTGCTAAGTAACTGACCTTACGCACTAAGGAATCAAAGTTGCTTAATCCAGAGCATGAAAACA
>DZBD01000049.1:1528-16029 GCA_022729795.1 Sulfuricurvum sp. | reverse complement strand
GAATGAAATTAAATATTCATTTTTTTGGTGTTTTGGGGTGGTGAATGGCAGTTATTCAAAGAAAGTTGACACAATATTTTGCATATACAATTTTTTAACTCTTAAATTTATTCTTTTTGGTTAGAAATCTATGAAGTTGATTAGCAAATTCATGTACGTTTTTTTGATTAAAAGGTGCCGGTCCTTTTGTCATTTCTCCCGTATCTCGGATTATTTCCATGAGATTTCTCATAGCAAGATACTGTTTAATATTATCGACGCTGTAAAGTTCACCTCTGTGATCTATGGCATGTGCATTTTTGCTGATAACACGGTCAGCTAGAGGTATATCTGCGGTAATCACCAAATCGCCCTCTTCTACCATCTCCACAATAGCATGATCTGCTTCATCGGCACCTGCTTCGACGATAATATAAGTTATATATTTAGACCTACCAATATCAATTTTTTTATTTGAAACAACGAAGGTGACAATATTCAAACGCTCTATAGAGCGAAATATGATAGGCTTGAGAAGATTTGGAAAAGCATCTCCGTCTACATATATTTTAATCATAAATAAGACTCAGTTTTTTTTCTCTACTCAATTGCTTTATCCTATGTTCTCTTTGCGATGCACTGCTTCTATCTTGTGCTTTTTCCTCATATACAAGCTTCACCGGTCGGCGATACCTCGTATATTTCGCACCTTTATCTGAAAAGTTATGCTCTTGGAGGCGTTTACTTACATCCTTGGCAATTCCGGTGTATAAAGTTCCGTCACTGCATTCAAGCATATATACATAATATGACAAAAAAATCCTTCAATATACAATAGATAATTGAATTATAGTAGCATTTCGTAACAACATTCATACAAGTAATATTTTACTATTGTAAATAATAAATAGTTATATTATAATTACACATTTACTTATCACAAAATAATTATTTTTTTTTGATAGAGGGGCAAAGAGATGGAAAAAAAGAATGTTATTATTGTTGAAGATGATGAGATTACCGCACTCAATCTCAATTTGTCACTGCAAAGACAAGGATACCGCGTAGTTGCCATTTGTGACACCGCCCTCCAAGCCAAAAATAAAATAAATGCCTATAAGCCGGATATCATCATTATCGATATCTCTTTGCAAGAGAGCAATGACGGGATAGAATTGGCAAAAATGATACGTTCCCAATATAATATTCCATTTATATTTCTCACCTCATACAGTGATGATGCTATCATTTCTCAAGCAAAATTAACCGAACCTTACGGCTATATCGTCAAACCCTTTGACCCGAATTCACTCCATGCAACAATGCAGATGGCTCTTTTTAAATATGATGTAGAAAATAAGAGAAAAAATGATATCAACTCTTTAAAAGTAGATAAACTCAACCTTGAAAAACTGTTATATTCCAAAAAAGCCTCTGATAAGCCTATCGTTCCTTTTGGCAATGACTATCACCTAGATATCAGTGTTTGTGAAACATTCTACAAAGGCAAAAAAATAAAGCTCACTAAAAAAGAAAATGCTTTTTTGAGATTACTGGTAGCGCAACTTGGACTTGTTGTTAGTTTTGAGCAAGCAATGAATTATGTTTGGGACGAAAGCGGAGCAACTGAAAACAGTGTAAGAACTTTAGTTTGGAGACTTCGGAATAAACTAGAAACCGATATTATTAAAAATGCTTCCGGTATAGGTTACTATATAGAACAATAATAAAATTTAAGAGAGAGAAATCTCTGCAACCCTCATTTTTATTTTATTAAATATATCTTCAAAGTCATATGTTTCACTCTGTTTTTTAGCCATTTGCTCCATCTCGTTTGCATGATTTTGCAAAAATTCTATTCTAAAGTTGGCACTTGAACCTTTTATACTATGTGCTAATCGTGCAATATTTTTATAATCTCTCTGCTTTATTGCCTTGCTAAGTTCGGGAAGAGACGTCTGCATCTTTTTTATAAAAAGCCCCAGAAGCATAAGGAGTTCTTCATAACTCAGCATTAATTCCTCTGTGAGTTTTTGAGCATCCAAACCTTGAATGCAAGCAGCAGAATTACTTGACTGGTTGAGCTTCATCTTATCTTTGCTATTAACTTCCAGATATGTTAAAAAAACTCTCTCCAATTCTTTAAGCACAATCGGTTTTCCTAAAAAGGAGTCAAAACCGCTGAGTAAACCTCTTTCCTTGGCTCCCTTGATAACATTTGCAGTAAGGGTGGAAACCGGAGTATGTTTTAAACCTTTTGCTTTTTCATATTTTAATATTGCCGAAATCGCCTCATTCCCATCCATAACGGGCATTTGCTCATCCATAAGAATCAAATCATATCTATTTTTTTGATAAAGTTTGAATGCCTCAAGACCATTTCCCGCCAAATCAAAACTAAGGCCGTATTTTGTAAGGAGAATTTTTATCAGTTCTTGATTTGCCTCGTTGTCCTCTGCTACGAGGATATGTCCCTTAAAACTAGGGGATATTTTTTTTGCATAGGGTGAGTCGGCATGTGGATTTAATAGTTCGTGAAAAGCCCCATATATTTTTGAGCAATAAAGTGGAAAACACATAGAGAATATATTTTGATATTTATCAAATACATCATAATTTTTGCTCATTAATGCAATATATTTACCCTCAGAATTTTCGATTTTGTTTCGAAGAGATATCTCTATCTCTTCATAGACAAATATTGCAACATCAAATTCCCCATCAAAATTCTCTACCACTTCAATATCCATGCCAAGAGTATTTGCATATCTCAAAAAAGAGATATGTCGAAAAGAAATGTTTTTATCTTTGGCATAAAGCACTAATTTTAAACTCTTAAATTTTTCAATATTCTCAAAAACAAGACACTGCTCAAGATATATTTCTACAGGTATTTCTATCCAAAATATACTTCCGACTCCCGGAACAGATTTAACATCGACAAAACCGCCCATATGCTCGGTTAACTGACTGCAGATAGACAAACCAAGCCCTGTTCCGTTACTGCTGTGGAGTTGCGTATATTGCGCCTGTGCAAAGGCTGTAAATATATTTTGCAAATCTTCTTTTACAATACCTATCCCTGTATCTTCCACGCTTATCTTTAACCTTTGATTATGACAAGTGGCTTCAATACTAATAACTCCTCCATGAGGCGTAAACTTAATAGCATTACTTAAAAAATTGGATAAAATCTGCTTAATTCTGAGTGCGTCTGCATATAACTCTTTTGGTATTGCAGGATCAATATAGGAAGTAATCGTAATATCTTTTAGATTTGCACTCGCAACAAAAAGCTCCATCGTATGGCTCAACTCTTCATGAAGAGAGAAATTTTTCGGCTCAATTGTAAATTCCCCGCTACGTAATTTTGAGAAATCTAAAATATCATTGATGATACTTAAGAGATTTTCTCCGCTGTTGAGAATAATATCCAAATAATTTCTGTGTTTTTTGGAGATATTTTCTTCTATAAGCACGTTCACAAAGCCTAAAATAGCATTTAGGGGCGTTCGTATTTCATGTGACATATTGGATAAAAAATATTCTCTTGCCTGAGATGCCTGCATTGCTTCGTGTCTTGCATCTATAAGCCTTTGAAAAAGGGTATCTGTATAAAATTTTAAAATACCTTGAAAATTTTTATCAAATATATACGATATCTCATCAAACACCTCTTTTGAATTTACATTTGCATCATAGGTAAAATCAATCATCGAACGGCGAAAATGACTACATAATTCAAAAAGTTCACCCGCACTTATTTCTCTATCTTTTAAATATGCCAATAAATCTTGCATCACAGGACAGTTTCCAATTTCAACATCGCCCGATATTACACCCATAAAATAGTCAAAAACTCCGCCTGCATAATTATTAATAAATTTATCAGACTCTATTTTATGCTCGAATAATATTTTTTTGGGAGAGCCGTATGCTAGCCAGTTTGCTATGATATTCTCTTTAGAAGCTATAAAAATCTCTTTTGTTTTAGTGAGTGCGGGAAGCTTTGCATTCATACGATTATCTTATATGATAAAATAAGACAAAAGCATAATTACCGTGAGTTTTATGCATGAGATTATTACTGTTCCTATTAAATTTCCTACTTGGCAACTCGTACAAGTAGTGTATTTTTTTCCTTCATAGTAGCCGTAAAAAAAGTACCCTATACTTATTCCAAGGGCAAGAAATGAAGCGTATAATTGATATTTCCACATGCCGGCTGCTACTTGCGCATCGGATACAAATAAAGATGCTCCAAGTAATAGAAGCATGGCAACCATTACGATATTTGCTACTTTTAAAAAATAATCTCTTCTAAATACTGTTGGGCATGATTCGGATATTGCTATATCTGTACCGAAGTCGAGTTTTTTTTCAAACTTCTTTCTCTCCTCTTTAGAGAGCTTGCTTAAAAAATTTGCGCCGAATGTGTAATCGAACTTTCTTTGAAGTAAAACCGCAAAATCTCCGCTTGCTCCAAGAGATAAGTGCACACCGTCTCTATCTTGGTACACGACACTGATATTGTCATATCTTGTTATCTCTGCGCTTAGTTTAGGAAAATATGCCGTTCTCTCTATGGTAGTTATTTTTCCTTTTGTGCTTATAAGTCTAGGGTTTATCAATTCTAAAAAGCTGCCGTCCTCTTTTTTAACCACGATAACATTCCAATAGCTGCCTATTTGAAAGGCTGCCAAACCGTCTAAGTTATTATCTATAATCGTATCTTTGAGGTCATCAATTAAAGTAACTATAGTATCATCAAATATTCGTACATCTGTTCCGTATTGTACGCTTGGTGGCGTCGGATACGTGATTATTTCTTGAATCATTTTATGCCTTAGTAAAAAATATTGTGATTGTTTTATTGAGGGAGTACCCTAGAAATATCTAGGATACTTTTGTAGAATTAGTGACTTTTACTTACCACTACGAGCATTTTAAGATTAATGACGATAAATCTTATAAACTGAAAGAGAACACATGTTCTTAATTTTTTTGCAAAGGGACCAGGTGTCATCGTTGTAAAGTTGTTACCGTACGCTTTAATATTTTTTTCGCCGTATTTTGACATTATTTTTCCTTTTTTATTTATTTCTAATTTCTAATTTCTACTCTGGAATCATTGTCCAGCCAAATTTCAGCTTCGCTTTCCAAATAAACAAGTGGTGTAAAATGTGCTTAATCCAGTGACCTGCAAGACCGATTTCACCAAAAGTATAATCTGTATCGCGACCTGTTCCCGGATACGTTTCAAAGTCCGGAACAACAGGATAAATTGTCATTGCAGCAGCGGTACCGGTAAAAAGTCCCTTCCCTGCAGAAGCAACACAAGCAGCACCCATGTGAGCCATAGAAGCTTCATGAAGCGGAGCGTCAGGACCTTTGAGAATTCTGTCACAAACACTGTGTGCAACAGCTTTACCCATGATGCCCGATGGCATACCCGTTCTTGGAGGCGTTGGATTGATTGGGGTTCCGTTTGGTGAACTCATTGGTTTTGAGATTGCATGCGGCGGTGCAAAAGCGATTCCGCAAGCAAACATATTTCCGTACGTTGGATTTTGGTATGTAGTCGGCCAGTCACTTGCTTTCCAGTTTTCATACGCACCCGCAGCGTAGTTTGCATCTACTTTCATAAATCCGTTTGGAGCAAAAATTGTAGCTGTAATATCTTCGCCCGCTTTGTTGTATGCTTTTAAGCCGACACCTGCAAATGGAGGGATAAGCATTGAAAAGTCAAATGTTTCTTCTCCGTAAGTTCCATCAAGAAGTTCATAACTCACCTTCCCTTTTTCTACTTTATTGACATGTGCGCCGATAATCCAATCAACATTACGTTCCGTAAATATAGACTCGGCAAAGATTTTTGAGCTTACTGCGTAACCCATAGTTTTCATATGAAGTCCGCCCACACCGAAGTCACCCAAAAATGATTCGTTAGAAATCCATGTAATCTCCGCCATATCACGAACACCGGCTTTATTTATCTCATGTTCTACATTGAAGATGTATTCAAATGCTGCACCTTGACATGTACACATGCCGTGTCCGGTTCCGATGAGAATTTTTTGACGCTCACCTTTTTTCATTTTTTCGATAATTTTATTGAGTTCATGGGAAGCGTGTTCCGCATGGTCTGCCGTACAAACAGAAACGGTAAATTCACCTAAGTTTGAGCCTTCACCCAAACCCGGAGTTGCACCAAAGTTCAGTTTTGGACCTGTTGCGTTAATAAGATAATCGTACTCTACATTTTCGCTTGTGCCTTCTTTGCCTTTTTGTGTAAACTCTACAGTCACAAAAGGTTTAGCAATTGCCGCACTTCCTTCGGGATTAATAGAAACTGCTTTTGCTTGCTTGTATGTTATGCCGGCTTTTGCATAAACAGGTGCCAAATCAAAAGTAACTTCTTCTTTACTCATTTCGCCAACGCCGACCCAAATATTAGACGGAATCCAATTCCATTTTGCATTTGGAGTAACAACCACGACTTCGTGGGACGAACCTAACCATTTTGCTGCGAATGTCGCTGCAGTATGTCCGGAAACACCACCACCTAAAACAACTAATCTTGCCATTTTTCTTTCCTCTTTTTCAAGTTCTGAGTAACTTTATCAAGATTTTATCACAAAAGTATCACGAAAGAATTATTTTTAAGAAAATAATAATTATATATATAAATTATGAAGTGATAGAATCCCTATTTTTAGGGATTCTGATAGGTTTCAGAGACTATTTTTGTTCGATTTTTAAGATTTTTCCGATAATTTCATAAGAATTTTTTGAAAGGGAGTGTGTAGAAATGATACGTTTTAATTCTTCTTGCATCAGATTTTTATTATCGCTGCTCAGACGTTCGTATATTTTAAATCCCGCACAAAGTCCTGATGCCATTTGAGGATTGATTTTGTCTATTTCTAGTATCTTGTCTGCGACAAACTTATATCCCTTGCCGTCTTTTGCATGAAAATGTTTATAATTTCTTGCAAATACACCGATGAGCGAACGAACAAGATTAGGAACTTTTTCGTTGTACGCTTCATCATTTTGCAAAGCAATAACACGGCTCAACGTACCCTCTCTCTCTGAGGCTGCCAAAATAGAAAAGTATTTATTCATTATCAAAGTGTCTGTTTTGTATTTTACATAAAAATCAGCCAGAGCATTCTCGGCATGTGGAGCGAAACTATTCTCCAATATATCAAGTGCTACGATTTTGTCCGTCATTGTGAGCGATTGCTCATATTGAAGTTTTGCTATTGTAAGTACATCATCCGATTCTAGGGCAGATAAAAGCTTGAGGGCACGATTTTTTATTGCACGCCGTGCCATACTTTGGCTGTCTATTGCATTAGAGCTTGGCATGTGGAAAGTGTTGTAAAGCGCAAGCAGTTTCTCTTTATAGGTAACTGCTAAATGTTTTGTTAACTTTTCTTTTGCCTCATATAAAGGTTCAAAGTCCACAATATCTTGTCTTTGCATCAAAGTTGAAATACTTGGGAGCTCTAAAAGAAGGGCTTTATAGGAGAGTTCGATTTCTAAATCTAAAATAGAGCCGTAAGATTTTACAAACTCTTTATCTATTTCTGCACCGCGCATCATCGCTTCTAAAGTATGCACGGCAAAAGATTGGGCAGATTCATAACGGACAAAACTGTTTTTGTCATGTTGCATCAAAAATGGATAGTCGGTGTGCTCTTGATCTATAATTATGGGAGCAGAAAAATCACGGTTGATGGATAAAATCGGCTTCGTTTTAAAACCGTAAAAACTAAACTCCTCCTCTTCTTCTGAGACAACAAGAATTTTATCTACCGCTTCATTGCCGTTTTCATCCAAAAGCGCCATTTTCAAAGGGTAATAATAAGGTTTTTGCTTATCTCCATTTACGGCATGTGGAATTATTTGTTTGAGTATAAGCTTATAAATTCCCTCTTCAAAACTTTCTTTGACTTCGAGTTTAGGAGTGCCCGATTGATGATACCACCGTGTAAACTGCTCCAAATCTACATTGCTAGCCTTACTCATAGCCCATAAAAAATCATCCGTCCTTACAGCCTGCCCGTCAAAAGTCTCAAAATACAAATCGCTTGCTTTTCTGTAAGCCTCTTCACCCAAAAGAGTGTGAATCATTCGAATAACCTCTGCACCTTTTTCATAGACGGTTGCCGTATAAAAATTGTTCATGGATATATAAGACTCCGGCTGAATCGGGTGTGAAGTCGAAGACGCATCTTCTACGAATTGTCTCTCACGCAAAGAGATAACGTCTTTGATTCTTTGCACCTCTTTGGAGTTCAAGTCCGCAGAAAAGCACTGGTCTCTGAAAACCGTCAATCCCTCTTTGAGAGTGAGTTGAAACCAATCACGGCAGGTAATACGATTCCCGGTCCAATTATGAAAATATTCATGTGCTATTACGCTCTGAATTCCCATAAAATTGGCATCTGTCGCCGTATCTTCGGAAGCTAGAACATAAGTGGAGTTAAAAATATTTAAGCCTTTGTTTTCCATCGCTCCCATATTAAAACTATCCACCGCAACGATATTATAAATTTCTAAGTCGTATTCTCGTCCGTATTTTTGTTCATCCCAAATCATCGCTTCTTTGAGTGATTTCATGGCATGTGTACATTTAGATTCATTCCCCAAATCACAATAAATATTGAGCTCTATTTTTTCTCCGCCGGCAGTTATAAAGGTATCGTTAACACAGCCCAAATCACCCGCAACCAGAGCGAATAAATAAGAAGGTTTCGGATGCGGGTCTTCCCAAGTCACGCTATGTCTGTTATCTTCAAGCTCTTGCGTATTTTTTTTATTTCCGTTACTCAAAAGAAGGGGATATTTTTGTTTATCTGCAATAACCGTCGTAATAAACACACTCATAACATCGGGACGGTCGATGTACGGGGTAATTCTTCTAAAACCTTCCGGCTCATTTTGTGTACAAAATATTGTTCCAGATTTATACAACCCTTCAAGCTCGGTATTATTGTGCGGATAAATTTTATTACGTATTTTGAGACTAAACGTATCGGGAACATTAAGAATCGTTAAACTTTCATTTTTATAAATATAACGGCTCTCTTTGAGCTTTAAATCATTAAGCCATAGCTCCAAAAGTTCCAAATGGACACTATCCAACACTAGATTTTTCACACTCTCATCAAGCTTTTGAATCTTCATACTATTACAAACCTGCGTATACTCTTCAAATAATTCAAACTCTAAATCACAAGAAAGTACGCTAAATTCAGGGGCTTTATAATCTTTTAAATATATTGTTTTTACTTCATTCATACATTCACTCTTTATTTTTTTGTAATAATAACATAGCAAATGTTATCTCTCACCCTTTTGACAAATCTCAACATCAAGATCAAAATAAAAGTCGCTGCCCTTGGCTACTTGGCTCTCTAGTTTGAGTTTTGAACCCATCAAAGAGACTAATTGACTGCTAATGCTCAAACCTAAACCTACCCCGTCAAATTTTTTTCTAAGAGAATTATCCGACTGTGTAAAAGATTCAAATATTTTTTCTTGCAAAGAGGGCTCTATCCCTATTCCCGTATCTTTGACTCCGATTCTAATAGTAGTTCTTTGTGCGTTTTCTTTTAATATAGATGCATACAGAACTACTTTTCCCCCTAAATTTGTAAATTTAAAAGCATTGTTGAGCAGATTAAATAGTATCTGCTTGAGGTGAAGACTATCAATTTTGATACATTCAGATATTTGAGAATCATTTTGCAACTCAAAAAGTATCTCTTTATTTTCTGTCTCTACTATAGAGGCTATTTTTTTTAATTCCTCTACAAGATTCACTGCACCCACTTCAAGAGCAACTTTGCCATTCTCAAGTTGAGAAAAATGAAACAGATTGTCAATATTTACAAGCAAAGCATCTGCACTGCTTTTGAGAATTTCAAAATAGAGCTTTTGCTTCTCGCTTGAGAGACTTTTTCCAAACAAAGATAACATACCCTGAATCCCGTTCATCGGAGTACGCATCTCATGGCTCATGTTTCTTAGAAACTCACTCTTGGCATTGGATGCCGCTTTTGCTTCTTCTCTAGCATAATGTAAACTTGTAACATCCGTAAGAGTTACAACAAAGAACTCTTCATTTTCTGCGCCGATAAGTTTTTGAGTTACGGAAAATATTGTTTCGTTATTATGTTTATCGAGCATCAAGGCATAATGTTCGAGATGAGGATTATTCACTATATAATTTATCCAATAACTGCCATCAATCACCGTTTGCAGATATCCCTCTCTTGCCTGAAAAAGTTCACAAATACACTCGTGTTTTGCTTTAAAGTCCGCAAATGTGTCATACTCAAATATCTCAAAAAATTTATCGTTTAAAAATAGAAGTTTGTCTTGTATACTTACCATTGCTACAATGCTATCGACATGATTTAAAATATCTTTGAGTTTTTGCTTTTCTTTACGAAGCGCATTTTTTTTCTCCACGACTTCACTCATATCTTGGGCTAAACTGATATATTCTATAAAATTTCCTTCTTCGTCTAAAAGGGGGAATATGATATTTTTCAGAATATATTTTTTATCCTCTTTGGATTGGTTATATACAACGCCTTTCCATGATTGTTTGGCATTTAAGGTGTTCCATAAATTCTGGAATGACTGTGAGGGCATTTGGGGATGCCGTACGATTTTATGAGGCAAGCCAATCACTTCATTTTTTGAATAGCCGCTCACCTTGCAAAAAAGGTCATTTACATAGGTAATATTGCCCTCTTTATCTGTTTTGGAGATAATCAGCATAGTATCTATGGCTTTGAGATACTGTTGCAAAAGCGTATTTTTACGTTTTAACTCATCCTTTTTCACCGACATTTCGGCTCCTTAAATATTTACTATTAACACAAAAAGCAAACTTCCACATGCCAAGCTTGGCATGTGGAAGTTTAAACTAACTCTCTTGTATATCTATTTGTGTGCTTATTTCAAGAGTCACAGTACTATCACCCTCTCCTCCGGTCACCTCTTGGTAAGATTTCCCGGTTTCGGCATCTGTTTTGAAATCACCCAATTTCCACTCGGTATCTTCACCTTGCTTATTGAGCTCAATCGTGTCGCTCGAATCCCCGTCAATTTTTAGAACATCGTCGGCATCGGTGATATCCATAACATCTGCTAAAGAAAGAGAGCTAATATTTTGCGCACCCTCGCCCAAATCAATCGCTTCGATGTTGGATACATTGTCACTAAGGGTACTAAAATCAACACTAATATCATCGGTCATCATTAGTGTATCAAAGCCCTCTCCGCCGTCGATGGTATCATTCGTATCAAAGGTGATATTGTCATCGCCCTCCGTGCCGTTTTCCTCTATTTGTGCCGTTGCTTCCACTGTAGAAGTGTCGCCGCCGTTGGATTCTGTTGCAGTTGCTTTAATCCCCAAAGTAAACTCTTCACTTCCCGCCGGAATGGTTATGCTTAAACTTTCGCTTATATCTGTTTGACCCTCTTGGATTTCTATTATCCACGTGCCGTCGCCGTTATTAACTCCCTCGCTCAATATTGCTCCGTCCGGTGTACCTGTAATAGTTACACTCAAACTCTCACTTGCATCTGTGTCACTGAGTGCTGCGGCAATATCGAGTGGATATGTATATGACTCAATCACATCCATCATCGGTGGCTCAACCGCCTCAACTCCCGTCGGCACAACCCACACGCCATCTATGAGAATCGCTCCTTTGGCATCCATTCTATCCGTATCAACAACCTGAACTGTTTTTGTAATCGGCTCATCAGAAATAGGAAGAAGATGTGTAATATTTGTTATATTCATCCCTTGGGTAATGTTAATATCACTTTGTAATGAAAGACCCAAAGTACCGTCACTTGATAGCGCAGTAAATCGTACATCATCGACAACAGTTACTGAGAGTGTCATATTTTGAACCACATAATTGCCATTGCCACCTTCGGTTGTTAACTCAAAACGAGCCACAGGAACAGTTGTCGTAAATTCATAAGAATCAACAGTACTTCCTGATTCTCTAAAACCGCCTTGTGTATCAATCTCATTGCCCTTTGCATCATACGCTTCAATGACCACTTGTGTCGCCTGCGAACTGTTTGCATCAAAGTATGCCCCAAGCCCGTCAAGTCCAAATACAACTTGATTGACTTCAACTCCCGTAATCTCAATAACCATAGTCTCACCGCGACTCAATCCGGCACCGTCAATATCTCCTATACCCGCACCGTCTGCTGTACCTGACTTGTTATAAACACCTAGAGTCTGGTCTACACCACTTTGAACCACCCGTGTCGTAACACTCAAATCACCTTCGCTAAATGTAACGCTTTTGCCATTGCTTGCGGTTTGACCCCAATCACTGAGCTCTACACGCTCACTAAACTTACTTGTACCTGCATTTTCACCAAAGGTTCCGATTTTTATGTCTTGCGTAATTTCTAATGCACTCTCATTTGGAGTAAAGCGTACTGAAGAGCCGGCATCATAGGCTTGTCCAACCTCCATCGTCCTCCATTCACCGTTTTGTTGCACTTCAATGATGCCATGACGAGGAGCTTCATCAAGCCGAATAAATTCGGCTTCCCCTACTTCCACGAGCACATTTTTCATCAATTTGGCTGTCTCTTCATAAGTTGTTTGTGAATATGTTCCGTCTCTATTATCCACAATTCCTGCTGCATCTAAAGCTTGTGTATCAACAACTTGCACAACATTGGCAATCGCCTCACCTAACTCAATGGAAGCAGTGATTGCATCAGCTCTAAAATCTTCCTTAATATCCGTCACATTAATTGTAATACTTTGCGTACTTGTCGTACCGTCAGCACTTGTGGCTGTCACATCAAAGGTAAAACTTGGTGTTGTTTCAAAATCTATAGCACCGTGAGTGAGTATTTGTCCGTTTTCGTTTAAGATAAAAGGAACACCGTCCGGCAAGCTGTAGGTAATCATATCGCCGTCTGCATCTGTTACGCTGAGCGTTACACCCGTGTATGTTCCCTCTGCTACGTTCTCATCTATAATGTCGGCATGTGGATTTGTATCGCGAATCTCAGATATATCATGTCCGACAACATCTGCCGCACTATCGCTATCACCGCTTGTTTCTGTCGTTGTTACACTTGCGCTGATGCTGTTAATTTCACTCGGGGTCAACTTATCTGCCGAAACAAGAGTAATAGCTGTAGCTACACCGCTTACAACCAGTATACTTACTTGAACATTTGTTACAGTGAGTTCATTTCCGCTTGCATCTTTTACACTTACACCTGCTGGGACATCTACTATTACGCTTGAGAGTGTTTCGCTTGCGTCTGTATCGTTTTGTGTTGCAGTTATGGAGATAGTTGTCTCATAAGTCGTAAGCACTTCACCGTTTGATGTGTTTGCAGAGGTATTAAATGCACTGCCGTCGGTGAGATTGCCGTTGCCGTCAATAGTCGTACCGTCATTAAATTTGATATTTTCAAACTCTTTGACGTAACTTCGAACATTGTCTTTATTTGCATCCCAATCAGCTTTTGAGTAGTTTTGCAGTTCTATCGAGTCGCTTCCGCTTCCACCCATCACATCATTTTTAACTTTCCCTTCAATGACTACACTATCATTACCCTCGGCGGCATAAATTCTTTTCTGAACGAACTCTCCAATTTTTAATACATCATCTCCGGCACCTAAATCAACCGTTCCGTTGACTTTACCGCCAACCGTTACGGTGTCGTTACCGGTACCTGCATTAATGTTTTGGTTGACATGGCTTCCTACATCCAGCGTATCATCACCACCGCCCAAATAGACACTGCCGTTTGAATAGCTATTGATTGTGACACTGTCGTTACCCTCATTTGAATCTATATTCCCGTTTGCGCTACCGATATTAATCACGTCGTTACCGGCACCACTGCCTAATGTTCCATTGACTGTTCCATTGACTAAAATAGAGTCATCACCGCTGCCCGAATAGATATTGGATGAGTTGCCGGCAATATCAAGAGTATTATCACCCTCTCTTAAATCCAAGCCACTATTTGCATTACTACCGATTCTAATAGAATCATCGTCATTTCCGACATAGATACTTTGTGCATTTGCGTCTATATCAATTCTATTATTACCTTCTCCTGCATCAATAGAAGCATTTTGAGAGCCATCAACATTGATAATATCATCACCGCCGTATGTACTAATGACATTTGAGTTACCATTGACCTCCACAACATCTACGCCGTCATTTCCGGTATAGAGTGATTTATTCATATTTGTATATTCATACGTATTATACGAACCGCTTAAATCTGATGTATTGGTTACATCTTCAATATCATCAAGCGACGTTGCCGAAGCCGGCGGAGTTGCAACTTGAGTGCTAACTTCTACATTTGTACTTACCACGGCTATATCTATACTCACTCCATCTGCGCTTACATCTTCTTGAACATCCGCCACATTAATCGTAACAGGCATAATTGAAGTTGTTCCGTCTGCACTTGTC